>JABDCP010000006.1 GCA_013288045.1 Candidatus Babelota bacterium
AAGCCTGGACCAAGCTTTGCAGGAGAGGGCTCTTGAGGAATAGGAACGATAGCAAGAAGCCCACTTGGCGAGGTAGCCGTGCTGAGCTTTTTCATGACAGTGTCTGATACCACGATGATTTCGCCATTTTCAAGAAGCTTTTCTGCTTGCGGGAGCATTTTTTCAGTGCAGTAGAGAGCCTCAGGACGTAGCTTTGTAAGCGCAGTACTCAGGGCTCGTTGTCCTTCTAAAATAAATAGGCCTCTTCTCTTACGCTCAGAGGCGGTATGGAGCTTTACGATGGCCTTAATAACGGGGTTCGTAGCTGAGGAAATCTTTTTATAGGTCATTTAGAGCTCATCATTTAATATAGCTTCCTGATAGTTTTTCATCAACTGTACCATAAAATGTACATTATGCAGCGTTGCAAGAGTAAGTCCTGCAAGCTCTTTTGCTTTATAGAGATGATGAATGTAGGAAACGGTATAGTTAAGACAGGTATAACATTCACACGTTCTTTCAATCGGTTCATGAAAGTCTTTATACTTTGTTTGAAGAAGCTTAAGTTGCTGGCCGTTGCTTACAAAAACTGAGCCATGACGTGCACTCCTTGTAGGATATGAGCTATCGAATGTATCGATTCCAAGTTTTACAATCTCATCTATGGAGGGTAGATCGGCGATTCCTAAGAGATGATTCGGTAGATTCTTAGGTAACTGAGGAACGGTATGTGCAAGCATCTCTACCATTTCCTGCCTATTTTTACCGACACTGCCTCCGATAGCATAGCCATCGAAGGGGAGATTTGAAAGTACTTGGCAGCTTAAGGTGCGCAATGCTTTATCGATTCCGCCATGCACGACAGCATAGATAGCTTGTTGCTGTGGATCTTTGCGGTGCTCCATAAGAGAGCGCTCTTCCCAACGATGCGTCCGATCAAGAGACTGTTTCAGCTTTTTAGGATCAATGTGGTAGGGTGGTAGTTCATCAAAGGGAATAATAATATCGGCACCGAGAGCTTTTTGAGCTTGAATTGATGATTCAGGAGTAAGCAAAATGGGGCTCCCATCACGATAGGATCTAAAGAGAACTCCCTCTTCTGATATCTTAATAACGGCTTCAGCATGGCGATTCAAGCCTTTGCTTTTTAATTCTTCTTTGACGGTACCATAGGCTAAGCTAAAGACTTGAAACCCTCCTGAGTCGGTAATAATAGGATAGGGCCTATTGATATAGGTATGGAGGCCTCCTGCTGATTTGATGACGTCGGTTCCTGGATGAACAAGCAAGTGGTAGGTATTGCAAAACATGAGCTGGAGCCCAAGCTTGTTAACCTGCACATTATCAAGAGCTTTGAGTGTTCCATTGGTACCAACGGCTACAAAGTTTGGTGTATCGATGATGCCATGAGGAGTATGGATTCTCCCTACACGAGCTTGAGACTTTTTTGAGGCATGAAGAACTTCAAAGCTAAAGTAACTCATGAGGTTGGCACCGGGTAAAAGATTTTAGCGAGTCGTACATAGGGAACCGCAATTAGGATAACGATAAGTTTAATCAGGGTACTGACCAGAATAATTTCACCAAGGACGCTCAGGGAACTATAGGCGGCATTTAATTTATAGAGCCCAAGGAAGCTAAAGAGTACAGTATCGAGTAGTTGGGTGCATGCAAGGGTACTGTAGTTGCGAAGTACGAAAAAGCGCCCCTCAAATCTTCTTTTCATAAAGCCATACAGCTGTGCATCGATATACTGCACTATAAGATATACTGTCAAAGAAGCGATAATGGTTCGTGGCATCATCGAAAGAAGTGCTTCATAATGCACCGAGCTTACATCTAACAAAGCGGGTATATAGGCAAGATGGAGCAGGCTCATGAGGCAATAAAAAAGTGCGCAAAAGAATCCCACCCAGATAGCTTTCAGCGCAGAGGGTTTACCATAGTACTCTTGCATAAGATTTAAGCTCAGAGTGATACCTACTGCTAGCGCATCGGAGGCAGTAGCAGTAAATCCAAAGAGCGTAATCTGCTTAATGACAAAGAGATTAACAACGACTGATAGGGTACTTATGAGGCCTATAAGATAGTCCTTGCCGAGCCGTAATGCCGTGAGAGCTGCGGTGCTTACTGCGAAAATAGATCCTAAGAAAATAAGTTCATTGGTCATTGATTACCTTGCTCGATCGGGTGCTTATGCTAAGCGTAGCATGGACGAGGTCTCATGGCGATACTCAGCTGAGCAAGGAGGAGAGTTTTTTATTGTTAGTACAAAGAGGTGGGAGGAGGTTAGTGCTTATGTTCCTCCTAGGCTATAAAAAATGTATATATTATTGCTTTGGTGAGCTTGTATTTTTACATACCGAGTAAGAGTTAACCTGCAAAGTGATATTAAAAAAGAACGTTATTATCGATTTCGTGTGTTTTCGATAATAACTACCTATTTGAGGGCCTCAACCTAAATTGAAGAGTCTTTGCTATTATCGGTTTTATAGGATTTCGCTAATAACGAACATTCTTATTCTCATGGGTGGTGATAAGAAATGGCGTTATTATCGATTATTGACTTTTTCGATAATAACTATCATTCTGATATCCATAGTCTATGAGGATATTTATATGGAAATACAACAATCCCCTTCAGGCCGAATTGTAACTTCACCCAAGGGCTACCGGTCTTTTATACCTAACAGTCTGCCACCTATGCTCGAATGGGATAATGCTTTAGTCAATGCATTATCACGGGCAGACTTCTTGTTAGGTAAATTAGCGCGCGAAGGCAACAAATTGCCCAACCCTCATTTGCTGATCCGACCATTCATGGCACGCGAAGCAGTGCTTTCAAGCAGAATAGAGGGGACTCAAGCAACACTCGGGGAAGTCTTAGCCGCGAATGCAGGCGCTTACATTAAGCAAGATCATTCTGATCTTGAAGAAGTACAGAATTATATTAAGGCGCTCGATTATGGGTTAAAGCGCTTAGAAGAGTTTCCGTTATCCCTACGGCTCATCAAAGAAATCCATAAAGAGTTGATGCATAACGTTAGAGGATCCCATGCCACACCGGGGGAATTTAGGCGCAGCCAGAATTGGATTGGATCTCCTGGGTCTACACTGAATACAGCGAAGTTTGTGCCGCCCCCCCCTGATGATTTACTAACGTGCTTAGGAGAGCTCGAAAGCTTCTTGTACGACAGGCAGTTGCCACCTTTAATCCATATCGCCCTCTGTCACTATCAGTTTGAAGCTATTCATCCCTTTTTAGATGGCAATGGCCGAGTTGGGCGATTGATGATTATCTTACTTCTCGTTGAACGCAAAATCCTCCCTTCGCCTCTTCTCTATATTAGTGCCTTCTTTGAGGCAACGCGTGATGACTATTACAAACAGCTGTATAGTGTCAGCTCAAAGGGCACGTGGAATGAATGGCTTAAGTATTTTCTCAATGGTATCGCTGTTCAATCTGAAGATGCCTTATCACGTGCTGAGCGCATTAACGAACTATTGAATCAATGGACAATCAATACTGCAATTACTGGATCACAGATTTCGGTAAGCATTGTACAACAATTAGCTATAAATCCCTACCTTACTACAAAAAAAATTGCGGACAGTTTGAATATTGCGTATAGCACGGCTCAAAGAAACATTCAGAAGCTTGAGGCTGCAGGTATTATCAAAGAAACTTCCGATAAGAAGCGGGATAAGATATATTGCGCCACCGAAATATTAAACATACTAGAAGAACCTACAAAACTTCTGGCAAATGCCTATGAATAGATCTTAGGACGCAAGGTGCTCAATGCTACCTTGTTCATTGAAAAACCCGTTTTGGGAATGTGATAGGGTCTGAAGTAGGTTCTCTTACTTTTCAGGATGTCTCTCAAAAATTAGAAAAAATCTTATCTTCGAGAGTTATTATGTCTGGGTGCGGATATTCGGGCTAAAGCCAGAACATTATTTGTGCAGGTTTGCTGACTATCATTAATCCTCTTGCTATTCATAAAATGCTTTGTTTGTATCATTGGTAGGTGTCATTGAAGGCAAGCGGTTGTTTGTTTTTGCTCAAATGGCACAACGCAACGTCTTTTTTGAAGCTCTTCTAGAATGAAGTGTCGATGAATACAAGGTTTTGCTGATTATAAATCTGCATGGTTCTCTTTTTATACATAAAAGCACATTTTATGCCCCGATTTTTATACATTTCTTAGGCAAGGTTGGCCCTATAAATATTCATAATTCCTGCTGGTGGGCTTTTCGGCATGCGAGACTTTTCTCCAACCATGCCCCGAAAAATCTACATTTTTTTGCCTAAACACATGATTTTTCTGAGTAACCTATTTTGGTAGGACTTATGAACCTCTCGGCCTACCTATCAATGAAAAAGAGTGGCTTATATGCGCATAAGCTCTATTCTTCGGGGCTGTTGAAAACGTAATAAATTGTGTTTACCATAGATATGATCATCTAAAAAATTTCACATGCCGGAGGTGTTCATAGTTTCACAAGGGAGCACTATCGATCTTTTAACCTACCATTTAAACAAATTAACACATATTGAGGGTTATTCCATGGAATCGAAACTTCTAAAAAATCTAGTCTTAGCCGCTTTGGTATCTTTCTCTTCAGGAATTTTTGCAAAGGTCGTTACTCCTGCAACTATGGACGAGTTGATGAACCTTTACCAAAAGCACGTATTG
Source organism: Candidatus Babelota bacterium (assembly GCA_013288045.1). Lineage (GTDB taxonomy): Bacteria > Babelota > Babeliae > Babelales > Babelaceae > PRDV01. Next base: position 4,680 of record JABDCP010000006.1, read on the forward strand.
ATTGCCTTGTTGTCAACAGAACCTCTAGAGAACTATAAACCGTTTGTTGAAGCTGCTGAAAAACATCCTGAATATACGTTTTGTTTTATAGATGCTCATAGCTTGTCTTTAGAAGATACACTGCATGGCACATTTGATTATCATTTTTCGTATAAAGGCATAGATATTATGGGTGGTAGTTATATCGAAGATCGTGCTGGTTTAGAACAAGCTATAGAAGTTTTTAAAGATGCAGTTACTAAGCGAATTCACTTTGAGAAGGATATGGCGAAGCTTTCGCCTAGAATGCTAAGAGCGAAACGTCGAGAAATGTTTAAGAAGGGTGCAGAGACTTTTAATAAGTTGCTAGCGCTTCCAGGGTCATCTCTTTTTTCGAGGGTACAAACTGAGTGGGATGAAAAGGGTAATGAGGTTAACACGGTTTATGAGATTCCGTATAGTGACGACCTGAATATTCAACTTCATCTCTATCTTGAAAGCTCTGTTGATATTGCTTATTTGGTAGACCTTCTTAAAACAACTGAAAAGGATACCGCTGCATATAAAAATGCATTTGATCTGTATAAGGCGTATCTGCGTGGCACAAAGAGTGTATTAGATACGTATACATCTTCAGGTGACAAGCGAGTTGATAGTTTTGTTGAATATAGTCTCAATTTTATTAATCTTGCGCTCGATGCGGACAGCTATTAATCCAAAGCAGCTTTTTAATCGGGGTTTGCAAGGGGACTGCGCTTGGAGGCTGTTGAAAACATAATGAATAGGGTTTACGCTGGGTATGATTGCAGCAATAAAAATCTTACATGCAGGAGGTACTCGTGCTTTCACCGCAAAAAGCACTTTCATCCCTTTTAACCTACCATATAAACAAACTAACACATATTGAGGGTTATTCCATGAAATCGAAACTTCTAAAAAATCTAGTCTTGACCACGTTGTTATCTTACTCGTCGGGAATGTTTGCCAAGGTTGTTATTCCTAAGAGTGTTGAAGAGTACACGAAGCTTTACCATAAGCACCTCTTAGTGACGCTATTTTCAGCAGAGCCGCTTGCAAAGCATAAGGCGTTTGTTGAAGCTGCTGAAAAACATCCTGAATATACATTTTGTTTTATAGATGCTCACAATAAGTCGCTCGTATCGCTCCTAGAATTTTATGATACGGGCACAAAATATTCTTTTTCATACAAAGGAATAGGTATCGTGTCCTATCAGGCCCAGGGGGTATTTGAATGTCGCGAATTAGAAGGAATGCTGAAAGGATTTAAAGATTCAGTAGCCCAAAGAGTGAAACTTGAAAAGGATATGGCGAACTATTCACCGGCAGAGCTTCATGAAATGTGTGCGCAGATGGTTATGGGGGGTGAAGAATTCTTTACGAGGATGCTTGCAATTCCGGCAGATGAACTTTTCTCAGGGGTTAAGACATCTTACGATGAAAAGGGTAACATTACATCGATTGAGCGGATTCCATTTACTGATGTAACGGCTATTGATTTTCACCTGTGTATTGAAAATCACACCGGTATGTACTCTTTGGTAGATGTTCTGAAAACTACTAAAAAAGGTAGCTTTGCTTATAACAATGCATTTGAACTGTATAAGGCCTACCTTCGTGGTTCTAAGAATGCTTTAGAAAAATATCAATCTTCTGGGGACGAGCGCGTTGATACCGTGGTTCAGTACAATCTTAATTTCATTAAGCTTGCGCTCGATGCGGACAGCTATTAATCCAAAGCGATGAGAAGATAGTTTATATTCTGCATGATCCAAAAAGAGGCTGGTGTAACAACTGGCCTCTTTCAGCCTATTACCCGGCTTTTTCTCTTCTTTCTTCGTCTGCTTTGGTTTTATCAATAGTGCCCGGTGCATGCTGTGGTGGGGCGTAGATGGTAACTAATTTAAGATCAGAAGATCCAGTATTCATAATCGTATGAGTTGTCCCCAAAGGAATAATAAGCGTATGTCCTGCAGAAAATTGGGTAGTAGTACCATTTAAGATAGCTTGCCCCGATCCTTCTACGATAAGGATAATCTGATCAGCTTTATGAATTTCCTTAGGGATTTCTTCGCCCGCCGGTATCGACATGAGGACGAACTGGGTTTTATCATCAGTGAAAAGCACTTTGCGATAATTTGTGTTTTGTCGAGCGAGTTGCGTAGTATTTTCGTTGAAAAATTTCATCAGAGTCTCCCTAAGAAAAATTGATCTGGACATTCTTTCTATAACTATGAAGAAAGATGGTCTGAAAAGTCAATAGTGTGGGTAAGAAGACTCATGTACTATTTGATACGATTCTTAATGGACAGGGGAAACTTACTCTGTGCTAGAGTAAGGTCAAATTATATGGAGGAGAGAGAGGGATTCGAACCCTCGATCCCGATCGCTCGAGATAACGGTTTTCAAGACCGCCGCCTTCAACCACTCAGCCATCTCTCCTGGCATTTTATTACTATACTTTGCTTTTGCGTAAAACGCAATCGTAGTCTCAATAATTTTCATGAGAAGCATCCAGTGTCCCTTTTTATCAATAGTTCCAAAGGGCGAAATCTTCGTCCAAAGAATCTATAAAAAAATTAGATTTGCTTGCAGTCTTGCTATTTGTAAAATTTCGTGCTACGATTACCAGTATGAAGATTACTTTAAGACATTTGAACACCTCAGTCACGAATACCATTCTCTCTGGCCTTACCAGTGCCAAAAGCCCTAACTGCGCTCTTTCTTATTCATATGCATATTATTATATGTCGAGGGGTGCGTATGGCTAAATGATGAACGAATAAGAATATCAGGCTCTATGTGCAACCCCAGGTTTTAAACCGGGGTTTTTTTGTTGCCAAATTTTTTAAAAGTAACCTAAATGGATTCGAAGGATTCTATCATGAAGAACACAGTTATATGGTTAGATGGGGCATTGGTTCCCCAAAAAGAGGCTTCCATTCCTCTTACCACCCATACACTCCATTATGGCTCAGGAGCTTTTGAAGGGATCCGATGCTATGCAACTGATAACGGCCCTGCTGTTTTCAGACTCTCTGATCATGTTGAGAGGTTATTGCAGTCATTTTCCTGCTTTGGCGCCCCGTTTCCTTGGAGCAAAGAGGCAATTGAGCAAGCGATTATTGCTACTATCAAAGCCAATGCCTTTGAAGATTGTTACATCAGGCCGATTATATTTTTTGGTGGAGAGTCGTTATTGCTCAGTCCTAAAGAATTGTCCATTCATTGTGCCATACTCGTCATGGATATGGATAAGTACTTAGGCAAAGAACCAATTAGGATGGGCATATCATCGGTCAAGCGTATCCATCCAGAATCGATGCCGATACACCATAAAATAAATGGCTTCTATGTTAACTCGATTCTTGCATTTCATGATGCGCGTAGCAGAGGCTTTGATGAGGCGTTGCTCTTAGATCATGGGGGTACTATCGCAGAAGGATCTGTAGCCAACATATTTTTTGTGGTCGATGGAGTACTTATTACGCCATCGACGACCTCTATTCTGCCGGGCATAACACGCTCAACAATTCTTAGTATTGCAAAAGAATTGGGTATCGAGACGCGCGTGGAAACGTTGCCCCTCGAGATTATTGAGAAGGCGACTGAAGCATTTTTGTGCGGAACGGCAAGCGAGATTACTCCTATTAAAAGTATTGAGAGTAAGTATTTTAGTGCACCGGGTGGTATGACACAGGCTCTACACACCGAGTACCAGAGTGCAATTAGAGGAAAAAGAAAAGAGCCGGCTTTGATGAGTCGCTCATGGGTAACGTTTGTAAACGGTGAAGGAAATCTATGAACAAGATAGTGTTAATGAGCATACTAGGAGTAGCACTCGTAGGTATATTTGTTATTAAACGTATGCAGAAGCCGGCAGGGAATGCTCGGTACACGATTGGTATCCTTCAAACTGCGTCGCACCCGGCACTTGATGCTGCTCGCGAAGGATTTATGCAAGAGTTGCAAAGTACCCTAGGCAATGAGGTGGCATTTGTTATCCAGAATGCTCAAGGTTCGGTTTCACAGGCTCATTCGATAGCTCAGCAGTTTCATGCGAACAAGAAGATGAACGGCTTTTTTGCTATTGCGACTCCAGCAGCTCAGGCGATGAGCGCAGTAGAAAAAGAACGGCCGATCATTATTTCTGCCGTAACGGATCCCCATGCGTTGGGAATAATTCATCCGACAACGAACGTCTGTGGCACCAAGGACATGATCGATGTTAAAGCTGAGATAGATATGCTTCTTCACTTAGTGCCACATGCTCATCATGTTGGGCTGGTGTATACCTCAGGTGAGGTAAACTCACGAGTTCTGAGTAAGCTTATGCGTAAAGAGCTTGAAGCACGCGGTATCGTGGTGAGCGATTTTGCTTTTGGGAGCGAAGCAGATGTCCATGCGATGGTTGAGTTAGCATGCAGAAAAGCGGATGTTATTCTGGCGCCCACCGATAATACGGTTGCTTCAACGATTGCGGTTATTGCAGCAACCGCCTTAAAGCACAAAAAACCATTATTTGTGAGCGATAACATGCTCGTAAAATCAGGTGCTTTAGCAGCGCGAGGAGTTGATTACAAAACAGGTGGTAAGCGGGCTGCACAGATTGCTCATGAAGTGATCGTTGAGGGTAAAAAGCCCTTTGAGGTGCCTGTTGAGCAACCAACATGTGAGCAGATATTTATTAACCAAACAACACTAGAGGCACTTGGATTAACCATTCCACCCGAGCTTCACAATCAGGTGGTTCTTGAGGAGAAAAGATGATTGAGCTAGTTGAGATAGCACAAGGCATAGTTGAGCGGGGCATAATTTTTGGCTTTGTTGTTGCAGGCGTGCACCTCTCTTCGCGTCTTATTAATTTTGATAATGTTGCGGTGGAAGGTGCTTTTGGGATAGGTGGTGCATTAACTGCACTTTTAATCAGCTGGGGACTTAATCCCTGGATTGCTCTTGCAGCGGCGGCAGTGGCAGGTGGACTCTCAGGAGTTGTTACGGGACTGTTACATACGAGGTTGCAGCTCAATACTTTAATAAGTGGAATCGTCGTTACCACGGGGCTCTTTTCGATAATTCTTGTGATAGCAGGATCAAATATGACCCTAGGTAAGGAGACCATTTTTTCCTCGCTGCCTCTCGCATTAGCTCCGTATCAGCCGCTGCTCGTCTTAGGGGTTCTTTGCATACTACTTTTTTCTCTGATGAGTTGGTTCTTAAAAACTGAAGTGGGATTCTTGCTTCATGCAGTGGGTGATACACCACAGATGGTAACGAATGTTGGCAAAAGTGTAGAAGGGTACCTTGTTCTTGGATTGGTCCTTTCAAATATGCTTGCTGCTATAAGTGGTGCCCTATTTGTGCACTATGCGAGATACTTTTCGATCTGGACAGGAGTTGGTGTATTAATTATCGGATTGGCTGGCATGATACTTGCTCAAGTGTTGAGTACGAACTTTGGCATTGCACTTGTGCTAGGTTCAATTGCATATCAAGCGCTGATTGCACTGACCTTTGAATTACAGCTCAATCAAGATTGGAATAAATTAGTTACGGCAACGCTTATCGTTGTGTTGCTCGGTATTAAACAATGGTTACCCAGGAAGTAAGGAAATGGCTATGTTAACACTTAAGCATATTGATGTCTGGCTTTCTCAGAACCATATTTTAGAGGATCTTTCCTGCGAGGTTACTGAGGGAGATTTTGTGGTGATAGTGGGCGCTAATGGTGCGGGCAAAAGCACGTTTTTTAATACGATTGCAGGAAAAACAATACCTCAGAATGGTACGATAGAATTGGAAGGTACCGATATCACCATGTTGAGTGAGCAACAACGTGCCGGCATGATTACCCGTCTTTTTCAAAGTACGCAGTTGAATTCGGTTGGCTCACTTACCGTTGCCCAAAATCTTGCGTTAGCACACTATAGTCGCCGACGAGCGCGCTTGGTCGATGGTATGCAGGTGCTTCCGCAAGAGCTTGCAGAACGGATTATCGGTGAGCTTGGCATACATCCTTCACTCTTAGAAAAACCGATGCATGCTTTATCAGGTGGGCAAAGACAGCTTATTGCCTTTGTCATGGCAACGCGCCATATTCCTAAAGTCCTCCTGCTTGATGAGCCTACGGCAGCTCTTGATCCTCAGGCGGCGACACGATTGCTGCAATATTCGACCCAATTTATTCGGCAACACCAAATAACTACCTTGCTGATAACGCATGATCCTCACATTGCCCTAAGCATCGGTAACAAAGTGTGGATTCTTGAAAATGGAAGGATTACCAAGCAATATGGTGCTCATGAAAAGAAAAGCTTGAAGCCTGATGAACTAATTGGCCGGATTGAGTATGCAAAGCTTGCTCAGTAAAATTAATTTGGGTAATGAGAAGAATGCAAAGAGCACACTAGTCGTGCTAGTATTGCCCAGAATGAATAGGATAATAATATAACTCAAGTATTTCATTCCTCGATTGTTGCATTTATCGCAACAATCGAGGAATGAAATAGTCTATTTTTTTCAGGGCAAAAGTTTGGAAAAGCGCTTTCTGTATGTAGTTATCAGCAAGAGATTGCTCGAAGGCTTGCCCGGGAAGAAGTTTTTACATGGTAGCGTCTAATGTGATTATTGGTAGGCTCCTCTCAGCCTGTTGATAAATGAAGAAATGGCATGGCCTTGCCGCACTAGAGTCATTTTTTCATTCATTATTCATCTGATTATGGAAATTGTTAATAATGTTGAGGGTGAATGGGATGCTTCATGATACGCAAGAATGCTGCTCTAGCATCTTTCATTGGAGTTTAGTTATAAAAAGTTGTAGTACTAGAGATCTGGAGTCCTATAACGTTTTTTGTCTTCCGGAAGTATATAGCGCGATTTGAGATAGTGTTGAAAGTTTTGTTTTCTTAGGAGCAAGGCTTCAGTTCCAATTTTGAGCTGTTCTAGCTTAAGTGGACTCAGAATCTCCTGCATTCGTTGAGTAATTGCATCAAGCTCATTGGTGTTTTGTGCCATAATTTCAATTTCAAGAAATGTACCGAGGCTTTTAACTTCATCAATCACAATAACAAAGTCTTCAAATGTATGCGTGGATCGCACCTTATCAACAATTCTATGATCTATGAAATTATTATATGCTTTGAACTCTTCAAGCGTCTGTGCTTCCTGCAGTCCTAGATAACGTATGACATCATTGAATTCGGGCAATTGTTCGTGCATCAATGGTAATTTGAAAGAATGATCTTCGCAATATGGTTGAGGCTCAAGCATTGGGTCTTCAAGACATGCTCGATTAAATTTTATATCTATTTTTTGATTGTTCCTGAGCCTTATATAGATCCCTCTTTCAAGTAAAATTGCATCAGTGGTATCAAGGTATATATCAATTATATGTTTTCTATGCACAAACGCTAACGATGCAATAAATTGCTGCAATCCCGTTTGATCAAGAATCCTATACCGCAATTCGATTTCTATATTTTTTGGAGAGCCCATCTTGTTATCCTCAGCCAAGTAAGCTTTTTCTTAGGAACAAATGCTAAAACTTACTACTAATTAAATTTAGTAAGTAACTGATAAAAATTGTGCCATAATCAAAAATCCTCGTCTTTAATACATTAACTAAGGATATCAAGAAAAAGTCACGGTGCTTTTGGTGCGCCTAAGAGGAGTCGAACCCCTAACCTTCAGATCCGTAGTCTGACGCTCTATCCAGTTGAGCTATAGGCGCATAGATGTTTTCTGGTGGAGAGAGAGGGATTCGAACCCTCGCGCCCCTTGCGAGACTCTTGCTTAGCAGGCAAGCGCTTTAGACCACTCAGCCATCTCTCCACAACTAGCACGTGTACTTGTATCACGCTTTTATCACGAAGGACTCTTTGTATCGAGTAACGAGAGTCTAGACAAAAGACTTTACTTATTAGAGTATATAAAATTGAGAAAAAATGACAACAAACCGAAGAATATCAAAGGAATTTCGTTGCCTACGTCGCTGATCATTGAGATGAAAGTTGTGCCCAGCTCAGGAAAATCGGCCCTCGTGCTCGATAAATCGGGAAGACTCAAGGCCTTTTTGAAAAGCCCTCCTGAGGATGGGAAAGCTAATAAGGAGCTCTGTAAGCTTTTGGCGCAATCGCTTGGATGTACCCAGTCAGCGGTTACGATTATTGCGGGGGCAACATCGCGTAACAAAAAAATACTCCTTGAGATTCCCTTGTCCTTCGATGAAATGTTGTCTAAGCTAGGACTTGCGATTCAGACGAAACTTCCTCACCCTTAGGATAAGGGTATGCCGTTATACGTTTGGCGAGCTATTGATTCAGAGGGAGTTGAGCATCAGGGTAAGTTGTATGCATTTTCTGTAGAAGAGGTGCAGGAATATCTCAGTAAAAAATCATTTGGACTTATTCAGGCAAGGGTGAAGAAGCGGAGTATTTTTACTTCTCGTCAAAAGGATGCATTCTTTGCACAGCTCGCATCGTTGCTTTCGGCCCATATTCCCTTATATGAATCTCTCTGTACCATGAAGGCTTCGTGGGTATCTTCTGATCACGTCTTGCTACTTGATGCGCTTAGTCGACATATTGCCCAGGGTGCTACGTTAACCGAGGTTCTTGAAGAGGCACAGATTCTCGATCCTCTTTCTCGAGCATTGATTGGAGTGGGAGAGTCGACGGGGACTTTAGGACCACTTCTTAAGGAAATTGTCTCATATCGTACAGAAATGGCACTTTCAGTAAGCAAAATAAAACGTACTCTCAGTATGCCTTTACTGACGTTATGCTTTTTCTCTGTGGTTATGATAGGGATGTTTACCTGGATAATCCCTCAGTTTGGGCGGTTTTTTGAGCTTAATCATATGCCAATACCTTGGGTAACCTCGTGGCTTATTGGACTGAGCTCTTATATGACTATAAAGCTCGTAGGGTATGGAGCTGTTGTCATTGTAGCTATGATTGGGTTTCTCCGTATACTCTATGCAACTCGTCGCGGAAAAGCAATGATAGAGCTTGCGATTGAATATATGCCAATAATCGGATCTTTTCATAGGTCATGTATGAAGGCACGTACCTTGAAGGTCCTGGGTATTCTGCTTGCTCAGCAAGTTCCCTTAGCAAAGGCTCTAGAGGCCTCTGAAGCTCTAACCTTTCATGATCTATATCGAAGAGAGCTCTCTCAGCTTAAAAAGGCTGTTGAGCGGGGAGAGGCTTTTACTCATGCATGGCATGCGTCATATTTTACAGATCCTGAAATTGAGGAGCTTCTCGCACTGGGAGAGATGTCAGGGCGTGTAAGTACCTTAATGCTGCATGCTTCTGACAGTATTGAGAAGAAGCTCTATGAGCGCCTTCATTTGATAACTATGTATGCAAATCCTACATTACTCGTTGTTTTAGCTGTTCTTATAGGGTGCCTCATCTATGGCATATATATGCCTCTTATAGAGTTTTCATCGGTTCTTAGCTACTAGCGAACTACAGCTATGCATGATCTGTTCATTAGATAAGACCACTTGCCAGATCGAAAAATCTATGGTAGAATAAATACACATTGAAAATAATTTATTGGGATGAGGTTTTAGCTTCTTACATAGGGAAATAGAAATGATCAAAAAAATACTCTGCGTTCTTCTATTAGTTTTGTCTAGAGGCTTTGTGGGGGCTATGACTAAGCCATCGAAGATAGAATGGGGTTTTAGTGATAGGCAAGGAGATCGGGAAACTATGGAAGATGCCTTCTTCCATGAGATGATCGAAATTAGTCCGGGCACAACATATCCCTGCTTTGGACTATTTGATGGACACGGGGGGCCTCATGCTTCAAAGCACGTTGCTGCCCACTTCCCTTCGCTTTTTGAGACCTACGTAAAAAATGAAATACCTGCTACAGGCACTCCCGGAATGCTTGACGAGGTCTTCAAAGAAGGATTGAAGCAGTGCTGTGTACTTGTAGATCAAGCTCTTCAATTAAAGTATTCAAAACAAGGAACAACGGCCTTGATTGGACTTGTTGTTGATAAGAGTGTCTATCTTGCCTGGGTGGGTGACTCACGTGGGCTCATATTTTCTCATGTGTCACCAAAGCAAGAGCCCATACTCAAAATGGCTACTGTAGATCATAAGCCCGACAGTCCTCTAGAGCTTGAACGGATCGGTGTAAAAATGTTACTCGTACCCAAATTGTTAAACATTCTGACGGTCGCAAGACTATCGTATATAGGCCTTTGCATAACCCTGCGCCACTTGAGCCAGGACAAAAGCTTTTAAAAGAGGGAGTGGCTCGCATAGGACAATTAGCGATATCACGGACTTTAGGAGATAGGGTCTGTAAAGTGAAACAGCCCATGATTACGGCTTTGCCAGATATTGTAGTCACGCCTGTAGCTGAAGGAGACTATATAGTCCTGGCTTGCGATGGGCTTTGGGATGTTATGACCAATGAAGAGGTCGTCAAATTCATTACTGAGCGTATGCACTGGCCGATAGATTTTCTACGGACCTGGTATGGTGAAGCGCAAATACCTGCTGATGAGCATGCAGAAGAAGCTGGCTCGGATGAAAGGTTACGTCTCGTAGCTCGAGCATTGCGCGACAATGCACATGATCTTGAGAGCTCTGACAATATATCTGTTATGATTATCAAAATATAAGCTCCTGTAGATAAGCTCGGATTAAAGCCTCTCAGGCATCTTTTCCTATCTTGCCTTAAGCCCTAATACCTGCTACATTGCATAGGAATGCCGGGGTGGCGAAATTGGTAGACGCACGGGACTCAAAATCCCGCGGTAGCAATACCATGTCGGTTCGAGTCCGACCTCCGGCACCAAAGTTGTTTGTAGAGGGTAGTTTATGGAGACTGATTGCATATTCTGTAGGATTATAGCTCATGAAGTGACTGCAGAAATAGTGGCCGAGAATGATAACCTTATTGTTATTAAGGATATTTTCCCTAAGACGGCTATCCATTATTTGATTATTCCCAAAGTTCATTATAAAGATCTGCAATCAGCGTCAGATTGTCCTCTGACCTGTGCCGTCTTTTCAATGGCTCGTACTTTGTCTGCTAATATTCCTGGAGCAGATGAGTACAGGCTTGTCATTAATAATGGTTACAAGGCCGGCCAGCGGGTATTTCATCTGCATATGCATTTTCTTGCAGGTGGTCTGATACCTGAGTTTTGAGAATCTACTATTTTCTCTACATATACCCTTATGAGCATTAGGCAAGATGGCAAGATCCATTGATTAAGGACCACAGAGTATAGCAAAAATAATTTCTGGAAGTGGATTCTGAAGATAGACTTTTATGGAAAAAATGCTATATTGAAAATAAGTTTAGAACTATGAAAGGACTTTATGGAAAAAAATGTAATATTAGGGCTTATGGCAACCTTCAGTTTTTGTGCTATTTATGGCAGTAGCACGTCGAAGCAGCATGAAGAAATGGCGAAGCAGAAGGCATCTTCCTCTCCGTGGCAGCCTGCATCTGAAGAGGATGCTCTGGTAAAAGATACGATCTATGACCTTACAGAAGCTGTAAATAAGCGTCAAGCGCTAGAAAAAGACTTTCTCAAGTTAGAAGCGGCAATGAACCAAGCTAAAGCGGCTTTCATTAAAGAAGAGATTAAGACCCAAGTGTTGAGCAATCGTGTAATAGTTGAGCTGCAAAGTGCAATTGAAGCAGGTAAGCTTTCGATGAAGCAGGTTATGAAGCTTGTTCCTTCTTTACAAATAGCTTTGCGCGAGGGCGCAAGTATGTTAAAGGGTGCTCATCCGGAAGCCCTTCAAAATATTCAAGTTATCGAACTTAAAGATATGATTGCGACGGTAAGGCCACTCATCTTGGCCTGTGCAACATCGCTTTTGGCTTCAGCAGCCCCATCGGCGCCTGTAAGTAAAATTGAACTAGATAATGTTCTTGCAGGACTCAACTTCTTGCAGTTCTTTCCGGAACTTGCGGGCAATCCCCAAGTATATGTGCACTTATTTAGCAGAATAATAACATCACCATCCTTTAACGAACAGGCCTGTGAAATCATTTCAGCGGCAGGAAGTCAAGTTATGTAAGGGCTGTAGCTTAAAAATCATAAACAGTAATGTATTATGTACTAAGGCCTGGTCATTTCCAGGCCTTTTTAAGGCACCAAGCATCCGATACATTCGAGCTTAACTTAAGCAGGTACACCCCCCGAAAATATTTTCTTATAGAAAACTTATCACATAAAACTATTGCCTGTGTGAAATGTTTTTGGGTATACTAAAAATATCTGATACTATAACTATAAGGAAGTTGTATGATAAGGTATTATTTTCTCTTTGCACTTCTATCTCTTGGCTCCATCGAGGCAAAAGATATTAGGTGTGTCTGTAACGACCATTCAGTCGTAAGGCCTGAATGTGGCATCTGTGGAATTGATTCTGGTACTATGGCTCTGACTGATGATGGGGTTGATTGTATCTGCTCAAACCAGCTTAAACTAAAGAGTATTTCTTGCGCCCTTGTCTGCAAAGACAATCAGGGGTGGTCGGGGAACTTTCTGGTACGTTAAACTCTTACTGATCGATTTTTTTCTTCTTCGTTCCTATCCATTTCTTCTCAAGGGATGCTTATGTAACTAAGTGGCTGTATACCTCAGCTTATTTTGATCAGTTATATATGCAAGAAGCTCAGTCCTCCCTGCTTTTCTAGTATTTTTGACCATAATAAAAGCTCCCCAATTCAGATGAATCGGGGAGCTTGAGTATAGAGAATTTCGCTATTGAGTAATCAATGTGCTACTTTTTCTTAGCCTCTGACTTCGCAGTCTGCTGGGCAACGGTAGCTGATTGTATCAGGTACTTTTATGTACTCGATTTCATCAGGTACAGGTCTCAATTCTGTGCGGTAACACACTGGAAGTGGTACTTGTACTTTTTCGCATGGTTGTGGATGACGCACAATACGGTCAGGATTTGGCGTTCTCACTTCTTCCGCAGCAATTTCAATTACCTTAGTTTCCATGATTGTTCGTGGAACTTCGATCGTTTTGCAACAGACAGGTGGCTTTAATGAAGGTCCACAAGCTGGTTTACTGCATGAACGTTCGCATGAACGTCCACATGAACGAGCACATGAGGTTTCGCATGAACGAGTTGGGCAACATCCGCCGCCGTTACGACCAAAACGAGCTTCCATAGCTCCCACAGTTAGGAGGCCAGCTAATGCGGCCAATAGTAGTTTATTCATACCTTCTCCTTGGAAAGTTATTGTTGTTTATATTATACACCTATAAGCGCTTATACAATTCTAAGTATGTCACTTTCTAAAAAGAAAAATCAAGAATTTTATGTAAAATATTTCAATTTAGCATTAAGCGTTGATTGAGTGGTGCTAAATCGGAGATAGCTATGTGTGGTTTTTCTAAGATGGTTCAACTTTACCTTCCCTTTTGTTTGGTTTACTTATAGCCAGAAAGTACCATGGTTGATTCCAGTCTGAGGATGGTGCGACTGGCATGATCGATAGCTAGCCTGTGAAAGTCTGGAGATAGACCTGAAAGGAGAGAATATATAGGTGAAGGCAAGGGTGCTTAAAGAAAGCTCCAGGGGTTACTCGTCGAGGGAATGCGATCAATGGAAGGCCCAATGAAGGATCTGAAGGAAGCTGGAACCAAATTAGTCATCAGGTAGATGGACGAAGAAAGAGGGATCGATCTTACCCAGTGAAGCGCTGTCTAGTCCGGGTCAGTGTAACTACGACACCCTAAGCCCTAAACAGAGCGGAGACGCTACTGCTATGGACAGAGAGCTTGCTGAAGAAGTCGAATTGTAAAGCTGGAAGCTGATGAAGGTGTGGTAACACACCAGAGGACAAAACTACCAGTAAGCGGCCGGAAAAAAAACTCGGCTGGAGGTGAAGGGCTGAACACGTAACGATTGTTGTATCTTATTAAAACTATAGTCATGAGGCCAGCAGCAAGGATTGCTCATACTCGAGACGTAAGCATCGCGGTAGAGAGAGCAAGAAGACTCAAGAAATGACTATGCAAAGGAGTCACGTGAGAGAAACCAATCAATCAATTTTCGCTCAAATAAGGAACGCTCTCATTGGTTCAACCGTCGAAAATTGATTAGACTTACGTGGTACGGACCCGTACGCACGGTTCTGTGGGCGGTCAGAAGCACGTAAGTGCTTCCACCGACCCGATAATGGCTATCCATTGAATGAGCAAGCGTCTCAAGACGCTTGAGAAAGAATCAAAGTGAGATTGGCTTTACGTAAAATGAATTGGTCAAGTATGTAAGACACCCTTAAGGCCTAGAATTAGATGCAAAAAAATATTTGAATTTTCTTTCTTGATGTGTTATGATTCAGGCCATGAAAAAAAGGATCTACATAACATACAAATATAGACTAGACCCTACCAAGGAGCAGCAAAACTTTTTTGCACAATTTGCAGGTTCAGTACGTTTTGTCTTTAATAAAAGTCTAGAGAAAATTAAGCAAGCGGTAGATGCCGGTCTTAAGATTCCCACATATACAGATTTAACCAAAAGATTACCCTACATGAAAGCCCAAGAAGAGACAGCATGGCTTTCTACAATTCATTCACAGATCCTTCAACAAGGCATTAAGGACCTGTCTGAAGGTGTCGACGCATTCTTTAGCCAGAAGAAACAAAAGAAAAGTAGCAGGGGCTTTCCCAAATTTAAGAAGAAAGGTCAAAGAGAGTCTTTTCGTTATCCACAAAGCATTCGTTGCAAAGACGGTAAAGTCTACTTACCAAAAATTGGGTGGGTAAGGTATAGGGATTCGAGGCCCATCGAAGGCGTCATAAAACAGGCGGCGGTTAAATTAATCGGACAGCATTGGTATGTCTGCATCGCCTGTAGTATTGAAATTGAGGTCCCAGAGTTTCATATAACGGAAGACACAGTACTTGGGATTGATGTTGGTATAAAAAATTATATCAGTGCATCTGATGGCATGAAAATAGATAATCCTTCTCATCTCAAGCATATGTTAGAAAAGCTGAGACATCTGTCAAAATCATTATCACGAAAGAAGAAAGGCAGCAAAAACTGGTTTAAAATGCGCGCTAAAATACAGCGTTTGCATATCCGCATTACAAATTGTCGAAGAGATTTTCTACACAAGCAATCTACAGTACTTACCGATAACCAAGGCGTACGGGCGATATGCATTGAAAATCTTAGTATTGCAGGCATGGTCAAAAACAGGAAACTCGCCCGAGCTATTTCCGATGCAAGCTGGGGCACATTCTATGAATTCTTAAAGTATAAATGTGAATGGCGCGGGAAGAAGTTTCTAAAAGTTGACCGTTTTTATCCTTCGAGTAAGCTATGTTCATCATGTGGCAATAAGCAAGACATGCCTTTGCATGTTAGAGTTTTTGATTGTACAGCATGCGGAATGAAGCTAGATCGAGATATAAATGCAAGCATAAACATCCGCTCGGCCGGGACGTCCGAGTTAATATCCTGTGGAGAGATACGCGCTGGCGGTCTCAATGAAGCAGGAATCGGCAGCTTTTAAGCCGTCGAGGTTCAACCTTAGCTGGAGGTGCCTATGCTACTACTAATTGTACCCGTTGCTATTCTGCTTACGATAGGTGCCACGGCCATAATGAGCTATATTTCTATGGCCACGGCGATCGGTCCCTGGATAGAAACGACCCTTGTGCTCTTTGGTATGCTTATTTTCTATGCTGCTCACCGGTGGTATAGCACCGAACAGCGAACAAAGGCCCTTGGGTTGGCTGTGGCTGCGGGAGGAATTGGTGGCATTGTAGCGGTGGGGTGTGGCTTTGCCTTTCCTACCTATTACTTCCTTGAACCTGCAGAGTTCAATGCTTTACTTACCACTCCTTATACGTTTGCCTTACTGGTGAGTCTTTCTGCTGGAGCTGCCGGCGCCTTTGGCTTACTGCTTGCACAGTACTTTGAAAAAAGCCTCCTTGATGAGCAAGGGTTAGCGTTTCCTATAGGTGACCTTGTCTATAAAATGATGACTGCTGCCGACAATGCTGGAAGGGCACTGATGCTTGCCTGTGGCTTTGTAGGGACTCAGCTCTATTTAGGGCTTCTTAACTTTACTGTCTATGCCTCCCGACCCCTTACGTTGCTTTCTAGCTCTTCTTGGGGTCCATTTACTATACCCTCCCTAGGTATGCCTGCTGACCAGATACCAATGTTTTGGGCGATTGGATTTGTAACGGGCCATGTAATTGCTATCCCTTTATTAGTAGGGGTCCTTTCCAAGCTGTTAGTTATCGATCCATTGCATTATTATTACCCAGCACTCTATTCCTTTGTATATACCCATGGAGTAGGTTCTCTCTTAGGAGTATCCTACGTTCCTAAGGAGCTCTCACTTATGGACTTTACCCTTGCTTTCTCAAGTGGGTTAGTGCTTTATGGAGCAATACTAGGATTCTCAGAGCTGCCTAAGGTATTGAAAGCTACCTATCATAAGCTACTTAATAAAGGTCCTAAGAGCGAGAGTAAGGCCATTCCATGGTTGCTCACGGGCTGTGTACTCATACTTAATGCCTTCGTGCTTACCTATCTGCAATTCTCGCTTCTTGCACAGGTGTATCTGATTCTCTTTACGGCGGTGTGTACCTATCAGCTTATGATCATTGCCGGTAAATTTGGGCTTGCTCCTATGGGTCGTTTCGCCACCTTTGTTATGGTGCCGGGCCTTCTGATTTTTGGGTATACCCCCTTACAAATTACTGTGGTAGCGCTGTATGTTGAAGTTGCAGGTGGGGTGGCTTGCGATGCTCTCTTTGGAAGAAAGATGGCCCATCTTGCCTCTATAAGCAGAAGGTCTATTGTGACCTCGCAGTGGTTAGGTCTGCTTGTCAGTGTCCTGGTAATTGGAGGAATCTTCTGGCTTTTTATCAACCATTTTGGGTTAGGTAATGAGGTGGGGAACTTAGCAGCGACACGTGCTGCAAGTAGGGCATTTTTAATTTCGGTAAAAAGCTTTGATGTGGGGGCACTTCTTTTTGGGTTGCTCTTTGGTCATCTCATTTCATATACCAAAGTAAGTCCTGCGTTACTTCTTGGTGGTATCCTTATGCCTATTTCCTATAGTCTGATGCTTGTTCTTGGTGGACTCTCTACCTATCTCTTTAAAGATAAAGAGGAGTACTATCCCTTTTGGTCTGGCGTGTATGCCTCAAACTCTCTCTGGATGCTTGCACGAGCATTTTTGTAGTTCGGTCGAGTGTGCTATAGCCTGGAATCGATTTTTTATTCATTGTAGATACTGGTTTTTTTTATCTAGCTGAAGAAGGAAGCTTTTGTATTCTACCGTAACTATGGATCATTCCCAAAATCAAAGGGTAAAAAAGAAGGTACCCAAATGGATACCTTCTTATGAGATCTTGGAAAACTACGCTGCTTTCTGTTGTCTGTTTGTATCCGCCGCACCCTCTAGTCTGTTCATCTTGGCTGCAGCTTCTTTGAAAGATTCACCAACACTATCGAATCCTTTTTGAGGATTTTGCATCGAGTCGAAGAGGTTCTGTGCCATATCAATGGCAAGCTTGTAGGTGACTCTCATCTTTTCGGCTCGTTCTTTAGAGGGCTTATAGCGTGCGATCGTTGCTTCAAGATCTAATTCTTCAAGGGCTTTTTTCATACCGCTTATATATTGCAATGATGCCGCTATGGCTTCCTCTTGAGGAGTACCTGGTTGAGATGAGTTTGATATGAAGGTAACCGTCCTTTTTTGCAAAGCAATTTGGTCATCCTCAGAGGTTGTTTTTCCTTGAGCTTCAAGGATAATCCATTCACAGGATATTTTCCCAACAGCATAACCCTCTTTGTAATAGGGGTGATTAGTATTAAGGGTAAAGGTTACCTGAGGAATCTTTGGCGCAAGCTTAGTTGCATCCTGCATAGCTTTAGACATGATAGTTCCAACGCTTGTGCGTATGGTTGCCATATCAGGAGCCATTATAATAGCATCTGCAATATCCTGATTCATTTTAATGCTATAGTTCATCATTAGGCTTAGAGGGTCAGTTTTTGGCAAGGGGATATAACTTGAAAGAGCCTCTTTTACCCCTTTAAAATAGGTCTGATAGTTTTTAAAGGCAGTTTTATGAGCTTCCGTTGATGGACCTTCATTATAGAGAGTGTTTTGCAGGCGGATAAGTTCTTTATCCCCAAAACCAAATAAAGACTCATCTTGCTGAGTAGCGGCCTCGCGTACCATTTTCCCAAACTCTTGGCCTTTTTTAAAATAATCTACTTCTTGAGCAGCTGATCCAGCTTTCTGAGTAGCCGAGGCATAAGGTAAACTGACTATTAAAAGGGAGAGAATAAATGAACTCCGAGCAATAAAACGGTTCATAGGAGATTCCTTTCTGTAGAGAGGTAAAAGTTATAGTATTAGCCTAACAGTAACCGAATCATATGTAAAATGGGTGCTATTGAGTTTGCATGTGAACGAGATTTGCCTCAATGCATTCCATAAGATCGCCATCAAGTACCAGCTCTGGTTGAGGAGACTCCCAGTCAGTGCGATGATCCTTGACCATTTTATAAGGGTGAAGTATGTAGGAGCGTATCTGAGAGCCCCATTCGATTTTTTTTCTTTCAATAGAATCTTCTCGTGCCTTCTGCTCATCTTTTTCTTTTTGTACAAGCTTAGCCATAAGCATTTTCATTGCAGTTTCTTTATTTTGAAGCTGCGAACGTTCACTTTGGCATTGCACAACGATATTGGTAGGAAGGTGGGTGATACGTACTGCTGAGTCAGTCTTATTGACATGCTGGCCTCCGGCTCCACCTGCACGGTAGGTATCTATCCTGAGATCTTTAGGATCGATAGTGATCTGTTCAGTAGGAATTTCAGGGACGACGGTTACTGCAGCAAATGAAGTATGGCGCCTTTTACTCGCATCATAGGGTGAGATTCGTACGAGTCTATGCACTCCTGCTTCACCTTTCAGAAAACCATAGGCATTTTTGCCTTTGACAAACAGAGTTGCGGACTTTATACCGGCAGTTTCTCCCGCCTGGTAGTCGGTAACAGCTACCTGAAAGCTTTCTCGCTCACAGAATCTTAGGTACATGCGCAGAAGAATCTCGGCCCAGTCTTGCGATTCAGTTCCCCCTGCACCTGAGTTGATACTGAAAAAGCAGTTGTGTGCATCTACTTCATCTTGAAGAAGGAGGTTAATCTTAAATCGAGTAACTCCCCGCGCCCAACTATACACCTCATCTTTGAGCTTTATAATCTCTTGTTCATCATTTGCAAATAACTCGAGGAGCTCCGGAAGTTCAGTGGCTGTATGCATGAGGGTTATATACTGCTCACGCAGAGTCTTAACCTTTTGCAGCTCCTTCATAAGCTCTATTTGTTGGGGGTTTTGCCAGAAGTTCTCTTCAGTCGTTACTTTTTGTAAGCGATCATATTCCTTTTCAAAAGGTGACTGCTCCCAGAAGGTTTTAATGACCAGAAGGTCTGGTTCAACGGATTTAATTTTTTCGCGGAGGTCATCGACTAGCATGTACTACCCAAAGTTATGAATGATACGTATAAGTATAGCATACAATGCTCACTTTGACCAGGAAGATTGTTCGCTTGGGATGGTCCCTCCGTGCCGTGACAAAGTTGCCGCATACGTTCCCAAGGCATCATAAGGAGATTGCTTTAGGACATGATATGGCGCGGCGGAAGGCTTTCATGAAAGTAGAGTGAGTATTTTTCTTCAGATGAGGCCGCGCCTTTGTAACCCCTCTGTGACAAGTTCCAAGCGATCTCTTTGGATATGAAGACCTTCAATACCCACCGATGCAGCGGCTTCAATATTCTCAAGTTGGTCATCCAAAAAGAGACAGGATCCGGGGTCAAGATGCTTGTGGGTGAGGAACCATGAGTAGATATTGCGATCGGGTTTCACGTAGCCTGTATCGGCTGAGATGACGATATGGTCTTGAGAAAAAGAAGCGAGGACTGAATCTTTATAGATATGGTAAAAGGGGGCAAAGGAATCTTTATCCCAGTTAGAAAGAATATAGTGTGGGATTTTTTTTTCTGCAGAACGAAGGAGTAGATCTACGACCCGCTGTAGTGGTTTCATACATCGAGCAAGTGAGTTAGGATTGAAGAAGATTTCAAGCATTATGCGTACCTGTTGTGCATCGTTTTTGGACAGATTCTGTGGTGCCCAGGTACTAAAAAATTCTAAGGTTATGGTCAGTGCTTCCTGACAGCTCATCATACCAGCCAGATTGAGACGGACGATTTCAGGAAGAATGGCACCAGTATGGATGTATGAGACCTCTTGAGAAGGTTTAAGATGTTTGTTGAGCAGGGTAAGGACTTGAAAGGCGATAGTATCAAGGTGTGTGGCTTCTTTTTTCCCCGACCACATGAGAAAGAGAAATGAGTAATCTGCAAGCTCAGTTGGGCTCATGCCCTCTTTGCTGGGCATAAAGAGGGTACCGCTTAAATCCCATATGAGATGCTCTTTTGGTGGCACGATGTTTTCTCCTTTTGAGCTCAGTCTAAAGATTTTAATGGTTAGGATGCAAGGTTTGCACGATCTAAAATCTGATGATCTCTTGAATTAGCGTGTATACAATGTGTACCTTTATAGAGAGTAGAGCCTCGTAATGGCACACAAAAGAAAGGGAAGAATATGAACAAGTTTCTTACGGGTCTGGTCGTGGGGGCATTGCTGACAGGGACTCAATCTCAGCTAAGGTTTCATGTAATGAACGTATGCGCCATGGTCCTAAGGGATTAGCAAAAGGAGTTCTTGCGGCCGTTGGAGGGGTTGTGACGATCTATACTGCGGCAGAACTTAAACAGTTGCTGCAGCCACTGAGGATTCCTGATAGTCACGTTCATGAAGATAAAAAGCGGGAAGCACTTTGGAATTCATTGTATACCTTGTGCGCACTGGCCTCTTTAGCATATGTTACGTGGAAGTTAGGTTCATCAAGCTACGAATCGTTGAAGATATATTTGGACGATGATATTGAAGAAATTAACCACGAGAAGCTGCCTATGGTTGTACCTAATGACAGGAAAGACCTATGAAGTGTTCAGGGCTTGTTCTTTTTGTAGCTCTTACCGGGATAGCAGAGCTTTCTGCGGCCAAGGTAACCTGTCATGAACGAACTCTTCATGGTCGAGTCGGGGCACTGAAAGGCATTGCAACTTTGATCGGTGTAGCTGCCATCCATCATTTGGGTAAAAGAGTATGGTCGAATGCTGACGCCTTGAGGGCAAACATGGATGCTCTTCAAGCAAGGGCGCCTAACGATGCCTCTATAGGTAGGGCTTGTTCTGTAATTGCCTTGGCTGCTTTAGGATATGTAGTGTGTAAGCTCGCATCTGAAGCGAGTTACTCACTATCTATTTTTTTTTAATGATGATGAAGAAAAAGAGGAAATTACTCCGTAATACCTTACGTGGTGAGATACCCTATACTGTTATTCTATGAGAGATTTCTCGTGAATATCTGCTGGTTTAACATTCTCGCTTAAATTCAAGTTTGATCCAGTAACTTTTGAACGAGCAATCCTTATAGGGTTTCTACCCTCGTTTTGTACTTCAATTTGTATGCCTGAAGCTTTATAATCAAGGGCAGCAAAACATGAAACTGAGCAGGCTAAAGCGGTAAGTGTAAATAAGAGAATTTTTTTCATGCAGACTCCTCAGAAGGAAGTGGACATTTCTTTGTAATTTCTATAAAGATGGTATATGTTTATTATTTCATATTGAAAACAATAAAGTCAAGAGTTTTGGTACCTCGGACAGTTTCGTGATATACTTATTACGCAATGATAGAGCTCAACAGAGGATGCAATGCAAGAAAAAAAGGGTAAACTTTTTGTGGTGACCGCTCCATCAGGGGCTGGTAAAACTACTTTAGTGCAGCACGTTATCGCACGCCTCTCTCCTGAGTATCAGCTCCAGAGGGTTATTACCTATACAACGAAGCAACCTCGTAAAGGTGAGAGGAATGGGATTGAGTATCATTTTCTTGAGGAAGATGCTTTTAAGCAGCGTATAGGTGAAGGTTTTTTTATTGAACAGAGTACCGCATATGGCTCCTATTATGGTTTTCCTAAAGAAGTATTTACATTCCTTTCTGAAGGGAAAAGTTACATGGGTATTGTTGATGTTGCTGGAGCAACGGCTATTAAAGCTTATTCTGAAGATGCCATTCTGATAGGCATTAGACCCCCGGATCAACGCGTTCTTGAACAACGACTTACGCAAAGAGCTGAGGATAGTGCGTCAGCTATTGCTTTTCGGTTAGGGCTTGCCGTGGATGAGTTGGCCTGTTTAGAAGAGGGCTTGTTCAAGTATATTATCGTAAACGACCTTCTAGAAGATGCAGCCCGGAAGCTTGAAGCGATCGTCAGAAAGGAACTTGCCTAGACTGCGGCAATGTGCTTATGGCTGATAAAAGACTGAATGAGTCGCAGCAATACAATCGTTTAATGCTCCCCCAAAACATGCTGGTTGCAGGAGGGAGCGAAACCTTCTCTTTTATCAGAAAGCAATCTTAGTGAGATTGCCGCTATTTTATAGCGCCATGACGTCCATTTGGGTTTTCAATAGGTGAGAAAGCCTTTAGGGATGTCATGTCTGCTGAGATGGCACTATTGGTTTTTTGTCAGCATCGTACGACAAATGTGAAAATAGATATTGACAATAATGGCATAATTATTACAATAAGAATAAAGTTAAAGTTACTATAAGAATTCATATCGCTAAAGGAAGCTCATGAAAAAGCGTATACTGGGGCTGATTGGCCTACTCCTTATCTCAAGTAGCCTTTGTGCTATGACAGAACAGGCTGAACTTAAACAAACACAAGTAGCACAAAATGAACTGATTCAGCAGTTGATCAGTGCAGCAAAAGTGGGTGATGCCGCTTTTGTAAAAGAGCTTCTTAAAAGGGGGGATTTAAAACTTGGCAAAGATCAGTTAGGTTATACGGCGTTTGACTGGGCGGCAATACGTGGGCATATTGATTGTGTAAATATTATTCTTGATGCATTTGAAGCGAATTCCCATTCCCTGAGGCACCTTTTGACAGGCCACATGTATGAACATTATATGGACCTACAGCTTGTGCGATCAGCACGTACTATTTTTGTGCCTCTCTTTCAAAGGGATGTAAGAAGCCTCACTCAGCTTGCGGAGCGTATAGACGAGATTAGTGAGCTGGTACAAAGGCATCAAGAAGCAACACATGAAGGTTATTTAGTACTACCCACATTGCGACGAATACTTGCTGGGTTGAAAGTGCAGTTTTCACTTAACTTTGTGCTTTCCTGTTCTGATGATAAGCCTGCCCTTCAGCAAGCGTTAGTATCAGCCGGAGCACAGCATGTTGACAAGATCACTCTTGGAAGCCTCGCTGCACTGCGCGCAGCAGCACCTAGCCTCTATAAATCTTTAGTGCAATCAGGAGGGCTTGATGATGATTCTGATGAAGTAAATGGCATTGAAGATCTCATGCATATGCATATCGACGAGCTTGTGCATGTTGCTATTCAACAGGATAACAAAGAGCTTTTGAAGGCACTTATAGATGTAGGAGCAAGTGTTAACAATCCTGATGATTCGTTTAAGATGCCCCTTCATCATGTAGCTCGTAAAAACAATGCGGACATGGCAAAAATGTTACTTGCTGCAGGAGCAATGATAGAATATGAAGATCCAGAGAAAAGAACTCCTTTTGCTATTGCCAGTGCTCGTAGATCATTTGAAGTCATGCGACTTCTTTTTGAATCGGGCGCTCAAATACGTCCTCGTCATATCGAATCACTGCCATATTTGCTTATGACTGATCCTGAAAGGCAGCTCTATTTTAAAATGCTTCTTCAGGGGAGTAAACGAAGATATGCGCCTACAATGCGTGATGCAAAAATTGCTCTTCAAAATATTGTAAGCCTTGTGTATCAGTTAGGCATACAGCTTAGTTTGCCGCCTTATGTTATCTATGAAGTACTTTTATTTGCAACTGCAGAGAAGCGTGGTGAGCTGGGACAGAAGATTACCCCTGAATGGACTCAGAAATTAAAAAGAGATCTTGCAGTACTCTATCTCTACAAATGTAATGGCAATAGGCTGTTTCCTTTGTGGGAGCAAACGGTTAGGTGCATAGTAAAAGATCCACAACAGCAGGCTCTTCTCATTTCAAAATTAGAGAGTTTTATGCAACCCTTTCTCGGTAATGAAGTTATATCGATTGTTATCTCGGGTCTTATGCAGAAAGTTGCCGAAGAAAACGCACTATATGTAGGTCAAGAAATTTATCGCGAGGACATTGAGCTTTATCGTAAGCATTTAGCAGGACATTTGGGCATAGATGGATTAGTAAATCTATGAGAAAATGGTTAGCTGACAGATAAAGCAGCTTGTCTAGCCAATAAAGATATTAAAGGAAAATATGAAAGAACGTATACTGGGCCTGATTGGCCTGCTCCTTATCTCAAGTAGCCTTTGTGCTATGAACCAAGAACGAACAAAAGAAGTTGCACTTCCAGCAGTAGTAGAGAATGTGCAACAACAGCTCTTCAGTGCTGCAAAAGCTGGTGAAGCTGATCGCATAAAAGCTCTTCTTGCTCAGGGTGCTTTGATAGCAGAACAAGATCGATTAGGGTATACGGCCTTTGAATGGGCAGCAATAAATGGGCATATTGACTGTGTAAATATATTTCTTGATGAACTTGAAAATAACGCTCCACCAACCGCGCCAGGTGTTGTGCCAAAAGATGATTCTCTTGATAGAAGATATTTAGACCTAAAAGAGCTGAAAAAGAAACGGGATCTTGTTGTACCTCTCTTTAAAAGAAATGGGCGTGATTATTACGCCTTAACTCAGCGGATAGATGATATCCGTGAACATCTAGAGAAAACGTATAAAAATTTCAATTTATGTTTGCCTAACTATTACCATATACTTGGTAGAATTGCACGGAGATCTGAAGTTCAGCTTGCTCTAGACACTGTTCTGAGTTGGTTTGCATCAGAATCCTTATCCAAGGCATTGCGATCAGCAGGTGCTAAGCATATTTGGGATCATGAAGCACTTTATTCTATTGCCCCTGAATGCGTAGTAGATTATGGCCGCTATAATATAAGTGCAGCTCGAGTAAAGGAGCATATTGATAAGCTTCTCGTTATGCTACCTGATGAGAACGAGGACCTTGTGAGAGCTCTTTTAGCAGCAGGAGCAAATCCTAACGCTGCCGATGGGTGGAAGAGGACGGCCCTTCACGTTGCAGCAGGGAAAAATAATGTGAATATCGCAAAATTATTAATTGCTGCAGGTGCATATATCGAAAATAAAAGCTGTTATTCAAAAACCCCTTTTCGAAGTGCGCTAGATAACCAAGCATGGCTTACTGCACAGTTTCTTCTTGAATTAGGTGCTGAATTAGATAGAGAATACATTGTAAGTAGCCCAGAAAGTGATTCCTATTTTAAAATGCTGCTACGGGCAAGTGTCAGAAGATATGCACCTACATGGAAAGATGCAAGGGAAGAAGCGAAAAAGGCTCTACAAAACATAGCAACCTTGCTGTATATCTTTGCGGTTCGGCTGCGATTGCCGTTTTATATTGTCTATGAAATCATTTTATCTGCAGCGGGCGAACAAGAAAATGCGAACAAACAACAAGTTGACTGGACTCTCTCATTAAAAAAAGATCTTGATCTTATCTATCGCTATAGATGTAATGGTAATGATCTTCTTCCGCTGTGGAGAAAAATCATTAACTGCTTAACAAAAGACGCAGGTGAACGGAATGAGCTCATGGCAAAGTTTGGCGCATATATAGAGCCTTTTATGGGGAATGAAGTCAAAGGTATTGTCTGTCACAGGCTTATGAGAAAGGTTTCTGATGAGGGTGGTGGACGAAGAAGTACGATGTATGGCGGTTATTACCGGTTTAATTATGAAGGGGAGCTTTTTGGTGAAGACAATAAGCCTAACCCGATTTATTTTAATCATTTGCGCGACTACCTGCGCATTGAAGGAATTAATAGTAATGGTTAGGTGAGGAACTTCCAAATAAAGATATGATGGGAAAATATGAAAGAACGTATACTGGGCCTGGTGTGCCTGCTCCTTATCTCAGGTAGCCTTTGTGCTATGACAGCACAGACTGAAGTTCAACAAACACAAGTAGCACAAAATGAGCTGAATCAGCAACTGGTCAGTGAAGCAAAAGAAGGTAATGTATCTCTTATTAAAGGGCTCCTTAAAAGGGGCGCTTTAATTGTTGGGAAAGATTACTGTCTTACAGCCGTTGATTGGGCCGCAATACGTGGGCATACTGAATGCATAGGTGTTATGCTTGATGAACTTGAAAACAATACTCCACTGGCTAGACAAAAAACGCTTTCCGGAAACTATGCACTTCTTGGAAGGTTGAAAGTGCGCTGGAAAAATAATAGGTGGTGGATTATAGATTTATTTCAAAGGGATGAAAGAAGTCTTGATGAGCTTGTGGAGCATATTAGAAAGATTCGTCAATGGATGGAAGAAGACCTTGACCATTATGATCCCTTAGTAACTTGGCTTCAACGGATACTTACGGGATTAAAAGTACAGTTTTCACTTAACTTTGTGCTCTCTTGTTCTAATAATAGGCCTGCCTTACAGCAAGCGTTAGTATCAGCGGGAGCGCAGCATACTGATGATACTCCTCTTCTTGAGCGCCTCCCTGAACTACGTACGACGGACCCATACCTTTATCGAGTTTTAATGCAAGCAGAAGGGCTTGATGATGATTTTGATGAGGTAAATAATGCCGAGGATCTCATGCAGATGCATATTAACTCTCTTGTGCATTTTGCTACTCAGCTGGAGAACGAAGAACTTTTGAGAGCTCTTATAGAGGTGGGTGCAAATGTTAATGATACTGACGATGATTGTGAAACATCTCTTCATCATGTAGCACACAATAATAATGCACACATGGCAAAATTGTTACTTGATGCAAAAGCACGGATTGAAGACAAAGATTCCACTAAAAGATCGGCTTTTGAAATTGCCTGTGCATGTAGATCATTTGATGTAGCAAAAATACTTTACGAATCAGGGGCTCGCATTCGTTCAGGTGATAGGGGCAACCTTCGAAGGCCGTACCTCGATTTTAGCTCATCCGATCGACAGCTTTATTTCAAAATGCTTCTCCAGGGAAGTAAACGAAGATATATGCCCACAAGAAAAGAGGCGAAACGGGCGCTTCAAAATGTCGCATGTCTTATAGATATTTTGGGTATGCGCTGTAATCTTCCAGCTTATGTTATCTATGAGATACTTTTATTTGTAACTGCAGAACAACATGATGCGCAGGGGCAAGAGGTTGCACCAGAATGGACGAAGGCATTTAAAAGAGATCTTGAAGTAATCTATCTCTACAAATGTAACGGCAATAAGCTGTTTCCCCTATGGGAACAAACCATGAGGTGTCTCGTCAAAGATCCACAAAAGCAAGCTCTTATCATTGCTAAATTGGTGAATTTTATGCAACCCTTTTTTGGCGATGATGTCAAAAACATTGTCTGTTTGAGCCTTATGGGGAAATTTGCTGACGATAGCGAATCTTTACCAGTTGGTCAGGATCATGAGCTTTATTGCAAGCATTTAGCAGGGTATCTGTATATAGATGGACTAGATGATTTATGAGTTGAGGTCATACCAATTGTCTGTTCGAGTCTTATTGATAGGGTGGCTCAAGAAAGCAAACAATATCCAGTAAGGAAACCTAATGATGTATTTGGAGATGAAGCTTTTTTTGGGGAAGATTGTGCGTTCTATTACAAGCACTTAGAAAAATATCTCAAAATAGGTGGATTTGATGTACTTTGCTAATGAAGTTCCATATCTATCTATCATGAAATAAGCTTCCTTTAAATTATGGCGTATTTCGTAATAATTAAAGGAAAACTTATATTATTACATCTTCTTTTCTCCCTTTCTTATCTAGAAGAGTAGGGTGTAAGCTAGCCACAATTGAGGCAAAAAGCGGAACATATAACTTTAACAGAAATATGAACATTTCACGTTGCCTGGATATCTATGATATGAATCAGGGCAGCTGTTGCCTTTACCATCCATATCACTATCCTTAGTTTAAGGTAGGTCGGGCAAAGTAAAACAAGATAACCCCATTTCCGACAAATAAAAAAGGTATTATGAAAAGCCCTCCTGGGTATTTTCCAATTGACATATTTTATAGATTGTCTATACTCTTTTACAGAGGATTTTGCGCGATAGAAGTTTGCTTTCACAGCACATGTTGCGGCTAATCTAGAATATCAGGTAACCTTCCTCTGACCTATATGTGAGAAAGGATTGCATATGAATTTGATTATATTTTTTAAATTATTGGCAGCAGCATTCTTTGGGTTATTTCCCAACAATGGCTTTGAAATCAGACAAGTACCTACTGACAATCTATCCCCTGAAGTCATAACTCAGTTACAGCAATTTGAAAAGACATTTGCGTATCCCTTCAGTGATCAAGAAGAATTTACGATTCAGCATGGACTGAAAGGTGATTATTTTGCATTCTTCAAACAGCTCGGTAAGCCATATTATTACGTGGCAACAGCAAAACAAGAAAATACGATTACCAAAAAGATACACGAGCAAGAAGTGACCGTGCAACAGATGCCCGGTGAGATTGCTGCTGTGGGCTGCTGCGTGTTAAGAATTCTCAAAGATAAGGACAATCGGCCATTACGTGCTTGGTATATGTGCGATTTAAAAGTGAATGAAAAATATCAAGGTGAACATTTGCCTACCACTATGGCACATAAAAATGGCCTTGTTCGATTTATACAATGTCCACGAGGTTTTGCAATTTGTATGAATCCTGCAGATGGGGATCCTCGAGCAGCTTCAATTTTTAAAAAGCATGGTAAAATTGCTGGAATGAAAACCGAAACACTCAATTTATATAATCTTTCGTATGAACAGGCTCTTGAACATAAGAGTGCACTTGAAAAAAGTTATAAGCGCTTGGGGTATTTGAATGAAAATGCATCGATTGGGATGGTATCAACATCGGGCACTAAAGATTATGTGATCAAGAATAAACTAACGGGCGAAACACGTCCTTGGAAACTTTTGCATATTAAGCCGGGAGTTGCCACGTATGCCCCCCAAGAAGGAGCCACCCACATGGTTTGTGCAGTCGAGGGGACGCCCCTTGATAGTGACTTTAGAGCTCTTCTGGGAAATCCTTCGTCAACGGCACAAATAGTAAGTTATGGTATGGATACTGTTGACTTTAACTGCTTAACCTCAGATCAAATTTAAGAGGATGAACTATGAAAAAAATAGTAAAAATAGTAGTACCGTGTTTGTTAGGTAACTTTTTATATGCAAACTATGCCGAACAGGCCTGTAAACAACCTATAGCATTTTCTATTGTCCGGGAAGACTCTGTACAAGATCTAGCTATAATAAAACGATATTTCCCAGAGCAAACGGTTTCTATGGCAATGGTGGCATCAGGTGGTTGTACAGCCGCATTGCTTGCTGCCCAAGCACCCCTTAAGGATTTAACGCTGGTTGATCCAAATCCAGCACAGTTGGCACTATCAAAATTAAAGATACAATTACTTTTTCTGCCTCCTAAAAAAAGATTAGAAATTCTGGGGTATCTTCCCTTACCTGCATCCGAACGCGCAACCATCACTCAAGGTTACTTACAAGCTCTTGATATTAATCCCATTGTTTTTGGAGATATGGCACAGATTGCGCATAATGGATTTGATAACGAAGGCCGTTATGAAAAGGTTTTTGAGGCTTTGCGTAATGAACTTGCTCCCTATAAAAAAGAACTAGAGGCTCTTTTTGCAACCTCTACTATTGATGATCAGATCAAAATTCTAGCCCCTCAATCTCACTTAGGATCGGCATTAGATAAAGCACTCGATAAGATTATGTCCCAAGATAATTTGGTAAAATTATTTGGAGAAAAAGCGACAGCAAATAGGGTTCAAGATTTTTCTCGTCACTTTGCTCAAAGAATTCGCTGGTATGTTTCACACCATTTAGCATCTTCATCACCATGGTTAGCCAATTTATTGTTGGGCCATTTTCACGGGGATGTTATGTTCCCATGGCTTTCGGCATCACAGATTCGACCACTTCCTCCCATTGCCTATTATCAAGGATTGATGAATAACTTTTTAGAAGGTGCAAAAACTGAACAGTATGATGTGATTCATGTATCAAACATCCTCGATTGGCTAACGCCTAAGGAAGCGGAAAAAACATTGCAGCTTGCCTACCGTGCATTAAAGCCGGGTGGCGTTATTATTATTCGTCAGCTGAATTCAAATATTGATATACCAAAGATTGGATCAATGTTTACATGGGATCTAAAGGCATCGCAAGAATTTTCAGATACTGATAGAAGCTTCTTTTATCGAAACTTTTTCCTTGGATCTAAGCCTAAAGCTCCTTTAGCTCCACGAGTCAAAGAACTTGCGGATGCTACGTTGCAAGAAATTCCAGTTATTGAGGGTTCATTCTTTAGAGATTTATCAACTATGGATAAAGAAACATTTAAATCTGCTCAAGCGCAGTTTTTCTTTGCGGTTGATTATTTTTCTCGACCCATGGCTGCTTTGGTAGCTCGCTTGCCATTGCATGAGTCAAGAATCGATATTATTCATAATATCGTGGAAGAACATGGTGATTTCAATAAGGAAGCATACCATTCAAACACGTTTAAAAAGTTTTTAAGTACTCTTGGGGTAACGAACGAGTATATGCAAAAGTTGTTACCAGCTGCACCCGTAACAATGTTCAACTCTACCTTGATGGGCACCTGCTCTCATGAAGATCCTATTGTTGCGATCGCCTGTGATGGAATCATTGAATATGCATTTGCTGATATTTCCGCGTTACTTGCAGAAATGGTAGTTAGCCGCGGTTGGGTAAAGAAAGATGATTTAGTGCACTATAATCTTCATGCGGACATTGATAAAATCCATGCCGAAGAGTTCTTTAAAATCATTGAGCCATGTATGGATGATCCAGAGCAACGAAAAAAAGTAGTTTTAGGATTACGTCTTGGTGCTTATATCTTCGATCGTTTATATGAAGACCTGTACCTCGAGGCTCAACTTACTACTGGGCGATTGATTTCCTCATTATAGTATTTGCATCCAAACCTACCTGATTGTGCGATATTTCGTGACTGCTCTGCCATGAAGAGGAATACACCATTTCTGTTTAATGCTTAATTAATCAGAACTCCTGTCATAATGCAGGAGTGTTGTTTTTCTCATGTAAATTTGCAAAAAAAAATATATTCTCCCGAAAATCGACATGATATCTATTTTATAACAAATAAAAAGTAGATTTACACTGACGAAGACCCTATTAGATGGTATAAAACATGCAAGATATCAGAAATTCTTTTATTTTCCGACAAGTGAGATGGTTTCAATCGTCTTTCTTGCGAAATAGGTTGCAATCTTGTAAGCGGCCGTCTACCTGCAGAAAGAGAGATGTGTGTGCTCAAAATTGAAGGTTTTTTCATTGAACATAGTACTGCTTATGGCTCCTACTATGGATTTCCTAAAGAAGTGTTTTCATTTCTCGAAGAGGGAAAGAGCTATGTGGGGATCGTTTATATTGCAGGAGCTAGTGCAATAAAAGCCTATTCCCAGGATGCCATTTTAATTGCATTAGGCCTCCTGATCGGCACACTCTTGAACAACGGCTGACAAAAAGAGCCGAAGATAGTTCCTCTGTGCTTGCCTTTCGACTAGGACTTGCTCGTGATGAGCTGACTTGCTTAGAAGAGGGTTTTTTCAACTACATTATAGTCAATGACCTTCTTGATGAAGCTACACGCAAGCTTGAAGAGATTGTCAGAACGGAGCTTGCCTAGATCTTCGCAGCTGAAATGGCGGGGTGATAAAAAAGTACATCATTAAGAACAGGCCGCTTATCTTCTCTCAATAGCAGTTTCTAAGAGTTGTCGTCTGAAAAGTGTTTGTAAATCTTTTAAGTGGGAGCTTTTCAGAAAAACCGTACATTTCTTTAAGTTATGAAATATAGATAGACATTTATTGAAATATAATTACAATAAGAATTGATTGATGCAAAAGGGTATGTTTCTCGTAAGCATACTCTGATAAAGAGGAATCCTGATGAAAAAATGCATGTTTTGGCTTTGTGGCCTATTTGTTATGGTGTATAGCCCTACTCTTGGAGCCGCGCCTAAAGTTGATGCCAAAAGTTCTGTTAATGATGACGAGGATCTCTATGAAGTAGAGGAGCCCCTTACAACGCCTTTGGTGCAAAGCCTCGTGGTTCCCACTAGTAATGATGAGATAGATGCTAGAGATGCCTATCAAGGATCTGGCAAAGCACGATTAGATGAGATCTTTTTTGAAGCACGAACACGAAGTAGCGGTCTCTTGATTGCGGACCTTGATGAAATTTCCCTGCCGCGCCTTCGCCAGGAATTTCTTCGTTCCCATGAAATTCTTAGGGATCGTACGACCTTATATGATGAGAATGAAGTTCCGATTCAAACGGAGGAACAAAAAAGGTTGAATGCCGAGCTCGTACATGCTTCAAAAATGGGAGATACGTCTCGTGTGCGCGAGCTTCTTACCAAGGGAGCTTTACTAGGTGAACCAGATAGATTTGGTACTACGCCGTTTGAATGGGCAGCTGTAAACGGCCATATAGAATGTCTCAATGTTTTTCTCGATGAACTTGAAAATAACATACCAGTGGATCGGCTTATTAAATACTATGCATGCCTCATAGGAGTGAGGAAAAAGAGGCACAGCATATTACCTCTTTTCCAAAGAGATGTGCGGAGTTTATGTTCATTGACCGATTGCATATATACCCTTAAGAAGACTCAAACTGCTAGTATGCTTATAAATACCTTGCTAAAGCAAATAATAAGCAGGTTAGAGATGCAGGTTTCACTCAATGTTGCACTGAGTCTTTCGTCCGATGAAATGCTGCGCAAAGCTTTGATTTCTGCGGGGGCGATTGAACCGAACGATCTCCAAGCTTTCTTACACAAAGAAGCACAGCAGAGGACGTTTGAAGATCAAACGCCCTTAGTCGTGCCGGGAAATAGAAATTACTATAACAATCCTCTTTTAAAGCACAGTGATTTTCTGGTATTTTTTGCCACTAAACATGAGAATGAAGAACTTTTAGAAGCACTCATTAATGCTCAGGCGAGTGTTAATGCTGTGGGAATAGTTACCGGGTTGTCGCCCTTGCATATGGCAGTATCGAATCGAAACGCTCGGCTCGTTTCCCGGTTACTTAAGGCTGGTGCTCAAAGTTATACCGATAAGAGCGGTGAAACTCCCTTTCATCTTGCCTGTAAAGCTAAATTATTTGCTATCGGACAGCTCCTTTTGGAGGCAGGATTTCCTATTACTCAAGCAAAAGTGTATGAAAATCCTTATGTTTATCATCCCATGATCTCAAGGGGCTTCTGGCAACTTCGTATGCCACACGATTTTTTTTCTGACCGTACCTATAAAGAATCCTATTTTAAAATGCTTCTCCAGGCGAGTCCGCAACGATATGCAACTACGAAGAGTGATGCTAAGGCTGCTCTGAAAAACATAGGGCAACTCTTTTATATTTTCGGGGTTCGTTTAGGTCTTCCACCGTATGTTATCTATGACATAGTACTCTACGCCATGGCTCCGAAACCAAAAATATCAGAGGCCACATTCAAGAATATGATATTACTCTCCCTAAATAGAGTGATAGAGCGGGAAGATAACGCCTGGGGGAAAAACTTAAGAGCTGACTTTGAAACTATTTTATATAGATGTACGAGCATTGATCTTCAGGCGCTATGGAGAGAAGTTGTCAATGAGAGCGTACCAGAGCTCTTCCGTGAAAAGCTCCTATCAAAGTTACATCATTATATGTTCCCCTTTACGGGAGGAGAGGATCAAATTATCTGGTTTATGGAGAAAGCTTCTGCTGAGGCGTACAATTATCGAGAGGTCCTTTTTGGCTCAGATCATGCACTCTATTATCGCCATTTAGAAAACTACCTTAAGAACCAGTAGATCAGAGAGAATCTTGTAATCTGGGCATGTGAGAGTAAGCTTTGTAAGAACAATAAGAAGGAATTCACATGAAAAATCAACTACTTATACTCAGCTGTCTCCAGATGATCTCCTGCAGCCTGAGTGCTATGCTTGTACACCAAACATGAGAAGCTGATAGCGGAGGTAAAAAGCAGAAGGCATTAGATACAGCCTTGGTAGATGCGGCAAAGATCGGCAATGCTCAGCATATAAGAGAGCTCCTTAAAAAAGGGGCCAGGATAGTTGCAGAGGATCAAGGGAGTTATTCAGCTTTTGATTGGGCAGCAATCCGTGGTCATAGTGAATGTCTAGGTATATTGTTTGATGAACTCTGTCGCACTAACTTGTTTTCAGAAAGTGAGGGTATGTTGAGGTTGCACAATATAACTAGCTATGAATCGCTTTTAATCGATTATAAAATCGTTTCACCAGACCTCTCGTCCCAGCTATACATTATTTTGGATGGCCGGCTAAAGCTTCTTCTCTCTGGATCAAGTTTTTAAATCATGAAAATAAATATTGACACTTCCTATAAAATCGTTACAATAAGAATAAAAAAATAAACCTACAAGCCTGCTATCCCTAAGTAGTCCAAAGGCAAAAGTTTTTTGCAAACGTGCTCACGCGTTTTTGCATTTTGTTCGCATGGATCAAGCTTTTTGGGATATGGAAATAATGTTGACAGTCCTGTTAAAGATGTTACAATAAGAATCAAGTTGACGTATTCGGAATCACGTTTCAGCTCAGAAACAAAAACTTGAAATCATTGTTTTTTTATATATAATTAAGTTCATATCTTGTAGTAGTAGTGGGTAAAAAATTTCTGAAATTTACCAGATGCATTGAAGGGTAATATCTTTTGAGAATATTGCCTGCTTTGGCATCGTTAAAAAGTTATTTCTTTGAAATATACGAAAATTCCAAAAAAACCTTTGAGATTGAGATCAACGAACTCTAAAACACAATTTTGTGATGGAGAGTTTGATCCTGGCTCAGAATAAACGTTGGCGGCGTGCTTAACACATGCAAGTCGAGCGAGAAAGGTCTTCGGACTGAGTACAGCGGCAAACGGGTGAGTAACACGTGGGAATCTACCTTACAGTGAAGAATACTCTCGAGAAATCGAGGTTAATACTGCATACGTCTCGAAAGAGAGAAAGATGGCCTCTTTGCTATCGCTGAAAGATGAGCCTGCGGACTATTAGCTAGTTGGTAGGGTAATGGCCTACCAAGGCGATGATGGTTAGCCGGCCTGAGAGGGTGTACGGCCACACTGGAACTTAGACACGGTCCAGACTCCTACGGGAGGCAGCAGTGAGGAATATTGCGCAATGGGCGAAAGCCTGACGCAGCGACGCCGCGTGGAGGATGAAGGTCTTAGGATTGTAAACTTCTGTTAAGCGGGAAGAAAGACGAAGTGTTAATACCACTTTATGATGACGGTACCGCTAAAGAAAGCACCGGCTAACTTCGTGCCAGCAGCCGCGGTAATACGAAGGGTGCGAACGTTATTCGGATTTATTGGGCGTAAAGGGTACGCAGGCGGTGCGTTAAGTCAACTGTTAAATCTCCCGGCCTAACTGGGAATCAGCGGTAGATACTGGCGCACTAGAGGATGGAAGAGAGAAGTGGAATTCTTGGAGTAGAGGTAAAATTCGTAGATCTCAAGAGGAACACCGATGGCGAAGGCAGCTTCTTGGTCCATTTCTGACGCTCAGGTACGAAAGCGTGGGGAGCAAACAGGATTAGATACCCTGGTAGTCCACGCTGTAAACGATGATCACTAGACGTTGGTTCTGCTCTGCAGGATTAGTGTCGTAGCTAACGCGTTAAGTGATCCGCCTGGGGACTACGGTCGCAAGATTAAAACTCAAAGGAATTGACGGGGGTCCGCACAAGCGGTGGAACATGTGGTTTAATTCGACACTACGCGAGGAACCTTACCTAGGTTTGACATGTATATGACCGCTCCAGAAACGGAGTTTTTTCTGGGAAACCAGAGACATATACACAGGTGCTGCATGGCTGTCGTCAGCTCGTGTCGTGAGATGTTGGGTTAAGTCCTATAACGAGCGCAACCCCTACTATCAGTTGCTACTTCGTAAGAAGGCACTCTGATGGGACTGCCTGGGAAACCAGGAGGAAGGTGGGGATGATGTCAAGTCCGCATGGTCCTTATGCCTAGGGCAACACACGTGTTACAATGGCCAGTACAAAGAGCTGCAAACTCGCAAGAGCAAGCTAATCTCATAAAGCTGGTCTAAGTTCGGATTGAGGTCTGCAACTCGACCTCATGAAGTTGAAATCGCTAGTAATCGCGTATCAGATCGACGCGGTGAATACGTTCACGGACCTTGTACACACCGCCCGTCACGCCATGAAAGCTGTTTGTACCCGAAATCATTTTAGCTAACTCGCAAGAGAGGCGGATGCTGAAGGTATGGAGAGTGATTGGGGCGAAGTCGTAACAAGGTAGCTGTAGGAGAACCTGCGGCTGGATCACCTCCTTTCGAGGGAGAATAAAGATCTTAATCTATATTATTAAGGTGTGAGTTGATCGAAAGATCAAAGGTTTTTTTGGTTTCATTAATGCGGGGCCTATAGCTCAGGGGTTAGAGCACCCCGCTGATAACGGGGAGGTCAGTAGTTCGATTCTACTTAGGCCCACCAAAAGTGGTTCTAAGAATACTTAGGACTGATCCTTGTTAGAAGGGGGATGTAGCTCAGCTGGTAGAGCACCTGCTTTGCACGCAGGGGGTCAGCGGTTCGAGTCCGCTCATCTCCACCAAAATTAATGAAATGGAATTTTTCGTATATCTAAAAAATTTCTTGTGTTCTTTGAAATATTTGTAGAATATAAATATCTTAATAGTTGCTCACAATTTCTGAGTTATTTAAAGCTTGTGAATAATTAAAAAGGGCTTTTGGTGGATGCCTTGGTATTAAGAGACGATGAAGGAGGCGGAAGACTGCCATAAGCTTCGGGAAGCTGTCAATCGAGCTGTGATCCGAAGATGTCCGAATGGGGAAACCCACTACGGTAAACCCGTAGTATCCTTACCTGAATATATAGGGTAAGGAGGTGAACGGCCTGAACTGAAACATCTCAGTAGGGCCAGGAAAAGAAAACAAAGTGATTCCCTAAGTAGTGGTGAGCGAAAGGGGAAGAGTCCAAACTTATAACACGTGATAGCCTGTGTGCGTTGTGTTATAGGGGTAGCGGGATACGCATGTTCATAGGATACAGCCTATGACGTAATAGTTAGGTTTCTTAGCAGAACAGTTCTGGAAAGGACGGCCAAAGAAAGTGACAGCCTTGTAAGCGAAAAGTCACCTAACATACGAGTGTGTACACCCAAGTACCGTAGAGCACGTGAAATTCTGCGGGAATCTGTCCAGACCATTGGATAAGACTAAATACTACTTAATGACCGATAGTGAACGAGTACCGTGAGGGAAAGGTGAAAAGAACCCCGGGAGGGGAGTGAAATAGAATCTGAAACCACTAGTCTACAATCGGTGGAAGCGATGTATACGTACGCGCGACCACGTACCTTTTGCATAATGAGCCAACGAGTTATCTTATAGTGCGAGGTTAAGTTTAGAAAGAACGGAGCCGTAGCGAAAGCGAGTCTGAATAGGGCGTTTAGTACTATGGGATAGACCCGAAACCAAGTGAGCTACCCATGTCCAGGGTGAAGTCTCAGTTACATGAGATGGAGGCCCGAACCGGTGTAGGTTGAAAACTGCTCGGATGAGGTGTGGGTAGGAGTGAAAGGCTAATCAAACTTGGAAATAGCTGGTTCTCCCCGAAATATATTTAGGTATAGCCTTGTCGGATTCTCTATGGAGGTAAAGCACAGTTTAAGTTTTGGGGGCGTAAGCTTACCGGATTTTTACTAACTCTGAATACCATAGTTTTAGAAGGCAGGAGGCAGACTGCGAGAGATAAGTTTCGTAGTCGAGAGGGAAACAGCCCAGACCATCAGTTAAGGTCCCAAAATATTCGTTAAGTTGGAAAAGAAGTGATAATACACAGACAGCCAGGAGGTTGGCTTAGAAGCAGCCATCCTTTAAAGAAAGCGTAATAGCTCACTGGTTAAGTGTTATTGCGCTTAAGTACGAACGGGGATAAACGAATTACCGAAACTATGGCTTTTTTCAGGATGCGTCCTGATAAAGGGGTAGGGGAGCGTTCTATGGTAGATACTAGCTTGACCGCGAGGACAGGTGATGGACCATAGAAGTGAATATGTTGGTATAAGTAACGAAAAAACAGGTGAGATTCCTGTTCGCCGTAAATCTAAGGTTTCCTGAGAACGGTTCATCCACTCAGGGTTAGTCGACCCCTTAGCCGAGGCCAATTGGAGTAGGCGATGGACAACAGGTTAAATATTCCTGTACCATTTATGAGCGTTTGAGTGAAGGAGTGACGCAGGAGGATAGGTTGATTTGGACTGTGGAGTGCCAAACTAAGCATTAAGAAGGACATTATAGGTAAATCCGTTTTGTCATTAACTTTGAGATGTGAAGGGTGTGCTTTGTTCTAGTAACGAAGTGTATTCAACTGATTTCACGCTGACTAGAAAAACTTCTAACGAGCTTATTAATTGATCGTACCGCAAACTGACACAGGTAGATGGGCTGAGAATGCTCAGGCGTTGAGATAACTATCATTAAGGAACTCGGCAAAATAGCCTCGTAACTTCGGGAGAAGAGGTGCCTATGGCGTTAATAGCGCTTATAGGTTTCAACAAAGAGGCCCAACCGACTGTTTAACAAAAACACAGGGCTCTGCTAACTCGTAAGAGGATGTATAGAGTCTGACGCCTGCCCAGTGCCGGAAGGTTAATAGGAGGGGTTAGTCGTAAGACGAAGCTCTGAATTGAAGCCCCGGTAAACGGCGGCCGTAACTATAACGGTTGATAGAAGCTACTTACTAGTGGCCGTTGTAAAATTTGGCTATATGCTGGAACATCTGAGTATCTTATATTACCTTACCAGAAAGGTGACAATATATGAGTGCAGACAATCAGCAGGAAAGGCTTTTAGATCCTTGGTATGTTACAGGATGGTTTGATGGAGAAGGCTGCTTTAGTGTAAGTGTTCATCCACACCCCGGTTCTAAGTACCGGTGGTTAGTGGATCCTACAGTGCAAAGCTATCGGCATCGTGACTCCGTGAATGTATTATATGAGATGCGAGATTATTTTGGATGTGGTGCTATTCGATCGAAAGGACCTAACAGTAATGTTATGACTTTCTCGATAGAATCAAGGCGCGACATGTTAACTAAAGTAATACCTCATTTTATAAAGTATCCTTTACGGACAGCGAAAGCTGAAGATTTCAATTTGTTTCGGCAAATTGTTGAACTGATGGAAAAGAAAGAACACTCAAGCAAAGATGGCTTAACCCAGATCATCATGTTAGCATTCCAGATGAATCCGCATGGCAAGAATAGAAAATATACTCTTGTCGATATCATCAGTGATTTAAAAGAATCCTCAGAGACTACACGCCAAACATACATTCGGAATGTATGAAGATATAGTCCGATCTGCATGGCGACATGCAGCTAACACAAAATGCCTAAGGTAGCGAAATCCCTTGTCGGGTAAGTTCCGACCTGCATGAATGGCGTAACGAGTTGGGCGCTGTCTTAATGATAGACTCAGTGAATTTGTAGTACCGGTGAAAATGCCGGTTTCCCGCAACTGGACGGAAAGACCCCGTGCACCTTTACTGTAACTTGACATTGATTCTTGGATTGATCTGTGTAGGATAGGTGGGAGGCTTTGAAGTTGAGGCGTCAGTCTCAATGGAGCCATCGTTGAAATACCACCCTTATCCGTTTGAGGATCTAACCTAGTCCCGTAAACCGGGCTGGAGACCGTGTCTGGTGGGCAGTTTGACTGGGGTGGTCGCCTCCCAAAGAGTAACGGAGGCTTACAAAGGTTCCCTCAAGACGAATAGAAATCGTCGGTAGAGCGTAAAGGCATAAGGGAGCTTAACTGCGAGACATACAAGTCGAGCAGATGCGAAAGCAGGTCTTAGTGATCCAGTGGTTCCGAATGGAAGGGCCATTGCTAAAAGGATAAAAGGTACGCCGGGGATAACAGGCTGATCTCCTCTGAGAGTCCATATCGACGAGGAGGTTTGGCACCTCGATGTCGGCTCATCGCATCCTGGGGCTGGAGAAGGTCCCAAGGGTTTGGCTGTTCGCCAATTAAAGCGGTACGTGAGCTGGGTTCAGACCGTCGTAAGACAGGTCGGTCCTTTTCCGTTGTGGGCGTAGGGTATTTGAGAGGGCTTGTTCCTAGTACGAGAGGACCGGAATGAGTGAGCCTCTGGTGTTCCAGTTGTTTAACAAAAGCAAGCTGGGTAGCTAAGCTCATTAGAGATAACCGCTGAAAGCATCTAAGTGGGAAACTCGCCTCAAGACTAGATACCCCGTGTAGCGCAAGCTACACATTAAGATCCCATGAAGACTACGTGGTTGATAGGCTGGGTGTGGAAGCACAGTAATGTGTTAAGCTGACCAGTACTAATAGATCGAATGTTTTACGTCACTTTAATGTTTTAAACATACCTTAGAGAGAGTAAGCAATTAAAGATATATATGTTCTACAAATATTTCATCCGCAAGGAAACTTTTGACATAGTCATAGAAAATTCCCTGGTGGGGATAGTTGTAGGGTCACACCCGTTCCCATTCCGAATACGGAAGTTAAGTCTACAACGCTGATGATACTTGGCTGGAGACGGCCTGGGAAAGTAAGTACTGCCAGGGTTAAACTTAGAAGGACCTCAGCTGTGTAAGGCTGGGGTCTTTTCATAGTGTTTGGAGAAGATGCAGTGGTTGTTCATGGTGATGTTATTGAAGACTTGTGCAAGTCTTTATTTGAATTGAATGATGTGCTTTCAGTTAATGTACTCCAGAAGGATCCAATCTATAGGGCGCTCGTCCGAGATGCCCAAATATTTTCATTTGTTCGTACGTCCGATGTGTTGAGAAATCTGATAGGTGATATCCATACTCAGAATGCTGAGGATGAGATGCCCAGGGATATTGAAACCGGTGTGATTACGTTATGTATGCTCGATATTATTGATGATGAGCAGGCCCATAGCTTGTTGAACCAACTTGAGTTAGCAGAATTTTTAACGCTTGATAGAAACTGGTTAGAGTCTGATGAAGACCGCCGTATATTTGATGGAGGTATCCAGGAAATATCCTTACACTATAGAAACATGAGTAGTCTCCTACATGAAGTAAGTTCTCAGTGTACCCTACTAGATTACGAGGAGAAAAATGACGAAGGTCATTAACGATTCTTATGAATTTCAGGTATTACAAGCGCAAAGCTCACTCTTAAAATTACGCTCTTTATTTAAGCAGGAGACGACCGGACTTTACGGCGGAACTAAAGTATACCGTTTTGCAGTTGCACGTCGGTACTGTGTTCTGTATTTTGCTTTTCTTAATTATTTGATATCACGTTTGAGCCCTGAAAAAGAGTCGCTCGGCATGGAAAATATTATCAACCGATGTCGTAAATGCAATGTGCTTACTATTGATGATGAGCGTATGGTAATTCAGATGAGTATGATCTATGCAAGTTTGAGCTACTATGACCAAGGGTTTGATGGCTCAAATGATGATCTGTTAAAAGATATTCCTCGTATGTGTGATTTTGTTGAAAAGTTTATTGGGTTCCAAACGATTATGCCAGTTACTAGGGCAGGACTCGAAGCAGCCCTCTAATAAGGATACGCTATGGCCATCTTTAAAATTGATATGCGCCTCTTTGAAGACTTTAATTATCAGTTAGCACGTCTTCAAGAGCACTTTGGACCGTTAGCACCACGTGCTTCGAAGAATCCAGTTACTCGAAACATAATTTTAGAGGCGCGAATTCATGCGTTTTGGCAGTGTCAGTCAACGCTGCGTGAGCTTCTGCAATCTATGTATACCGGCTCTGATCTGAGTAAGAAAGAGGGAAGTAACCCCGACAATGCTATTGGGGAACTAATCGGTTGGATGTACCGGGAGAAAATGTTATCGCCAAAAGAAGTAGATGCTCTTGTTGAGCTCTTTGAGTCTGGGATGCTTCTGTTTGCTGATCGATGTTGGCTGAATAGTTCTGAAAAACATAAGATATTTGATGATCGCAGTAATAGGTTGTCTCGCTACTATCATAGTCTCAGTACTTTCTCGGGGATGCTTACTCAACGATTAGTAGTTAGCAAGGAGTCTGAACATGCACGTACATGATAAAGAAAAAGCAGCATCTTCCGTGATTGCAGATCTTACGCAGACGGTAGAACTCTTTCATACTTTTTTACAACATGAGCCATCCGATATACCAAGTTTTATACGTAATCAAGCATTTATGCGTCGCCTGAGCTTAAGCTTCGTTATTCTTTTTGCCTATCTTCGTGAGGCGTCATCGATGCCGGATGATTTCGTACAACAGGATGGGTCTGTGCAAAAGCAGCCTGAAGAGTTTGCTGACTATTTTATTAAGAAAGGCTTATTTGAAGAGAGTGACAAAGAATCGTATGTCATGCTGGCAAGTATGTATATGGCGATTCGATGGTCATCTCATGGTAAGTATCCTGATGAAGAGAAGATTATGATAAACGTTCAGCGGGTGTATGCATTTCTTAAGAAAGTTGTTGATTCAGGTAGTTCCCATTCTCCTGTCTAAAGTCAGATACTTGAAAGCCATAGTTCTGGGGTTTTTTCTGAAAATCGTGTACATTGTAGTGCGTGTATAGTGAAGTTTACATAAGCGTGCTGGTTAGCAGGCCCCATCTGAAACCTGTATGAAGTTGAAAGGGTATGAGCATGACATTACTCAATAAAGTAGACATTCATGTCTTTCAAGAGCTGAATGCTCGTTTAAACCTCCTTCAAGAGCAATTCGAATCTGCTGTGCCACGGTCGCCAAAAGATCCTCTCATTGAACGGATGATCCTTGAAGCTCGACTTGAAGTTTTGAATAGGTGTTTTTATACCTTTTCCCACCTTATTGAAATGATGTATGATCCTATGCTTCCATCTGGAGAGGAAGAGGGGCAC
Organism: Candidatus Babelota bacterium; assembly: GCA_013288045.1. Classification (GTDB taxonomy): domain Bacteria; phylum Babelota; class Babeliae; order Babelales; family Babelaceae; genus PRDV01. The sequence continues at coordinate 47,881 of JABDCP010000006.1, forward strand.
CACAATGAAGAGGAAACAGAACAAGACCGCGCTATTAGTATAGTACTCTTTGCCCTGTACAACGAGGGACTGCTTACTGACAAAGAATATGTTGATATTATTGAGTTCATTGGGGCGGCGCAGTTTTTATCTCTAGATAAAGGCTGGTGGGAGATGCCTGAACACCTCGAGGTGTTTGATGACTATTGTAAGAAGTTACCTCGCTATTATCATATACTGACAAATTTTTCGGGGATGCTTTCTCAAAGATTATCGGTAGTGACAGAGGAGTCTGAACATGAATTATTCTAACCAAAAGAAAACAGCTTCAAATCTTCATGCAGATCTTGCTTATAGTGTAGAGCTATTCGGTGAATTTATAATACTTGATGCATCTGAAGTGCCAAAATTTATTAGGAATCAAGCTCTTATGAGACGATGTAACGTAGGCTTTATGGCTCTTTTTACCTATCTTTGCGAGATTACTGGGCTACCTGAAGAAGAGCAAACTAACATGGATCCTGAGGAGATAGCTGAGTACTTTATAAAGAAAGGTGTTCTTGACGGGGAAGACGAGGTGCTATTTCTCAGACTTACAGCCATTAATATGGCATCTCGAGTTTGTCACATCGATGCTGCTTCTGAAGAGAAAACTATTGAACTTTGTGCTGAACCGTTGTACCAGCTCCTTAAAAAAGTTGTCGATTCTACAAGGTGTGAGCATGCTCTTTAAGAAATTTCGTAGTTACCTGTAGGAGTTAAGGATATGGATCTTATTGTGAAACTACTAATCTACGGAGTTATCTTAGGTGGCATCATCCTATATTTCTATCTTCAACGAAGACAATCAAATAGACACTACCTTCATACCTTTAATGAAAATTTTAGTGCATTGGATGACCTTGTTAAAAAGTCGTCCGACTTAACGTATGATGAAGAAGTTGCCTGTATATCCTATTTTTTAGAGTCGTATTGGATATTTGATGGGATTATTCTTCCAGAATATTTAGATAGTCTGTATCCTGAAGTTGACCAGTCAGCATGGATATGGGAGGTGAGGGCTTTGCAGCTACGTGAGCTACAGTCAGAGCAGAGAATCTCCCAGCAGCAGGTTGATATCCTTCTTGATATGAAAAAGTTTGTACTTTTTCTAGAGACCGCTCGATGGCCTGGAGTTTCGTATCATGAGCAGGAGTTTCTCAAGGAGAGTTGTAAGAAGATTTGTATCTACTATGAGACGATGCATGAAGTTCTCACGTTAATTGAGCAGCACTAGAGCTCGCTTATACTATGCATGTGCTAGGTAACTTGGCAAGAGATTTTGAGAGAGCTTCGAAGCCCGGTTTGAAGTCGGATACACAAAGTGTGTCGATGTAAAGGATTACGTATGAATGAAAAAGAATCGTATCAGAACATTATTGCCGAGTTAAAGGATTCTTTACAGGGGTTAGAAGATAAACTTTCTTCCCCATTTCAAGTTGGTGCGGAACCGGTTGTTGAGTTCATAGAGTGCATGGTGATTACTGAAGAGCTCCTCAAAGAGGTCTACCATGCGTACTTTAGTTCTGAAAAAGCTCCTGAAGAAGATCAAGCTGCCCACGTTCTTTATGAGCTTGCACAAGAGAAGCTGGTAACCCCGTATCTTGTTGAAGAATTTATGGAAGCCCAACGTGCGGTTATCCTTTTTCGGCGTTCAGAACAGCTAAAAGAGCATGCCTTATATCAAGAATATCTTACTAAAATACCTCTTTTTTATGCTATGCTACATGCAGTTCTCCCCGTTATTGAGCAATTACCTCGGGGTCTCGACATTCGATATGAAGAGAGAGACCATGATGAAGAATGATGATTCTGATGAAGAGGCTCCTGCCATCACTGAGTATCTCTCATAACCTTTCTCGCTAATACTCGAACAGTACGCTTGAAACAAAAATTGCTAGAACTTTACTCAGTTAAAAAATCGTATAAGCCCAACGCTTGGTTAGCCTTTTATACTTGCAGAAGGGATAATAGAGCATATCTTAAACCAAGAATTCCTTGGCACAATTTCCCTTTTTTGTGTTATACTAGTTTCCGTTGTCCTGGTAATTGAACGATTACCTTCGGGCCTCGGTTGAGATATGAAGAGAGAGAAAACATTAGGACCTATGTATGATGATCTGAATAACGGTTAGAAGAAACTGATACCTTCTAGAGTTCTTCACGAAGCGGAACATCGGGCATCCGTGAGCTTTACAAGAGAAGCCATAGTTTGCAGATGCAGCTATTTCGGATGAACAGATTAGGATGTAGCTAGTATGAGACCAGGCTGCCTTCAGAAAATAACCGAATAGTTCATTATGTGGTTCACCACGAAAGAGATACCATTGTATGAAGCGTAAAAATATTATTTTTGATGTTACGGGAGTACTCTTTGACCATGGTACCCAGGATAGTACCCAGGGTAAGGTCTTTGTTCCTTGCAAGGAGGGCATTGAAGTTCTTAAAGAGTGTATGGTCAGCGCAGAAGCACAAGGTCATACGCTCTACATCTGCACAAATATGCAGATACCCTATATGGAGATTCTTCAACAGGAATATCCTGACATTATGGGCGCTTTTAAAGGTATTGTGACTCCAAGCACTGCTCTTGCTAAGAAGCCCAGCCTTGCAATATTTCAGTACTTACTTGCACGGTTCCACCTTGAACCTCGCGACTCAGTCTTTATTGATGACCAAGAGATAAATATCGTTGCGGCACAAGAAGTGGGGATTATTGGCATTCATGCATACGATTTTTCCCATGTGCGTAGTGAGCTCAAGAGATTGGGCGTTCTTTAGTTTCTTTTGGGGAAGATATCTTCGGGTCTTCCAAATGGCTCACCTAGGGTGTTTATTTGAATACTGAAAATTTCTTAGTCAAAGGTGCCAGCTCTTCCACCTGTCCAAACAGTCCCACTCCGTAGGGTTCTACTTGCTCGAGCGGAGTCGTTGCCGTCTTCTTGATGAGGTCCTCTTCGATGCCACTGTAGGACATGGTACTCGTGAAGATAGCTGTTAGCAAACCTTGTTTGTAGGCCGTAGTATGCAGAGTTAGTAGCTGATTACCAGTACCTGCTAGAACCACAAAAGAGCATGTTGATAGAGTGATCAGGCTATAATTGGCTGTACCCATGCAGGGTACAAAGCTCATAGCAGCACGTTGTTCAAAGCTTGCATCAGTATAGAGTGACATTGCAATTTGCCCGGTTGCGCTCAGTAATTTCCCAATAGGGGACTTTTCGTTGAGCACAATAACAAATTTGTGAGTTGCTGTGGTATTGACGCCGGCCAAGGTAATTCCTTTCCCTTAGGTACAAGTGCGTGGTGCTCTTGCGAGCATCGGCACAGATACTACGCTACGTGCATAATCACTGTGCCGATACATTTTTAAGACAGGAGTTAAGCTTTTATTGCACCTTCAACAGGCTTTTTAAGCGTATTTATTTCTTTTTTCATATGGTCAAGTGTCTCTTTGAGTTTGCGGTTCTCATCTTCACGAGCACGTGCAAGCAATTCTGCATTGAATTGCGCGCACTCTGCCTCAAACTCAGGTGAGCTTTTAATCTGTTTTTTGAGAATATCGAAGATAGCATACGTTGATGTTACATAGGTGACAGTAGGTTGCTGGAACGTATAGTAAGTAAAGGTTTCGAGCTCTTTTTTAAGGCTGCCGATAAGCTCATGATTGTGATCAACCCACTGCGCATAGGCACGGAAAGGATACCTTTCTCCAACACGGGCTTTGCTACGAATAAGCTTATCAAGCTGATATTTGAGTTGAGCGCTATCTGAAAGATATTTTTCTAGTGCACGCTCTTCTACGTAAAGATCTTTATGATCTTTTGCAAAGAATTGTGCTTCGATATAAGGAATATTTTTGTGCAACGTGTCTAGGGTTGAAAGAATGAGCGAATAGGTACTTTTTAGAAGAGGTCCTTGTGACGTAAGGAGGGCTTTCTTTTTATTATGTTCCCACCCAATGAGGGCACGTTCAACCTCTTTATTCTTCTTTTCAAGCTCTTGTTTTCTTTCAAGAACCGCTTTCTTGAATGCATGCAGTAATTGGGCATTAGAAGAAAATTCCTGAGTGAGATAGTGACAGAGTTGAGATGCTGCATCTTCAGGCCCTTTAGAACGTTCTATAATTTCTACGTAGTCCTTATAGTCTGCAAGCGCGTCTAGGACCTTCTCATAGCCATCAGAGAGCAACTCCTGATTTTTAAATCGTTTCAGGTGAGCGTCATAGTTAGTCTGTAGAGCTTTTTTATTCATATAGGTGAAAGCAAGTGCGCCGGTGGCCACCAATGCTGCTGTGAGGTACGTGCCCTCTCGAAGCGTATGGTCGCTCAGGGGCCACGTATATACCTGCCCTGAGGGGATACAGGTGAGTGCTACTAAGATAAGACGTTTATTTATCATATATAGGCCTTTCTGGTGTATCGTATATCTATACTTGCTCTAACTGTACCAGAATTTTAAGGATCTACAAAATGTTGGTTTAAGTCTTACAAGAAAAATTGATACAGGGATTACTTATTAGTTTGGCAGTGCTAACTATTGCATTCATACTTTTCACAAGGCTATCTTATGAGTAGCTGGGTAAAGTGCCCAGAATAATAATTCTTTCATAGGAGAAAGCATATGAAGCTCTTATCTAAATTTCTTGGGTTATTGGTAGCCCTCACTGTGCTTACACCTGTATTAGCAAAGTCGAACAAGTGCTATTCGGAAAAGCATTGTAAAGAAGAAGTCGTAAAATACGTCCAATGGGGAGCCCGTTCACCAGGTAAGGGTACTAAGAAGCAGCCTTTTGCCACACTCGTAGAGGCGCAAGCTTC
>JABDCP010000007.1 GCA_013288045.1 Candidatus Babelota bacterium
AAAGGGCTTATCGAGGGCGACTTTCTCGGGGTACGAGATGCCTCAACAGGAACTTATCGGTTGCGCCACGCCTACGCTGAGGTTAATACCCCACGTTGGAGTTTCCTTGCAGGACAGTATTGGCATCCTATGTTTGTTGTCGACTGTTTTCCTGACACGATCTCATTTGCCAATGGTGCACCTATAGAGGCACTCGACCGAGACCCCCAACTACGCCTTACCACACGAGGTGCTGACAAGGAATTTATTCTGGCTTTGATAGTAGGCCCGGACTATCCAGTTGTGGGACCTATTGGGACGACAGACATTACACGAAATGGGGTGATACCTGAGATTCATGCTCAAGTACGCTTATTTCCTTATACGGATGTGGTCATAGGAGCGGCCGGTAATTATAAACGGATAGCTCCACGCATAGAGAGTGACAAAGGGTTTGCCGTCCAAGAGAAAATCGATAGTGTTTGTTGCGAGGTCTATGCAGCCTATAATGGCAAAAAGTTCCAGGTGCGAACGAAGTTTATTTATGACCAGAATGGTGCAAGTCTACTTCTTATAAGTGGCTTTGCGGTACAGTCTATAAATCCTCTTACCGGTCAGCAAAATTATGCAAATACCCAAGCAGTGAGCGCATGGATAGATACTGCTTACTGGTTTCATAATGAAACGGTGAGCGTTGGAGGTTTTCTTGGGTATACAAAGGCACTCGGGTCAACCGATCGTCTCTATATTGATAAAACAACGAAGCAGCCGGTGGTATTTGCACTAGATCCTACCCTTGCCTACCTAGGAAGGTTTGCGCCGCGGATCAGATATAGAACAAATCTATTCCAATTTGGAGCAGAACTTGATATTACTTGGTCTGCGTATGGTAGACTAAATAATAGAGCGCAGGTAGTTCATGCTGTTCCTACAGCAGTGTACCGTATCTTGCTAGAAGCACTCTATTTTTTTTAGAGTATATGAAGTGATAGGATCGAACAGATGGAGCAAAAAAATCTGCCAGTATTCACATCAGAATCGATGGCATACTTTTCAGTATATACGATTCTTTTCTCGGCGGTACTGATCTGCTTTTTTATGTATCGTGCAAGTCAGGAGTTTATTTCAAGTTCCTCAGATACCCTTGACCCTATGCCTGAGCTGCTTCCCATTTTGCCCAAGACTATTGAACAAATGGGGCAACCTGCAGAGGTGAAAGTTGGTCTGTATATCAAGGACTTTTCAGAGTTTAATATCGTCGATAACCGCTTTGAGTTTTCAGGAATCCTTTGGTTCTATTTTGATCCGAGTATCGTTTCGCTCGATACCTTAGGAAAATTCTCTTTTGAAAAGGGGAAGATCCTCTCGATATCGCAACCGTCTACCAGGATCGTGCAAGGGAAGCTACTCGCGCGCTATGATATTCGAGTAAGCTTTAAAGCGAACCCAACATTTGCCGCATTTCCTTTTGATAGCCATACGATATGTATCACCATGGATAATAATAACGTCTCTCCAGGGGAGGTGATATTTGATTCAACCTATGATGAGCTGGTGCTTTCACCAGAGCTTTCCTATGCAGGATGGAAAATCTATGGGACCCGCGTATATCCTGGGTACTCAATTGCTCGCGTGGACAAATCGCATCGGGAGTATGATGTAGCTCATCCACGGGTTATCTTTGCCTTAGATTTTGTACATTCGGGGGTGCGTCAGGCGATTTTGATTATTTTCCCTTTGCTTCTGCTCTTTTTTATGGCGATGTTCACTTTCGCTCTTGATATGGAAAATTATAAAACTTCTATTGCTTCCTTAACGGCAGGAGCTATAACCGGTATTTTGGCCTATCGATTTGTGATCGATCGGCTTGCTCCTCAAGTAGGGTATTTTATGGAGAGTGACTCGCTCTTCTTCTTATTTCTGTTTGCCGTTTGTATGGCCTTTTTTATCAATGTGGGGATACCAGGAATTCGAGATAGGTATCCCAGAACGATCGTGCTCCTGTTACATGCATTCGTAATTATCGCATTCATTTGGATTGTGAGAGGCTAGTATGAAAAGAAGTAGCATAGTGATTCTGGGCTTAATCATGGGAGCTCCTCTTGAAGGTGCTTTTACGCTTAAGCAAGCTCAGAACTATGCAATGACTATTCAAGAAGCTCCCCATGTCCAGATAGGGGCAAATCAGTTTTACCCAGATTATTCAGCCTGGTATCGGCAGCAGGGCCCTTCGTACCTATCACGAGCTCTCATGTTCTTGGGTATTGAAGATTCCCATTGGACCTTTCAGAAATTTACCCAACTTCTTTCAGAGGTGACGATCGAGCGCGAAAAAACAGGGCTATCAGGGTGTGTATGAGGTTGTTATAAATCCTCGTTCTGGCTCAGAATTTATTATGCTCGGTCCTTTATATGGGGCATTTCATTCTCTGGTACGAGTTCTTACTGAGCTTGCCGCACGAGGTATCATAGACGAAAGCTTAAAGATTACCAAACCGGATACGTTTATCGTATCACTTGGTAACGTGGTTGATAACTCACCGCTTAATTTGGAAACGCTTACACTGCTATTAGAGCTTATGAAAGTAAATCCATCACAGGTTATCTATATTTCGGGAAGCCAGGAAACGGATAATACCTGGTTAGGATATGGTCTAAAAAGAGAGCTGATCCAACGGTTGGGCTCCACAAGCCTTGATAGTTCTATTTCTCGGTTTTTTTCGACACTACCGCGAGCGCTATTTCTCCAGGATGGTAACCAGGTGATTAAGATCAGTGATGTGCCTTCTTCGTCAGAGCTCAGGTGCCCTGCCTTGAAAGGATCGGAAGGAAAGTTGCGCATATGTCCTATGGCACAGGATAAGGAGAAAGGGGTTGTTCCTCGCGTCTATATTACCGGTGAGCATCGGCTCATGAGCTATCGCCAGAATTTTGGGTTAGCACTGGTTCCTTCGCAAGAAGGTGGGCTTACCTGGGCCATATTTAGTGCGCCTAACTTTTGGTATCGCCATAACTTTTCTTTCCAGTACGATGCATTTGTCATTCTTACGATTGAGAAGCCTTTTCCTCAAAGTGTGCTTACGCTCTATGCACAAGAAGTTGAAGAGCTTGATGGCTTTCATAAACGTGCGTACTATGAAGCTATGACAGGCAGAAGTCTTATGAATACTGCCTTGATTTTACCACAGGGCGAAAATCCTTTCATACCTTCTTTAAAGGTGCAAAAAGAGCTTGAGGCTTGCAAGAAAGGTCAAAACAATGCGGTAAAAAAATTGGAGAAGGCTCCTTTGTATATTGGGTGTACACTTGATCTTACAAAGGGAGGATCGCCCATAGGGAGAGCTGTACGTGATGGTATTGCGCTCCGTATAAATAAAATAAATGCAGAAGGGGGAATTAATGGCCAAACTGTGCGCGTAGTATTTATGGATGACGAGTATTCGCCTGAAAAGGCCCGCCAAAATGTTGAAGAATTTATTACGAAATACTCGAGTAATCTCTTTCTCTGCAACCTTGGAAGTCCTACGCTAGAAACGTATATTGATCTTGTTAAGCAAGAAAAGATTTTTCTCTTTTTTCCAATAACGGGTGCCCCGATATTTAGGAATGCTGATATTAAGGGAATTGTGCATTGGCGAGCATCCTATAAGACTGAAGCTCTCGCGCTTACTCGGTATATGATCGATACGCTTAAAGTGCGTAACTTTGCTTTTCTCTATCAGAGCGATTCCTATGGACTTGGTGCCTTGGAAGGGTCGAATCAGGTGATTAAAAAAGAGGGGATCAAACAGGTGGTCAACGTTGGTTATGAGCGTAATACTACTACATTTGCTTCGCAAATAAAGCAGATCAAAGAGGCATCAGTTACCGGTCTTGGATTCTTTTCAACCTCGTTGGCAGCGACCGAATTTATTCGCCAAGCAGGAGTTGAATTCTTTATTGGTAAAAAGCTGTTCGCCTTATCTGATCTTGCTGATGAGTCATTTAAAAAGTTTGTAGCACAGCGAGGCCTTGATCTGATTATCTCACAGTTTGCTCCAAATCCTATGACGAGTACTTTACCCATCGTTAAAGAATTCCGTCGAGCATTGAGTGAGCAAGGGCTTTCATTGGCGGATGTATTTACCTTAGAAGGGTACATTAGTTCGAGTTTAATGCTGCATATACTCAGTAAAGCTGCAGACTATTCAATCGATTCTATAAATAAGATTATAGCGACGATGAAAGACGAACTGTATAAGGGTCTTCCTCTTACCTTTGATCCTGACACCCGTGAGCTCGTTCATGAATTGTGGCTCGATGTAGGAAAGCATGAATGGATTGAACAAAAAATAAATAAGGAGGCCTAGATGAGGAAAGAAGGATACTATCTTGTATGGCCCCTTGCGATTCTAGGCGGACTGTTATTGGCAAGAGGAATTCAGATCCTCTACATAAGATCGCTGCCAGTAGAACGGCTCATGCGCACGCTTTCTCATCTTACAGATGTGCGAAAGCAAGAAGGATACCAAGGTAAGCAAGCCTTTGTTCTCTCACTACCTGAAGATTCGCAGATTATCCTCTTGGGAAATGTTCTTGGCAATTATGAGTCACTGAGGCAGATACTTAATGAACTTACTCGATCCTCGGAGCTTACTTTGAAAGGGGCATTAAAAAAGGATCGCTATCTTATTATGAATGGTCCGTTCCTAGGGCCAACTGCAACTAATGGACAGGTGCTTGAGACTCTTGCTCAACTCATTGAGCAGAATCCCCAGACGGTCTGGTATCTTCGGGGACCTCAGGACGATTTTGGAAAATTGCGGGACCTTTCGCTGTTTGGCAAGGGGATGTCTTTTCTTCAAGCACGAACGGTAGGAGCTTTTTATGCAACCCTGCCGCGTGCACTCTATCTTCTTGCTGAAAATCTTAATGAGCCGCCAGTGCGTATTGGACCCTATGGTGCTGATAGTTCTCAATTTGATAGAATGGCATGCTATCCTGTTAATAAAGGACCGATACAGTCCGTATGTCACCTTGATGATCTTTGCTATTATTCTGAAGGGACTCTCGCAGGTATCATTGATAGCGATGATCAAAAGCTCGATTGGGCAACTATGAAGGGTCTGCAACATGCAGATTCATCTTGGCATCTGATTTCAAGCCCATCTCTTGACTATACGCTGAGGTATGGGTATAGCACTTCTGCTTATGCGGTGATAACGGTAGGTAAAGACTTAGCATCAAGTAAGCTAACCTACTTTTATGCACCTCTTGGAAGTGACAATTTTGTACAAGGTGAGAGCTATCCCCTCAAACGTGGGAAAGAAAAAGAAACGCAGGTGAAGCAATAGGTTATTCTTCTCTTTAGTGAGTGAACAGCAGTCTGATTTACATGATCTTTTCACAACGCACTTCAAAGTATGGCCCACCACCCTTTATCCTCAATTGAACAATCTTGTTGACTTCATCTCTGATAAACTGGTAAACCATATTGGGAGCTTTATTTCCTGAGATCATAAATTGGTCTTGTGAAACTGGTACAATCTTACCTTGGTCGGGTGTTGAGAGAGCATGATGCGCTTTTTCGAGGGTATAGCACTGTGGAAAAAGAGGATGGTTATAGATCCCTGCATACTCATCAAACAGATCCGGCTCAATTGTTATAGGATCAGTATGAAGGTAATCATAGGGCAGACCACATACTATTGCCAAAAGAGCATCGCGTGCCTCATCAACCCATGACTGCCAACAGTTGCTCAGAATTGCGATGATAATAGCATCATCAGTAAATAATGAAAGCGTTGATTTAAAACCACTTGATAACATGCCGCCGTGGGATATGAGCCTATGGCCGTAGATGTTGTTAACGAAGCATCCGTAGCCGTAACTACCTTGAGGATGATAAGCCGTGAACATGCTTTGTAAAGATTCCTTCATTACTAAACGACCTGAAGTCAAAGCACGACCAAAGAGATAGAGATCTCCCACAGTTGCATGAAGGCCACCAGAGCCATTAAAGTTTTGTCTATACACATAATACCCATTAACCAATTCATTGTTTGCGTTAAAACAGTAGCCCGAAGCGCAGTTTTTTATGATTTCAAAGTCGGTGGTGGGAAATATGCTCTCATGCATCTGGAGCGGATCTAGAATGTTCTTTTTAATGAAGAGATCGTATCTCATACCCGAAACCTTTTCGATGATTGATCCCAAAACTAAGTAACCGCCATTACTATACTGATAATTAGATCCTGGTTGAAATTCTAAGGGCTGGGCTTTAAAAAAAGCGAGCACTGCATCTGCTGAGGTCGGCAAAACAACCATTTCTAGCGGCATATTAGATCCTGAAAATCCGGAAGTATGGGAAAGAAGCTGATGAATCGTAATATCATCTCCCCGAGGAAAATCTGGCAGATAGGAACTTACCTTATCAGAAACTCGCAATAAACCTTTTTCCTGAAGATTCATGATGGCTGTTGCGGTTATCAGCTTGGTGATTGAGCAGATCGGAAATCGAGTGTTTGATCTATTGGGTACCTCAAATTCACGATGAGCAAACCCATAACCTTTGCTGAGTAGTATAGTATCTCCCTTGGCAACTAATACTGTTCCACTAAAGCGGTTTAACCGGGTAAGTTCCTGCATATACTTATCTAACTGAAATTGAACAGTGTTCTGCATGGTTTTACCTTCCAGGACCTGATAGCTTATAAGCATGAAAGGCAACAATGCTATTCTTGTGTTCATACATTTACCTCGAAGTTTCAAATTATAGGATATGAGCATCACATATATTCCCTGCTCCAAATTCATAGTACTGAGAATTCTTCCTATTGACAATTAAGTGTTCTGGAGAACTTTTGTAGGACGGTGGGATTCGTTTCGGCATTTGAGCCAAGACAATCTAAAGCGATGGTGTAAAAAAAGTAGTCTTTGCAACAATCTGCAAACTCCTGAAAAAGATTCTAGCTCTCCTTATTATACAGTGAGAAAAAGCTTCGAAGCTGGGAGTATTGATATTTTCCCTTCTGGTACCGTAATACTATCTTCTTTAGCCAGGGTAAAAACCATCCTTCTCAGAAGGACAAAGGTCATCTTATCTTCCTGGTTGTCCATTGGGTGTGTATATTGCAGGTGAATAAAAAGTCGAGTTAGTTATGGTGTAAGGCTGTATGACTCTACTCTGTCGTCATTGGTGCACGGATTCTTTGAGGCATCTTATTCAAAGCAAATCAGAGCTATCCCCTCAAACGTGGGAAAGAAAAAGAAACGCAGGTGCAGTGATTGGTCGTCCTACATCAACTTATTTAGAGCTGACAGGTTGGCCGATTTTGTCTTTTATCTGCTGGACACGCTGCAAAAGGCTTACTTGTCGAATAGTTGCTTGCTGAGTTTCCATTTTTGTTTTTGTAAGGAACTGTAGGTGCTCGGGAGCCTGCGCTGAAAACCCCCCATTCTTTTGTCGACTAGACGATTGCCTTGCGTTTATTTTTTCTCTAATAAGGGCCTGCAGGTCTTCTGGAGCATGCGCTAAAGCCTCCTGATATTTCTTTATTCCGAGTGGGATATCGGTTGGCACGCCAGTACAGTAGTAGTCGCCAAGGCTTATAAGGACTTGGGCTCGTATAGTTCTACTGCCACCTCTGTCGAGAACGGTAAGCGCTTTTTCGTACCAATAAGTCGGAGGGTGTTGGTTACACCGGTATCTGAGGTCACCAAGGTTAAGTAGAGCTTGAGCTTCTAGATTTGTATTATCACCGTTAGTAAGCATGGCAAGCGCTGCTAGGTACCATTGACCGCTGTGGGTATGAGTTGCATCTAAATATCTCACCCGACCAAGACCCATGCATGCGGTAGCTCGTAATACGTTATCACCATTATCGCCAAGTATCCTGAGTGCTTCTAGATACCAATGAGAGCTATTAGCATATTCATTATGTATACCTCTATACTGACCATTACCAAGAGCAAGGCAAGCTTGTACTCGGAGACGTATAGTACCGTCGTTACCTAGGATTCTGAGCGCATCTAAGAACCAGTCAGCCTGAGTTTTGTGAGTATCATCGACGTAGTCTGTTTCCCCAAGACCCATAAGGGCTTCAGCATAGAGGTCATGATCGTTATCTCTATCGAGCATGGTGAGAGCATGGAGATACCATTGAACTTGTGTATGTCGAGAATCAGTATAGTTGGTATTGCCAAGTTCTATACACGCTTGGGCTCGAAGCCCTCTATTGCCAGTATCACCTAGGGTATTGAGTGCAGCGAGGAACCATGCAGCTCGAGTTTGGTGGGTTTCGTCGGTATAGTTTAGCTTACCAAGTTCAATCAGTGCTTGAGCTCGTAGAGCTGTGTCGCCATTATTAACGAGTCTCTTGAACTTATCAAGACGTATAATACGGGATTTGTCACGCTCAACATAGATCTGAGCCTGGTCTAACTTTTGCTGAATGTTGTCTTTCGTTTCTTCTGATGCATAGGCTAAAGCCTGCTGATAAAAGGATACGCCTTGTGCGTTATTACCTGTCCTGCAGTGGTGATTTCCAAGTCCGATCAGCGCGTGAGCACGTACAGTTTTATCACCTGTATCTCCTAGTTTTTTGAGAGCATCGTGGTACCATTGAGCATGATCTGGATGGGTCCTATCGGTATATTGGATATTACCAAGACCGATAAGAGCTTGAGCCTGAAGATCGTGCTCACCGTCATTACCCAACACATCGAGTGCCTTTAGATACCATGTACTTCGCTCTTTGTCCTTCTCGACATAATGAGCATTGCCAAGGCCAATGAAAGCTTTTGCTTGAACATCTCTATCGCCATCTTCGCCAAGAACTCTCAACGCATCGAGGAACCACTCAGCATTATACGCATGTGCTTCGTCAACATACCGAGCGTTACCAAGACCGATAAGAGCTCGTGCTTGTAAGTTCTTTTCGCGATCCTTGCCAAGTACGGAGAGTGCATCAACATACCATTGAGCATGGCTCGTATGTGTATTGTCGGTATATCGAGCATTGCCCAGCCCAATAAGTGCTTGAGCAGCGATTTCAGGGGAGGCGCTTTGGCTGAGTAGAGAGAGTGCTTTCAGATACCAATGAGCTTGTCCTCCACTATGGAAATATTTGCCATTGCCAAGGCCAATAAGAGCCTTTGCCTGGAGTACTGGATCACCATCATTTTCGAGGAGCTTTAGTGCTTGAACAAACCAGTAATTCTTATCATGTGTCTTATTACTATATTTTTTATTGCCAAGCCCAATAAGCGCTCGTGCTCGAAGATCGTTACTGCCGCTTGTGCCGAGCACCTCTAGTGCATCGAGGTACCAATCAACTTCTTTAGGATGGGCTCTGTCAGTATATCCCCAATTTGCAAGTCTAATAAGAGCTTGTGCTCGGACGGTTATATCCTTATCTTCCTTGAGAATGAGAAGGGTATTTAGGTCTGTATCACTGCTCGTGTAAACCGAGCCGCCACGTATAATCTCCTGTGAACGGTCTATCTTTTCCTGAATGGAAGGATGCATTTCTGCAGGGGCACACGTTAAAGCTTGCTGAAAATAGGTTATTCCTTTGGCGTTAACCCTTTGTCCACAATAATAGTTACCAAGACCGACAAGAGCTTGAGCATATACGGCACCGTGCGATTCTGCTTCAAGTACCATAAGTGCTTCTTGGTACCATATGGCTTGTGTTGGATGTTCCTTATCAACATATCTAGAATTCCCCAGGCCAATCAGAGCCTGGGCCCGAAGGGTACTGATCCCACTCTTACCCAGTATCTGGAGTGCTTCTCTAAACCATGAGGATTGGTCACGTTTTTTGGTGGTGTAGTGAGCGTTTCCAAGTCCAATGAGAGCCTGCGCATAAAGACTTCTATCCCCGTCGTCGCCAAGAATTGTGAGAGCTTCTAGAAACCACTGCTCACTTGGCCACATCTCATCATTAACATATCGCGTATTGCCTAGGCCAATACAAGCCTCAGCTTGTAAATCTCTGGTGCCTTCTTTGCTAAGAGTATTTCGAGCATCTACGTACCAATCAGCCTGTCTTGGGTGTTGAGCATCAGTATGTCTGGCATGGCCAAGTCTCATAAGAGTTTGCCCTTTGAGATCTCTGTCCTCCTCTTTGTCCAATAAGCCGAGCGCATCTACATACCACTGAACGTAGTTTTGGCCAGTATCATGGGGTTCTTTGGCATTACCAAGGCCGATGCAGGCTCGTGCTAGTAGTTCTTTATCGCCATTTTTACCTAGTAGTGCAAGGGCCTCGAGATACCAGAAATGACTTTTGGGATGCGTATCATCAGTATGTCTGACATTGCCAAGGCCGATGAAAGCTTGGGCCTGTAGGTTACTATTGCCATCTTTGCCTAGCAAATCGAGCGCGTTCAGATACCATTGGGCATCGGTGCTAAGCTTACTATCAGTATTATCAGTATATTTGGCGTTACCAAGGCCAATGCAGGCTCGTGCTCGGAGGTCTTTGTCACCATTTTCGCCTAGTAGTGCAAGGGCCTCGAGATACCAGGAATGACTTTTGGGATGAGTATCATCAATATACTTGACGTTACCAAGTCCCATGAGTGCCTGAGCCCTTAGATTTTTGTCGCCGCGGGGACCGAGTACTTGAAGAGCCTGCTGAAACCAATATTCACGTCCTTTTTTTTTATCAGTACAGCGAGCATTGCCAAGACCAATAAGAGCTGCTGCTCGTAGTGTTATATCACCGTCTTGGCCAAGTTCGTCAAGGGCTTCACGGTACCACTGTGCGTGGTTTT
Organism: Candidatus Babelota bacterium; assembly: GCA_013288045.1. Lineage (GTDB taxonomy): Bacteria > Babelota > Babeliae > Babelales > Babelaceae > PRDV01. The sequence goes on from JABDCP010000007.1 coordinate 10,741, forward strand.
TATGCTTTTTATCGGTGTATCTGGCGTTGCCAAGGCCGATATATGCTTTTGCTTTGAGCTCGGTATCACTGTAGATGGTTAACGCTTCGAGAGCTTCTACAAACCACTGGGCATCTGTCTGATGCGCTTCATCTTTATAGTATGCGTTGCCAAGGCTGATAAGAGATTGAATAAAGATCTTCATATCCTTACCGTTGGAGGACCATTGTCGTGCTTTGAGATACCATGCTATTCCTTGATTAGGATCTTTTAGTGTGTAGTAATAGTGGTAGCCCAAGTAATAGAGTGATTTGCCATATGCTGAGGTAGTGCGACCCCACTCTTCAGCCTTCATAGCCCAGTCCTGAGCTTCTGATAACTGGCCGTTTCTTTGCATAATTTTTGCAAGGCATCGAGCACTATGCGTTTTGATAGAGAGAGAAGAGCTTTGTTCCGTAAGTAGCTCAAAGATTTGGGTAGAAAAAGATATTGCTTCTTGATGGTCAAAGAGGTGTCGGTATTCATTAGCAATCGTATACCAGGTTTCACAATTTTTTCTCAGAGAGTCTTCTTCTGCAAGAAGTGTGTGATGCAGATGCAGCATGTTCTGAAGTTCATTGGGTGTAAGCAAGCTATACTCGCACTTTTGGGGAGCAACAAGGACAACTCTTTTTTTGAGAACTGATACGGACGAAGGCAAAGTTTGCTGAGGGGTGGCAAGCAATCCTACTAGTATGACAACATAAGAAGGTCTTATCATGAAGTATCGTCCTAATTAATTTTATACTTATTAATTTTATGAAAACGTACAGAGGATGTCATATTTATTAAAATATGGCAAATGTGTCTATCTGGAGCCTTTACAGGAGCTGAAAGAATGTTCACCTTAAGAGAGTATCTTCTTTGGTGATAGTTTGTCGAGTTTTTTGGGTACTTGTAAGCATGCATTAGATGTGTTTATAATTTCTACGTTTTTTTAGTCTGCAGGAATAAGGCTTTTCCTAGGTCTGTACGAGAAATAGAAAGATCTTAGAAAATCTTATAACGGTGAGTTTTTTATTTTTTCACGGGAATAGCCCATGCTGGAGGATTCGAGGATTCTTCCGAATGCTGAGACAACTTCACAATTGAATCGTACTGCTGAAGCTTTCTTCCTAAGCGAGTAAACGATGAATTTCTCCGAGCAGATAAAATGGGATAGACCTGAGTTCATAACGAACTGTCGTACTTGCCGTGCTTTTAAACTCTATCTGTGAGATGTTCGGAATTCCAGAACAGACGCGCACTGCTTTTGAAAGCTTTTTGAGTTCCATAAAAACATGTAGCGATTTGAGCGACCCTGTAGCTCCAGCCTTAACCTCGATAGGAACCGGCAAAGTTCCTTGAGCAATGACGTAATCTATTTCGGCTGAAGCACCCTTTTCTTGATGCAGCCTTACCCAATAATATAGCTGAGGATTTTGAGTTAGCGGAAATACTGTTCTTAGAAGCTGTCCAGTAACCTGCTCTGCTATGGCACCTTTATTAACGAGGGTGAGATCCTCGGTAGACCCAATTTGCGTCAGTGAAAGTTCGAGAGATGCAGAACAAAGTCCTACATCGACAAAGATAACTTTCAAAAATTTTTCATTAATCTCTGCTGCTAGAGGAACTCCATTAGCAGCGGTGCTGTGCACTATATGACATAGGCGAGCTTTTTGTAATGCAGTAAGAGCCCGTTGCACAGCATAGAGAGGTGCTGCCTTATCAACATGGCTATACACAAATTTTTCCCCAAGAGACCGCGGAATAAAATGTATCATTTTATTCATAAGCTCAGGAGAGACTTTTGCTCCATATTTGGTAAAATCTTCTCTATACGTGGAGACTATCCTTCGATGAACACGTCCAACTTCTTCAAGAGACCGTGTTTCTATCCATTTTTCTATTGCCGCAGGCATCCCCCCAACTATGATATATTCATGAAAGAGGCTTGTAAGCTGTTGATGCGCAATGGAAGGGAGCTCATCTCCCCATTGAAAATTCTTGATTAATCTTACGAAACCATTTTTCTGATGGGCCATCAAGAACTCTTCAAATGATAGCGGCTCTAAATATAAGTATTCGATTCGACCGACTGGCACGCTCATAACGTAGGTACCTAGAGCAAATTCCAAAAGTGATCCTGCAGATATAACAGGCAATTCTGGCATCATCTCGGCAAACCAGCGTAACTTCGCAATAACATGCGGCTTTGCTTGAATCTCATCTATAAAAAGAAGAGCTTTGGAGGGATCAACTTTTCTATTGAGTATATCTTCAATGCTGAGCAAAACGGCTTTAGGATCATTCTTTACAAAAAGTGATTCCAATTCTGGTTCAAGTTCGAGGTTGAGTTCTATGAGATCACGGTTCTCAAGCTCAGCCAAGCGCCTTACCACCCAGGTTTTTCCTACTTGCCGGGCCCCTCTAATAATCAAGGGTAGCCGCCCTTTCTCATGAAGCCAACGATGTAAAAATGTAAGCGCAGTTCTTTCCATATAACATTCCTTTACGAGTCTTAGTATAGCTTCCTTTTTAAGCAGAGTCAAAAAACACCCCCGTGATTTTTGAAAAATATGAGAAATCACGGGGGTGTTTTTTGAGTTTTTTGCAAAAACACCCCCGTGGTTTTTAACTGCTCTTAACATTATTATTTAAAATGCTTCATTGGTAAGGTAATGTTGATGGTATGGATTCGGAGTTTTCTCTGTCATGGGTCTTTATGGCGCTTGCATGAAAATCAGAACAGGGGCAAATGTGCTTAGTTGGATCCTATAGGAGTCCTGACATGACATTCAATTTAAAGGTATCATCTGTCAAGAAGGGTTGCCGAATTTTTGGGGAGTACTTTGGGTATACCTCTACTGAAGATTCGCTGGTGTTTATAATCTCTATGCTTCGTGAGCCAGCTTGAGTAAGACGTTACAGAATCAGAGCCATTGAAAAGCCAGAATAACTCTTGAGATAGCCATGATTGCCGCAAAGCGAGTAGTATGATATACTAGGCATGAGAATAAATCAAACGTTTGAAGTAGGTACGTATATAAAAAGCTATTAGATGAGCATTCCTTATGATTTACATTACTAACGCCCATCTTTCCTATGCTGGGCAGACAATTTTCGACGAACTGACTTTTACCTGTGGTGACGGCCAACGAATTGGGCTCCTGGGGCGTAATGGCTCAGGCAAATCAACCCTTTTAAAGGTTATTTCTGGCCTGATTAAGCTTGATGAGGGGTCGGTGACCATCGATAAGTATGCCAAAGTAGGATATATGCCTCAAGAAGTGGTTATGATGTCTGATAAATCGGTCTTTGAGGAGATATTAACTGCTTCAAAAGCATATCAAGCCCTCATATATGAAAAAGTAGCTCTGGAAAAACAGATGGAGACTTCTGCCGATGAAGCCTTGGTGAGCCGGTATGCTGAATTGCTCGAGCAGTATTCCACACTAGATGTAGCGCGTGCTAAGGAATCAGCAGAAAAGATTCTCAAAGGGCTTGGATTTACTCCAAAGGGATTCGAGCAACCTGTTGCTGAGCTCAGTGTCGGATGGAAGATGCGACTTGTTCTTGCAAAGCTTCTATTAGAAGATGCCGATTTTTATCTCTTTGACGAACCGACTAACCATCTTGATTTGCCGGCAAAGGAATGGTTCTTCGACTTTTTAAAGCAGGGTTCCTTTGGCTATTTACTCGTTTCTCATGATCGCCATTATCTTGATAAGGCGTGTGATGGAATTCTTGCCTTAGAAAAAGGAACGGCGACCTACTTTGTGGGAAACTACACCCAATACGTAGCTGCCGAGAAAGAACGAAGAGAGAATCTTGAAAAGTCTCATGCCAGACAGCAAAAAGAGATAGCGCAAAAAAAAGCGACCATTGAAAGATTCCGGGCAAAGGCATCAAAGGCCCGTATGGCTCAATCGATGGAAAAGCAGCTTAATAAAATAGAAGTGATCGAACTTGAGCCTCTTGAACCTACCATCTCATTACGGTTCCCACCTGCAGTGCGTTCTGGGGATGTTGCTCTGACAATTCAAAAAGTTCAGTACTCCTTTGATGAGAGACTCTTATTTAAAAATGCCTTTGGAACGATTAAGCGTGGAGAGAAGGTTGCCCTCATAGCTCCTAATGGAACGGGTAAAACGACGCTCTTTAATATCCTTACAGGATCCTATCCATTGCAAGGAGGCGACGTTACCTTTGGACATAATGTTACGACAGCGATATTTGAGCAAGATCAGTTAAAGGCCCTCGATCCTGAAAAGACTGTCTTTGAGGAAGTATTGGATTCAGTTGAGATACCAGATTCGATCGTTCGCTCCTTCTTAGGGTCATTCTTATTCAGTAACGATTCGGTGAAGAAAAAGATAAGTGTGTTAAGTGGTGGTGAACGTAATCGTGTTGCCATGGTGAAAGTGCTGCTTAAAAAGGCGAACTTCTTACTCCTTGACGAACCGACGAACCATCTTGATCTCTTTGCCAAAGAGGTTCTCTTGCAGGCATTGCAACAATACAATGGGACGATGCTTTTTGTATCTCATGATCATTCATTTTTGCAAAATTTAGCGACACGTATCTGGGTGCTTACCCCCGATGGCATCATCGATCATCTTGGCACGTATGAATCCTATCTTGAGGAGAAGCGGTTACAGGAAAATCCTCCGATTGAGCATGCTTCAAAAAAACATTCACCCGAGAAGATAGCAAAAGATCATAGCCAAACAAAGAGGCTGATGAACCTTGAGCAGTCTATTCTTCGCCAAGAAAAGCAGATAGCTTCCTTGGAGAATACATTTGCTGGATTGACCTTTGGTTCGAAGGAATATGATACGGCAGTCATGACTCTTAAGCAATCACAGCGGAAGCTTGCTACCTTGACCCAAGAATGGGAAGAGCTTACTCGAAGCTAACGGCTTTCTTTTTGAGGCTCGTTATCTCATCAAAATAGAACATAGCTAATCCGATCATCACCATAAGAAGCGACACAAGGTACTGTACTTTTATTTCTTCATTGAGGAAAAACCAGCCAAAGGCTGATGCGCAGAGTGGTGTCAAAAATCCTGCAAATGCCATGAAGGTTGAGCTATAGGTTTTAAGAAGTGCCGCCTGTAGGTTTGAGCAGATCAGATTACTAATGACGATTTGCAGTGCTAAAAAACCAGCGAAGGTAAGCGGATCTTTGAAGATCCAGACTGGCTCAACGATGAAAGAAAGATTCAATGCTATGAATCCCCCAAAAAGCATCGTAAGGCCATTGGCGAGTGAAGCGGGGCATTGTCGCGTTTTTACTAGATGTTTAAGCGCGATGAGGTTATAGCCAAATGAGGCAACTGCACCGAGCATAGCAATCTCGGGCCATGAGAAGAGCCCAAATGAGCCTGCAAGCGTCTCAAAGGAACTTCCTGTAAAGAGGGTTGGCATCATGCCCAAAAAGCCGAGCATGAGTCCTATACTTTTCTGATATGAAAGACGTTCTTTATGAAACAAATAGGAAAATAGGGCGGTAAAGAAGGGCATGAGTGTGAATATAAACGCAGCTTTGGTCGATGATAGGTAGTTTAAGCCCCAGGCACGAAGACAATAGGGTACTACGATACCAAAAAGAGTTACCTGCATAAATGCTGGCCAATCTTTCATTTGGAAACGGTATGTTGTAGACTGAAAAAAGTAATAGTAGAGCGCAAGGCCAATGCCACCTATTATCATGCGGCTGCCTACCACATAAAAAGGACTTGCATAGAACAGAGTAATTTTGCCCAGCGTAAAGCTGAAGCCAAGCAGAGTATAGAGTAGAAGAATGAGAATCATGGACGCCTGTTATGTTTCTTGTGTTATACAAAATCATAGCATATTCCTTAAAAAAAGAATTGCTTCATTAAGGCTTGGCTTAGTGAGGCTCCACTTAGTAATGAAAGCGTTACTTTTGTTCTTAGTGCTAGCGGGAGGCTCTGCTGAAGCTCGTCAGTGGACGATATATCTGTATATGGAGGCCTCTGATTCCTATGTAGAGGCATGTACATCCGTGCGTCAGCTGCAGGATGCTCTAAAGGATGACCTTGAAGGTCGCATTGCTGTGCATGTTGATATACAAGTCGGTACTTCAGCAGAGCGAATTATCATTGAACGAGGGACTTCGAGCCATACTACGGTTGAAGTGCCTTTCAAGCGCCTGGAGTTTCTAAAAGAGGGTGTTAGGGGAGCATTTAGTTCAGCAACTGAAGGGAACTCCTTACTCATTGTCTCAGGCCATGGCACGGGAATTCTTGCTCCGACGTTTGATAGTGCTCAGCAGAAATGGCTCTACGAGCCTGACGAAGGCCGATCTCCCTGTAAGCGCTACTGCGATGTGCGTATTAAGGAGTTCTATCGGCAAATAGAACATATAATGAACGGTAAATCGATGCTTGTTGCACGTGCTGGAGGCTCATTTCTGTCGATTCATGATCTTCATGAGTTGACGAGCTACGCGACCTCTGTGCTTCAAAGAAAACTTGATATCCTGGGATTTGATTCATGCTATATGGCTATGCTTGAAGTTGCCTATCAGATAAAAGACACAGTACACTATCTGGTTGCATCGCAAGATTGCGAGGAGAAAGATGGGTGGGACTACAAAAAAGTCATAGAATCCTTGAGTGAATATTCTGCTTTAAGGGCTGGTAAGCGTCTTGTCTATAGCTACGAGCGGAGTCAAATACTGAAAGGTCATGAGCGGTTCAGTCTTTCATTGCTTGATCTTACCTCAATGAACTATTTAGCAGAGGTTATTGATAAGCTCGTTAATACCATCTTACAGATAGATCATCTTACGGAGATCTTATGTCGTGCTCGCCTATCACTTCATCCGGTGACGGCATTGCCGTTTTATGTTGATATGAGGGAATCTATTGAAGCATTATATGCTGAACTTATGGAGCATCAGCTTACTCCCGATACCGAATTGCTTATCAGTGAACTTTTGCATGCTCGGGAAGTCCTAAGTCTTATGGTAGATGCTTCAGTTGCAGGGCCTTTGTGTAAGACTTTGCAGGGATGCTCATGGTATTTCCCGCTTTCGCACATTGATAGTTCGTATGCAGGATCATTTGCAAACGAGCGCCAGTGGATGAACTTCTTGAGGTACTTCACCTCAGGGATTCACTGAGGAACAGCCTGTACATGACGGAGTATGAGACTATTTCTGCAGTTAAGATATTTCACTAAGGGTTCACGGAGTCGAGTTCGTATCGTATAGTTGGTTTTTCTTTCAAACTCATTGAGCATTGCTCCAAGATCTTCATAGTATTTAAGCATGAGCATGAAGCTTTCGTATCTTTTGAGTGTTCTTTTCGATACCAATTTTCTTACCGAGTTCAGCACTTGTTGCATTTGTGCTGCATAACTGGTTTCGCATGGTGAAAGAACTTTTTTGGAGGGGTTGGCTGTTTGGAACTCGTAGCCAAAAGCGACACCTACATGCGATCTACATGCGGTATAATTGGTAAGCGGTGTCCTTAAAAGTGCGCGCTCCTCAGACTTAATGGTTTGTTCAAATGCAGTCAATTTAAACAGCAGATCATTGCGCAGTTTAATAAGAAGCATGAACTTTTTATAGTCTTTGCGCTCGTTCGGGGTGCTATTATGCATAAACTGCGTCAGAATATGTTCGATATCTTCGGTGTAGATAGCATCACATCCTTTACGCAAGGTGATCCCTTTATAGGCGTTACTCTGCTCAACGGTTATTGGCTTCCTAAATTGAGACAGAATCTTTTCACAGTTTTCGGCGTATATCGGGGCACATTCTTTACGTAAGTTGGTCTCGGATTCACCAAAGATATATGAGCTGGCAAAAAGAGTACTTGCCATAAGAATGAAGTGCTTCATGATCTCCTTTTTTTGCGACTACCTCAGGTAGTTTTTATTAGGTTATTTTAATGCCCTAGAGTATGTTGTCCCGTATCGTATTAAGCTGATTTGCAACGTTCGTGAGTTTTTGTATTTCCTCAGGCTCTAACGCGAGGCGAGATAGCATAAAGGCATTATACACAGCCCCACAATTATTTAATGTTGTTATGAATTCATCTTGATCCTCAGGACTCATCTGGTCAAACCTATTTAGTCGGGACCTAAGATAGAGCGAATGGTTTACTAATTGCACGATAGCGATATTCTTAATCCGTAAAAGCCTTTCTTGAAATCGCGCGACTCGTCCTTCTAGATGAACGTCGGGAGGTTGCTGGAACTTGTGCTTAATGTTCCCAAGAATAGTATCTGTTGGTCGTAACACATTAACAACGGCAGGGATTCTATCGAGCCGAGTAACAAGTTCCTCCATTCTGAGTACTATTGCTTCAAAATTATGCAGCTTAGCTGCCGATTCTGCAACTGTGTCTCGAACTACAAGATCTTGTTCTACTTCTTCTATTGGGTCCAAGATCATCGCGTCTATAACACTATAATAGGTGCTCATTAGAGCGAGTAAGGTAAGTACTATTTTTTTCATGAGAACCTCTTATCATAAGGGAAGGTTTTATTTTTTTGTTACATTTCATCGCATCTGGTCGTTTCTATATGTCTTTTAGAGATAACGACGATGCTCTATCTTCTTAAAAAATTGTAGTCAACTAGCTAGCCGTACCTACAAGGCTATTTCGTATCATAGTAATTCTATTCTGAACCGAAGTGATTCTTTGTTGCTGTTCAGGTGTGAATATGGCCCCAGCTGTTACTAACGTATTATAGATGTTATCACAAAGATTTAGTTCGGTTATATAGGTATTTTGTTCCTCATGATCCATTTGGCCGAACCTAGGGAGTAGTATAGCTAGTCTGTTCGTCCAAAAATCTAATTTCAAAATTGCGATACTTGTAACTACCATAATGCGATTTTCTAAATCACCGAGCCTTCGATTTTCTATTTCCCAGAGCGGACTTAAAGGCCCCGAGCTAGGTAAATTCTGTCTAAGGGCCGCAAGATAGGTCAAAACTGGTTGCAATATCGCTATTGCTTTTTGGGCTATTTGGGGACGCTCAGTGTCAATGAGGGCTTCCATCTTTTGTACCTTTAGTTTTAGAAGACTTATACGAGTATCGCTAAGAGATGCCTTTGCGACGTTTATCTTCGCTTGCTCAACAGCAGTGAGAGGTACGGTACCTAGCGCATTCAAGACTTTGTCGCAAAAACTTAGGTTTCGTATAAATTCTTGTTGGATTTCTTGAGGAAGGCTTTCGTACACCAACACCTGACTGTGATATTCCCTCGTTGCATCAACTAAACCGGTAATGACCCTGCCTGGAATTTTTCTCAGGCGATTCTCTAAATCATTTGCCTGTGCTACCAGTTGGGGATTATGAGGTCGCTGAAAGCTCCGCACAATAGTACTGAGTTGAGCTAGAGCTGCTCGGTTTCTCTGTAATATCTCTGCCCCAATATCAATAAGGCCCGCTATCTCTTCCATTTGAAATGTTGCACTTTCTACTTGTTGTAACAAAACTGCTGATTCCTCAGGGGTATTAGTTACAACTAGAGTGTCATGTAAAGCACTGACATGCGGAGTCATAAGGGTGAGTAAAGTAAGAAGTGTCTTTTTCATAAGAACCTTTTTTTAAGTGAGTAATTTTTGTACAAGTTCCTGTTTTCATCTTCATAACGCTCATTATGCCCCTGTAAGGACTTCACGTATCACATTAATTGTATTCTGTGCAGTAGTGATCCTTTGACGTTCTCCCGGTGCAAAGCTGCGACGAACCATTACCAAGGCATTATGAATATTATTGCAACGGTTTACATCGATGATGTATGCTTGCTGTTCATCAGGAGTCTTTTGATAGAACAAAGGTAGGTCATCGATAAGATCCGTGGTCCATTCCTCTAAACGCTTAATGGCATTACTTTGAACTTGCATAATGCGGTATTCTAGCGCTTTTCCAAGTCTTGCAAAGTGAATGCCGCTGTCTGTTGTTCGGTAGTAATCTTTTAGATCTGCAAGCCTATTGAGAGTTGGTATCAGCATCTCTACAGCTCTTGCTGATGTTTCGATATGGTTAACCATATCTTCCATGCCTTGTAGCTGTCTCACGAAAGAGATTTTGAGAATCGCATTGAGCCGCTTCTGTATAGCACAGGCAATGCTTAGTTGCTGGGGTGTAAGTTGAAGTGTACCAAAAGCTTCCAATATTTCAGAAGATATAACTACTTCGTCATCAATTTGTTCCTGTATCTGCGGTGGATATAGATCATACTCACTCATGAGGCCTAACTGACCGTTTGTTAAACCATCTAGATAATTAACAACGTACTCCTGAATCGTATCGATTCTGTCGCTTAAAGCTTGAAACTGTTCTTTCATCTCATCCGTGGGAGCTGGCTGCAAGTCTTGTATGATCCTCTCAAGGTGAGCACGGAAAGGTTGGATCCACCTCACGGCTGCTGCTGTACTATCGAGAGTAGATACACCCTCTATCAGTAGCTCTATATCACTTTTAAACAAGTGTAACTGCATGATCGCCATTGAGTCATTTTCGTCAACGACCATTGCTTCTAGGCCGATAAATTGTGGACTTATAAGACCAAGTAGGGCGATGATGATAATTTTTTTCACGAAGAACCTCTTATTTCTTTAGGCGGGCCTTTATTTTCTTAATGTAAATCTTACCAAATTTCAACATTATTGTAAAGAGTAGCCCTATTTCATTTTTGTATTAAAATGAATGGCGGACTGCTTCTTATTGAAAAATTACCAAAAAAGCAGAGTGCTCATAATAGGGGGGGGTTATATTGGGAACGTCCCGGTCGAAGCCCCTTGTGTCTCATAGTGGGATACATAAAAACACTATGGTCAATCCGGACGATAATTACTGCCAGGACTAGTGCACAATCTCTCGTATTGGACATCTTGCTTTATCCACCCTCCATCCCAGAAAAGACGCTGAGCACCGCATTAATACGGTTTTGTATATCGGTCATTTTTTGTTGTTGTTCAGCAGAGAGAATCTGAGATATGTCACTTAAGCCTTTAAAGCTTATAGCGGCACTATTTACACTGACGAAATATCCAGAAAGGTCATGCTCGGAAAGGTCAGATAAACTTGGAAGTTGGTTGTAGAGGAGTGCTGTTTGTTTATCTAGATTTGAAAAAGCATTATTTAGAAAGCTCATGATGCCAAGTTCTAATCTTTGAACATGGCTTTCAGTCTCACTTGTCAGTGGACGGCCAAAATTTTCCCTAAGAATCGCGAGATGCGTGAGTGCCGCGTGCAGTTTATATACTTCTAATTCATTTACCTCTTGATCTAATAGAATCTCGCGGATAGAAGTAATTCTATCCGCTATATCATTAAGGGTTTGACTTTCTCTTGCGGAGAGATACCTATAAATAGGACTAAAAAATTCTACAGCCTGGGCACACAGTTTGACATGTGTTGTAAGCTCTTCTTTTTTCTGGCGGCTTAGGCTATACCAATAACTGGCGTTGTGTAGGTAATCACTTGTCCAGGTATCTAAATTATCTATGATAATGCTGCGAAGTGCCCTGAGGCGATAGAATACAGCATTTGCCAGAGCAACAAGCTCATGGTTATGCGAATAGCTGATGGACTCAAAAAAAGCGATCATTTGTGCTTGATTTCGAACAATGTCTGGCACTTCACTAACGGTATTCACATTAGTTTCCATGTTCACAATTTCAGTGTATAATTCGGTTAATTGCTCCCTCGCGAGCAGGGGATCCTGCATAGCTTCTATTGTGCTGTAATATGCTCCAAAAAAGCTTATTAGGAGAAGGACTGTGCGCTTCATAGGTGGATTCTTTCTCTTTTAAGGCCAGGCAAATGTTTTCTTATTGTAAATATTATCATAATAATAAAGAGCTTGTAAAGAGTATTTTTATTCAAATTGTACTAATTGTAGTATGTGCATTGGTTTGTAGGTGAAACTTACAAGACCGCGCAAGGCATGATCTAGAGGTACAAAGGATCATTTTTTTATACCTCGTAAATAAGCTATCAAAAATTATGTTGCAGTACAATTGTTGAGTTATACTCTGGATCTTTCTGGGTTCTTGAAAAAGTTGATTGACAGGTATAACGAGAGGTGTACACTTTAATAGTGTGAATGAACCTCTCTAATCAACTACCCCAAGAAGATGCCCAATGAATGAATATATAGCTATAGAAACTTCTCCTTCCTTACAGGGGACAGTTGATCTTGCCGGTGCGAAAAATGCCATATTGGTTATTATGGCGTCACTGATACTCACCCGAGGAAAGAGCACCTTATCAAATGTTCCGTATTCTGAAGATGTTCTTCATATGATTCGCCTGTTAGAATCGCTTGGAGCGCAGGTAGTGCATGATGAAGAAACGAAGACTCTAACGGTCGATACGAGCTCTATATCTTCGGTTCATATAGGACCAGATATTATGAAGAAAATGCGTGCTTCCATATTAGTACTGGGGCCATTGTTGGCTCGCTTTGGTAAGGCGGACGTTGCTCTGCCTGGTGGATGTGTCCTTGGGATGAGACCTATTGATTACCACATAAAGTCTTTTGCTAAAATGGGTGCGACATTTACTCAATCTAATGATTTACTACATGCTCAGGCAAATTCGCTTAAAGCAATTGACCACATACTTGCCTATCCAAGCGTAGGTGCTACTGAAAATATCATGATGGCAGCGGTATTAGCCAAGGGTTCTACACGTATTATCAATGCAGCTATAGAACCGGAAGTCCTCGATCTTGTTGAAGTATTAAGAAAAATGGGGGCTCGTATTGAGCTTGAAGCGCCTGCCACAATTATTATAGAAGGGGTTTCTTCCTTAGAGTCGATTAATCATCATGTTATGTACGATCGTTTAGAGGCAGGAACACTGATTTTGGCTGCGGCTATTACCGGTGGAGGGATTGCCTTGCCAACGGCCCCAGCAGCCTCTATGACCGTGTTTCTCTCACTTCTTGAGGAGATGGGCCATGAGGTAACTTTCGGCCTACAGGGACAGGGGATATTCTTTAAGGCGACGTCACATCCTCGTGCAGTATCTTTTAAAACGATGCCTTACCCAGGATTTCCTACTGATCTGCAGGCTCCTATGATGGCAGCCCTCTGTTTAGCTTCGGGTACGAGTGTTATTCACGAAACGGTATATGAAAATAGGCTTGTGCATGTCCGAGAGCTTCAAAAAATGGGTGCTCAAATCGTAATAGATGGGCAAACTGCGACGGTAGTTGGGGTAGATGAGCTCTATGGTGCTGCTGTTATTGCTTCGGATATTCGAGCAGGAGCAGCTCTTCTTATTGCAGGGCTTGCAGCTCATGGGCAGACGACTATGACTGGAGTGCATCATATTAAGCGAGGATATGATGGGATCGTTCCCAAACTTGCTGCGTTGCGTGGACGCATTAGCGCACATTATGATGAATGCTAAAAAATAGGACTCTGCAATAACACAGAGTCCCAGTCGTTACAAATCAAGATTATTTTGAGGCGCGCCAGCGCTTAAGTTGAGGAATAGATCGGGTAAAATATTTTCCGATGAAAGAAGGAATCCACATTTCTTTGAGTTTTCCCTGCACTTTATCCTTCATCTGATCTAGGGTAAGGTTTGGTTCTTTAAAGGTACCTTTGGTATAGCAGTGGCTGCAATACTCCTTATTGAGCGTTCCATCACGATTGGTACCGCCGCCTTTTTTGTCCTTTGAAAGAGGCATTCCACAGCTTTGACAAGGATTTTTTGGTGTAAACATAGGCGCTCCTTTTTTAGGTAAGAGTTGCTGAAAGTTCGCTGAGTTCTCTCGTTATCGTTGCTTGTCTTACTTTGTTATATCCTAATTTCATGGAGGTTATGAGATTATCGGCATTTCGTGTGGAAGTGTCCATAGAAATAAAACGAGCTGCTTGTTCGGACAAAAGAGATTCAAAGAAGAGACTCTGTAAGGATACAGATACTAAGAGCCTGCTAATGGTATCATGAAGTAGCTCAGGAGATTGCTCAAAAAGATAGGAAGTCTGAGGTGCGCTCTCTAGATGCGGTGAACTAAATGGATAGACTACGGTCTTTTTTGGGAGCTGCACAAAAAAAGTTTTCTCCATATTACTATAGGCAGTTACGGTTCTATATTTCGTAGGATCTTTCATAATAAGGTCGGTAACTGCATGGGCAACCATAATAAAATGCTGAACTGAAAAAGTGGTATACGAAGCAATAGGGGTCACATGATGTCGTTTGAAATACTCAGCAGCAAAATTTCCAATCGCGATAATGTGCATAGATTTAGGGACTTTGGGTACATTATGCTCAAAGAACTTATATAAGGATGAGTTAAAAGTGCCGCATAATCCTTTTTGCGAACCGATAAGAATGCAGAGATCTTTAGGCTCTTCGGTGAGCAGTGCGGGTGCTTCTTGCGGGAGCGCATAATGTACTGATGACCAAAGTTCTTCGAAGGTTTTCTTGTACTGAGCAAGATGCTTCCTCTTGTCGAGTAACCGTGTGTGCGAAGACATTGAAATAAGGCGCATTGCATGGGTTACTTTTTTTATTGTTTCAACGGTTTTAATCCGCTGTTTCATAAGTATGAGCTGTTCCATGATACATACCTTTTTTGCTGATGCTTTGTCTTTCAGAGTGTACGCGGTGCTTGATTCTTTTGCAAGAAGTTGATTATCCTATTTCTTTAGAAGACTCATATCTATCAGGCTCAATTTTTTTTCGCACGGAGACAATGAACATACTCATTGATGGTTATAATGTTCTTAAACAGGTTTTTGGCGGCCAGATTACTGAACGGCAACGCACAAGCTTTGAGCTTCGCGCGCTTGACTATGCTCAACGAAAGGGCCATACCCTGTATATTATCTATGATGCAGGGCCCTACAACCGAATGACCGTTGTGAAGAATGGTCGCGTGATAACCGTATACTCTGGGCATAAGGATAGTGCCGATGATATTATTAAAAGATATATCGAGGAAAGGCTCCTTAAAAATCTTCTTTTGGTAACTACTGATCGCCAACTCAATGCTTTTGCAGATACGTACGAAGTACCTTCGATCGATTCGCTTGATTTTTATAGCTATATGAATAAAACTAGTGCACCGGCACGCGGCTATATCAAAGCGCCAGGGCATGCTCATAAACTTCATCAAGACGTAAGTTCTCCTTCACTAGATGCCCTTATGGAAGAAGGATCTTCCACCTTATGGTATAAAGAAGAAGAACAAGAGGAGGAAACTCGAAGTCATGGAGTATCTAAAAGAGAGAAACGCTTACTTGCCGTGCTGAAGAAGCTCTAGGGAAAAAACTATGCAACAGGAGTTAGCATATTCATTAGACACTATAGATGAGGTGGTTGAACTTCTCTATGCTCAGATGCCTGCCCATAAGGTTTTTACCTTTACTGGTCCGCTTGGTGCTGGAAAAACTGCACTTATTAAACTATTATTAGCGCGCTGTGGAGTGACCGATGTAGTTACCAGTCCTACCTTTACGTATATGGTAGCGTACCATAACAGTAAGCAAGAAGCTTTTTACCATTTTGATTTGTATCGCATACAAAGTCTTAATGATTTTCTCCAAGCAGGATTTGACGAATATTTGTATGTTCCTAAGAGCTGGGCTTTCATAGAATGGCCCGAAGTAATTATGCCTCTGCTTACTCATTCAGTTTGCCATGTCACATTAGATTACCTGTCCCTAGAAACTCGAAGGTGTCATATTTCTTGGTGAACGGTTAGTCTTCAATAGATTGCTTTTTCCAGTTCCCACTTTTAAAACGAATGATATAGATAAGGCCCATAAGCGCAAGACTTATATGGACTGAGCCATAGAGAAGAACAAATTTTAAAAGTAGGCTAGAGGTCGGCAGTATGGCAATTCCATAGGAAAGAGGAATGAAAAGTGCCGTAATGACAAGCCTTGTTACCATGACTACTTTAACATCTGCAGCTCCGCGGAGTGCTCCGGCTAGAACGAGCTGGAGAACATCAAACAAAATAAGAAGCGCAATAATCGGTAATGTGTACATGATGAGATCATTATACACATCAGGTTTATTGAGTATCCAGAGGAAGAAGTGGGGCTGAAGGTAGAACATGAGAGTAAAGAGCATCGTGGTAATGCAGGCAAAGACGAGCACTTTTTTGATATTTCTTTTAATCGTCCTAAAATGGAGTGTTTTGTAGTCGTTACTTACTAAATAGGTAATGACCTGAGCAAATGCTAAGGCGGGAAGTATACCAATACGTTCCATAGTTTTAAGTACCGTGAGGCTCTCGTAGACGATGCTTTTATTCGTAGCAAGAATTGCCGCGCAGCCGATCATTTTATTGAGCCAGATAGGGATTATGGCAAGACTTGCTTTATCGATCATAACGGGCCAACTTATGTGTACGAGGTTTCTTATATGAGAAATTCTTCCCCATGAAAAAGGATTCTCCGAAAAAAGAGCGATGTTATATTTATGAAGCTCCTTATCATAGATGATATAGATAAGGGCAGCCACAAGCATGACTGCATACTGAATAACCGAGGCAACTGCAGAACCGTTGAGTCCCATCTCTGGAAATCCCCAGGCGCCAAAGATAAGCGCATAATCAAAAAAGAGATACGCGACAGCGCCTATGATAAAGA
This sequence comes from Candidatus Babelota bacterium, assembly GCA_013288045.1. Taxonomy (GTDB): domain Bacteria; phylum Babelota; class Babeliae; order Babelales; family Babelaceae; genus PRDV01. The sequence goes on from JABDCP010000007.1 coordinate 27,357, forward strand.
ATAGCATAGGCATCTTAGGATTCTTAATACCCCGGAGAAATCCTATAATGGCTAAATACGTAAACGTGAGAAGTACTCCAAGAGCTCTAATCTTAAGATAGGGAACACCAAGTTCAAGGATCTCTGGTGGTACATCATGAAAGGTATAGATAGCATGGGCCCCAAAATAAATTCCTGCAGAAAGGACTAGACCGATTAATGAGGTGGTCCAAAAGGCATCGTTGAGGACTTTCCCTGCTTTGGTATATTCTTGGGCACCATTATATTGTCCACACATGATCACCAGGCCTGTTGAGAAGCCTTCTGCTATCTTGATAAGAAGATGAAACAAGGAAGCGCTGATGAAAAGAGTTGCATTACAGAGTGCGACATTGGTGCAGGCAATAAAGCTAAAATTGATGATTTCAAGGCCAATATACAAAATACCTGTTGTGATCAGCTCAGGAATAAAATAGCTCATAAGGGTGCTAGTACGAATTGCTGACGCTGGTTTAGGTTTCATTGGGAAGCTTTCTCGTAAGGTGACCAACTGTCTTGAGTATAGCAGGTTTTGGTGTTCTGCAAAGAATTTATGCAATGATGGCAAGTTTCATTGATCCGATCTCATAAAGCTATTGAAATGAGTGTTGCAAAAAAAAGCCCGAATGCGGTTGAAGCGTATGTGTGAAGGTGTGGAGATGAGCGAGGAAGCTGAGGAGAGGAGACTAAGCTGAATGCTCTGGCTATCATTCTTTAGTTCTCACAGCTTACTAAGAAGCATCTAAAGATTCCTCCCTATGGTACAAAATACCATAGGGAGGAGATAGACTGTTCTTATCAATTTTCAAGTGTTTGAGAAGATTGGCCTAGCGCTCTGGTTTACTTCTCTGTCCTTTTCTTTCACATCTCTCTTCATCAGAACACTTGATGGTTTGAAGAGCAGGGGCTCATATGTCAGATGAGTGGCAGGTCTTAGGACACTTGATAGAAACTGCAAGTGGATCACTTGCATCTAGGAACCCAAGGAAAGGGGTACCAAGAGAAGTTGTTGGTCCCAGACAAAAACCATTTTGGCAGATTTGGGATGCAGGGCAAGTAGTACCTGTGCAGGGTTGTAGAGGGCCCCAAAAGTTACTGCTCACCAAGTAGGCAACGTTGCTTCCGGCATCCTTAATATCAGGATTGAACCCAGAAAATGAGTTGCAATGAGCATCAATGATTGCTGTACCTATATTACCAGTAGCCGTGGTTAGAAAGGCTTGACCGGTGCCCGTGAAACAATTGTGTTCAGCCGTTATGTAAAGTGGGGAGTAAGTGCCGCCGGAGGAGGGGGGATCTATTTGTATTCCAGTGGTTCCATTAAAGATGTTTCCTTTGATATCAGTTGTGACGGCAGATTTTCCAGTATTTCCAGTACCACCGAACTTAATGCCTGCTTCGTAGAAAGTGCCTCCGGTTAAGGTGGGTATGGTAACTGAAACGGTATTTCCATAGAACCGATTGTCTTGTTTGATAGCACTAGATAAAGTATCTGCGTAAAATTCATCCACATTAGTACTTACTGAGTTTTCTACCACTATTTCCGATGATGAGCTGGTATTAACAGAGAATATAACAATTACATTCTGTTTCCCGTTTTCAGATTCGGTTTCTGTAAATGAGCAGCTATCAACTCTTGCTTGTAAGTTTGATGCATTATTGAGTGCCAATCGAATTTCGTTCCCAGCTGGCGCGCCAACATTGTAAAAAGATACGTTCTTAACAAGAAGAGTCTCTGTGGAGCTTTTAGTAGCACCTAAATTCACGTTGATGCCATTAGCGCTTATGCCATTAGCACTTTTATTATTAAAATCATGTAAATACGAATCTTTGATAACGACGTTAGAGGAGGCGCCTTTATCAGGTGCTGTTTCTATACCATTTTTGGTAATCGTAGTAAGCTCACACCCGCATACAGTTAATTCTCTTGATACGCCGCTGCCCGTGGGGGCGTCGAAGATTCCAGCGGAAAAAGGAACAGGAGCAGGTACGCTGCTCTTATCATTGCGAATTGTTACGTTTTCAATAAGAGCTTTTCCTGACTGTGGGCAGGTTCCTGTAATTGCTGATGCTTGCGTATCTAGTAGATCAAAACCATCAATGGTGACATTTTTCACAATAAGATTTTCTGCCTTGTCATAATTGATTGCGGAACCTAACATAGAAGTAAAGAAGATATTTTCAATGGCTCCATCGCCTATAACGTTAACTGCATTGGTAGTTAGCTTAGGGAATACGGCTACTTTAGAGTCACATATGTCACCAATGAGCTTTTGATTGGTGAGGGTGATACCATCGGTTAACGCAACCGCTGAGGGAAGCACAATAAGGACGTCCCAGGTGCTCGCCGCAGCTTCTTTGAGTGTTGCAAAAGGATGCTTTTTAGTGCCAGTTCCTCCTGATGGAGCACCACCTTGAACAAATTTTACGATTTCTCCGTTATGGCGGTGTTTGTCCGATTTTGCTAACGCCGGTGCGAGCAAGGTAAGGGTTAGAAGTAACCCAAGAGATTTAGTTAAGAGCTTCATAGTATTCCCCACTTTATTAGGATTTTGGTTTCTTGGGCGTAGTACCCAGTTACCATAATAGTAGCAGAGGGGTGATGTTGACTGCAAGAGTTCCTCCCTGTGGTATTTTTTGTACCACAAGGAGGCGATTGACTGATGTTATTGACTTTTGGGTGCTTGATAGAGTTGATCTATAGACCTTTCTCTGCGTCTCTGTCCTTTTCTTTCATGTCTCACTTCATCAGAACACTTGACGGTTTGAAGCACAGCGGCTCATATGTCAAATGAGTGACAGGGTTTAGGACACTTGATAGAGGCCGTAAGTGGATCACTTGCATCTAGGAACCCAAGGAAAGAGTTTCCAGGGCTGCCAAGAGAAGTTGTTGGTCCCAGACAAAAACCATTTTGGCAGATTTGGGATGCAGGGCAAGTAGTACCTGTGCAGGGTTTTAAAGGGCCCCAAAAGTTATTGCTCACCAGGTAGGCAACATTGCTTCCAGCATCTTTAATATCAGGATTGAACCCTGAAAATGAGTTGCAATGAGCATCAATGACTGCTGTACCAATATTTCCCGTAGTCGTGGTATCAAATGCATTACCGGTGCCTGTGAAACAATTATGTTCAGCCGTTATATACAATGGGGAGTAAGTGCTACTGGAGGAGGCAGAGATTTGTATTCCAGTGGTTCCATTAAAGATGTTTCCTTGTATATCAGTTATTACTGTGCCAGCAGAAGTGATACGTGTGTTGTAGAAAGTGCCCCCCGTACTGGTTGGTATGGTAACGGAAACGGCATTTCCGTAAAGTCTATTCTCTTGGTTGATAGAATTTTTTAATCTCTCTGCAAAAAATGCATCAACATTAGTGCTTACTGAGTTTTCTACCACTATTTCTGATGATGAACTAGTATTTCTAGAGAGAATACCAAATACATTCTGGGTCCCGCTTTCAGATGAGGTTTCTGTAAATGAGCAGCTATCAACTCTTGCTTGTAGGTTTGATTCATTATTGAGTGTGAATACAATTATGTTGCCAAATGGAGCGCTAACATTATAAAAAGATACTTTTTTAACAAGAAGAGTCTGTATGGAGCTTTTAGTAGAACCCAAAATCAAGTTTATGCCATTAGCGCTAGCATTATTAAAATCATGTAAATACGAATCTTGGATAACGACGTTAGACGAAGCTCCATTATCAGGTGCTATTTCTATACCAAAATTAGTGATCTTAGTAAGCTCACAACCGCATACAGTTAGTTCTCTTGATACGCCGCTACCCGTGGGGCTATCGAAGATGCCGGCATTTGCACCATTATCGTTGCGGATAATTACGTTTTCAATAAGAGTATTTCCAGATTGTGGGCAGGTACCGGTGATTGCTGGTGCTCCTGTAGGTGGTGTCTTTGTATTAAAACCATCAATGCTGACATTTTTCACGATAAGATTTTCTGCCTTGTCATAATTGATTGCGGAACCTAACATATTAGTAAAGAAGATATTTTCAATGGCTCCATCGCCCATAACGATTACTTCATTGGTAGTAAGCTTAGGAAATAGAGCTACATTAGAGTCACATATGTCACCAATGAGCTTTTGATTGGTGAGGGTGATACCATCGGTTAACGCAACCGCTGAGGGAAGCACAATAAGGACGTCCCAGGTACTCACCGAAGCTTCTTTGAATGTTGCAAAAGGATGCTTTTTAGTGCCAGTTCCTCCTGATGGAGCACCGCCTTGGACATATTTTACGGTTTCTTCGTTATTGCGGTGTTTGTCCGATTTTGCTAACGCCGGTGCGAGCAAGGTAAGCGTTAGGAGTAACCCAAGAAATTTAGTTAAGAGCTTCATAGTATTTCCCACTTTATTAGGATTTTGGTTTCTTAGGCTTAGTACCCAGTTACCATAATAGTAGCAGTCGGGCGATCTGGACTTCAAGAGTTTATGCTGTTTCCACGTGTACTAAATAAAGGGAATTTGCTTCTCATGATCGCATTTTTGCGTTCCTGAGCCATTTGGGGGATTGGTATCTCTGAGGATGTTCCAGAGGCTATATGTTTGGTGCCTTGGTAAGTTGCAAGCAATTGTGAATGGTCTGCTTGTGCTTATTTTAAGGGTAAGCTCTTCAAAATATTTCGAAGAACTGCCTTCTTCTAAACAAAAGGAGGCAAATTATTGCAAACTTTATTTGCCACATGCTAGGCTTCTCTTGAAGATTGTACGAAAAATCTTAACAAGGTAGCCAAACCCCGGATCCACATAGGCATCCTGTTGAGAATATCTGCTAACCTTCACTCGTAAAAATATTATTGTATTAACCTTTATTATAGGGAGAGATTTTCTATGAACAGTTCATCTATAGGCTCACGCTTGTTTGCGTTAAGTCTGTTGACCGTTTTTTCACCACTTAATGGACGTGATCATGATTCACACTATATTCAACAGGAAGATTTACCTGTAGTTATCAAAAAATCAGGTATTTACTATATTGAAGAGAATTTAAACTACTGCAAATCTGGGGCAGCTATTACCATTAAAGATGCACATAATGTAAAGCTCGTTTTCAAAGCACGCGATTTAAAGCTCAACCATCCTAATGCTACGGGGATACTTGTAAAAGATTCTTCTGAAGTGACCATTGAGAATGATTCTATAATCAACGTGGGTTCAGTTCCCTCAACAGGAAACGGTATTCATATCGTGAACTCAAATATCGTTCGCGTAGAGCAACTTGTGATATTAGATAACTTCTATGGTGTATTGGTAGAAAGCTCAGTTGGCGTCGTTATCGACGGGTGCATATTTACCGATAATGGCATTGGTGTTAAGTTTGCTAGCACTAAAGTCGGGAAAAATAGAGATTGCAAAGTGGTTAACACCGCATTTACAAACTCAACCGGCATGACCAATCTATTTGCTGAACAAATTGACGGGTTTGTTATCGAAGAAAGTTCCTTTTCAAGTACTGGATCAACTGCAACAGTAAACCTTGCACAACTAGGTGGTGACGCATCTGACGCTAATGCAATATTTTCTAATGCACTGGTAAAGAATAGTACCTTTACGAACAAATCAGCTAACAAAAATATTGAAGGACTCTATATCTATAATGGGAATGGCTTTGTGGTTGATACGGTGTTAATCGAGATTGATAATAGTGGAACCTGCTTTGAGGCGGACCTTTCAGGTATACATATCGGTAACGGCACAAGTACAATTGACTCTAGCCTTTCATCTAAGGCAATAAATGGAATTATCTCAAATACCTTAGTGCAGGGACCTGCAACTGATGGTTACTATCCAGATGGTGGTACTGACTCAGTTACCATTATAAACTGTCGTGCAACTGGTGCTCGCAAACATGGCATTTTTCTTGCGGGAACCACTAATAGCGTTGTCATAGGCTGTACCACAACAGGCAATGGTACTGCTACAAAGCCGAACGATTTACCCAAAGATTGTGATCCAACTGTATTTCCAATTGGATCAGGCATAGACGTAGGACAAACGAGTTTATTCAATGCTATTCTTGATAACATATCGAGTGGGAATGTGGTTGCAGGCGTTGATATCGATGCACCAACTCCTGATCATACAGATCCAAATGCGAACAACCTTATTCAAAACAATAAAGTGTTTAATAATTTGTATGGTATTAGGGATCAAGGCGTGAACAATCAAGTATGGTATAACAGTGCCTTTGATAACAGTGCAAATTATTCCAATGCTGCCGTCTCCAAGATAGCCGTAACTAATAAACCTGGATGCCCAACGGTAACTGGTGAAAATATTGATGCAGATAGAACTACCTGCTTCAAACTCTGATTTTCTGTAGTAGATGAGATGAGGCCAGTAGATTACTGGCCTCTTTTACGTGTACCTAGTTAACTAGGTGCTCGTCCTGAATGGACGATAGTGCCCGGAATCATGAAGAAGACGCTTTTGTCTGTTAGATTTGTAAGTTCTGAAAAGTTTGCTACAATTGAGCAATACGGTAACCTAAGTAGTACCAAGTTGCTTAGGTGAGAGTGGTGTGTGGAGAGTTTCCAAGAAGAGCTGGCTGAACGTTGAAATTAATAGTCGCTTGTTTATACTTAGTAAAAGCGGCGAGATTCCCGAGTGGCCAAAGGGGACGGACTGTAAATCCGTTGGCATAGCCTTCGTAGGTTCGAATCCTACTCTCGCCACCAGAAGTTGAAAATAACGTGCGGGAGTAGCTCAATTGGTAGAGCGACAGCCTTCCAAGCTGTAGGTTGCGGGTTCGAGCCCCGTTTCCCGCTCCATAGAAATTGTAGGCTGGTGTAGCTCAGTTGGTAGAGCAAGTGATTTGTAATCACTAGGTCGCGGGTTCGAATCCTGTCACCAGCTCCAAAGTTACGGTAAGTACGTAAAAGGGTATCCAGTAGGAAAAGCAAGACATGATAAGAAAAATGTCTGATTTCCTTGCATGGTTACCTTGTCATGTGCATTATTTTAGGGTATAGTTGGTAGAAAGTTCTACTTAATGCCCACGTAGCTCAGTCGGTAGAGCACTTCCTTGGTAAGGGAGAGGTCACCGGTTCAAATCCGGTTGTGGGCTCCAAAGTATCTGGTAAAGGTTATTATGGCAAAAAATAGAGTTACGACACATTTAGAATGTGAAAGTTGTAAGGAAAGAAATTATACCCAGGTTCTTACTAAAGCAAGGACTCTGGGCTCTTTGCGGCGCAAGAAGTTTTGTTGGAAGTGTCGTAAGCATCATATGCACAAAGAGACGAAATAATATGGTGGAGAGGCCAGTAGCTCTAACGGTAGAGCGGCAGACTCCAAATCTGAAGGTTGGGGGTTCGAATCCCTCCTGGCCTGCCAGTACAGCTAGGGTGTAAGGCAATGAAGAATATAGGAACGTTTTTAAAAGAGGTCCGCTCAGAAATGGCCCGGGTGGAATGGCCCAAGCCTGAGGAATTTATTGGAGCTACTATAGTGACCCTTTTACTGGTGCTCTTTTTCACCATTTATCTAGGTTTGCTTGATAAGATTCTTGAGTGGGTTATATATAAACAGATTTTTAGCCTCGTAAGACGCTAAGGCGGATAAGGTCATATACTACATGAAAAAATGGTATGTTATTCAGGTTCTTGCAGGATATGAGGATCGTATCCGAGCAGATCTGCTGAAAACTATTGAAGAAAAAGGCCTCCAGGATAAGTTTGGTGACATTCTTATCCCCTCTGCTAAGGCTAAGTCTTCTCATGAAGAAGTCCTGAAGAACCCTGAGGAACAGTACTTGTTTCCCGGGTATATGCTTGTAGAACTTGAACCGGTACAGGAAGCCTTGCGTTTAGTAACACAGACGCCTCGTATTTCGAGATTTTTGGGAGGGAAAGAGCCTCTAGCGCTCAGCCCTTCTGAAATGGAACGGGTACTTGCCCAGGTTCGTGGTGAAGTGGTCGTATCGCGTGAGAAGCATGCATTTGAAACGGGCAGTGAAACAGAAATTACCGATGGACCATTTGCAGGGTTTATGGGAATTATTGAAGCAATAGATGAAACACATGAAAGATTGACCGTGATGGTAAGCATCTTCGGTCGAATGACACCGGTAGAATTAGCGTTTGACCAAGTAAAACGATAAAGGACACGAATGGCAAAAGAGATTAAAGCCAAAGTTCGCATGAATATACCGGGAGGCGGGGCGACGCCGGCACCACCAGTTGGTGCAGTATTAGGACAACAAGGGGTAGCTATCATGGAATTTTGTAAGCAGTTCAATGCAAAGACTGCTGACAAAAAAGGCCAGACCTGTCCTGTAGTTGTGACGATATACAAAGATAGAACCTTCGATTTTATCGTAAAGACGCCACCGGCTTCCGAACTTATTAAAAAGAAGAGCAATATCCAAAAGGGTGCAGCTAATCCTAAAAAGGATCAAGCTGGTACCATCTCAAAAAAGGATGTTGAGGAAATAGCTAAGATTAAAATGGCTGACCTAAATGCGCATACTATTGAGCAAGCAGTAAAGATTATTGCAGGAAGTGCTCGTAGTATGGGTGTAAAAGTCGTAGATTAAGGGTGGCACATGGCTAAGCACGGTAAAAAATATACGCAAGCACGGGAAAAGTTTCAGGTTACGAAGCCACTTTCTTTCACGGATGGTATTCAGCAGGTGAAAGGTCTTGCCTTTGCAAAGTTTGATGAATCGGTTGATGTGAATGTGAACGTCGGAATTGACCCCTCAAAGGGAGACCAAGTAGTTCGTGGTTCTGTTGTTCTGCCCCATTCAACCGGAAAAGTGAGAAAAATTGCGGTGTTTGCAAAAGGTGAGCATGCTGAGGCTGCTACCAAAGCAGGCGCTGACTATGTAGGAGCTGAAGATCTTATTGAAAAGATTGAAGGTGGATGGGTAGATTTCACGGATGCGATTGCAACTCCTGACATGATGGTTTTAGTGGGTAAGGTTGCAAAGATTCTCGGGCCTCGTGGGTTAGTTCCTAATAAGAAAACGGGAACGGTAACCTTTGACGTAGGTCCTGTAGTGGCAGATCTTAAAAAAGGTCGTCACTTCTTTAAAAATGATAAAAATGGCATTGTGCATTTTTCATTGGGTCGTGTTTCATTTGACGTGAATAAGTTAACCGATAATTTGACGACGTTTATGAAAGCATTACTTTCTTCTAAACCGCCTTCTGCAAAAGGTAAGTATATTAAGAAAGTAACCATATCTTCTACGATGGGCGTAGGGGTTCCCCTCAACCCTGATGAAATAGCGTTATAAGAAAGGAATCGAATGAATCGCCAAGAAAAACAGTCGATTATTGATGCGGTGAAAGAGGACTTTCAACATAGTCAAGCTGCTTTCATCGTAGCTACGCAAGGTATGGATGTAAGCTCCATACAGAGATTGCGTATGGGCCTTTACTCCAAGAATGGCAAAATGAAGGTAGTTAAAAATACCTTGTTAGTGAGAGCTACAAAAGATCTTCCTGGTATAAGTGACTTAGAACCACTTTTTAAAGAGCAAATAGCCGTGGTGTTCGCGCAAGATGAGGCGCCAGCTGTAGCTAAATTGCTCTATGATGCTACAAAAGATGGGCAAAAGTTAACGTTAGTTGGGGGAACTCTTGATGCGAGAGTTATTACGGCTCTGCAAATTGAGCAGCTGGCGACTTTACCGTCAAGGGAAGTTTTGCTTGCACAACTCTGTGGTACTTTGAATGCGCCGATTACAAATTATGTGCGAGTGCTCAATGAGCTTGTTGCACGGTTTGTAAGGGTGCTTAGTCAGATTGAAAACGCGAAACATTAATCTTCTAACAATAGATGGAGAATGCTATGGCATTGAATAAAGAGAAATTTATCGAAGAAATAGGCAGTATGTCGGTTTTGGAGCTTTCAGAACTGGTAAAAGCCCTAGAAACTAAATTTGGTGTATCTGCTGCGGCTCCTGCTGCGGGCGTTGCGGTTGCTGCTGCGGCTGCTCCTGCTGCTGCAGCTGGTGGTGAAAAGACAGAATTTAAAGTTGAACTTTCAGACGGTGGTGCTGAAAAGATTAAAGTAATTAAGGCACTTCGTACGGTGACAACTCTTGGGTTGACCGAAGCGAAGAAAGCGGTTGAAGAAGCTCCGACAGTTATAGCTGAAGCGGCATCTAAAGCTGACGCTCAAAAAATGAAAGAAGCACTTGAAGCTGCTGGTGCTAAAGTAACTCTTTCATAAAAATGTTCTATCAGGGATCAGGCGTGTGGTAGCGAGTGATCCCTGATTATGATGCTAAAAAAGTGGTAGTAGTAGTGTAGTGCGCGAAAAATAGAGAAGAGGGTGTCTGAACTTGTATATACAAGCCGTGAGGGCGTGTGCGTATAGGCAAGGAGTACTCTGTAACCCCTGCAAAAGGAGTTTCTGAATGTCGAGCCTCCGTCAAGGCAAAGAAGCGGTACGTCGCTTGTTTGGTAAGATCAAGGATATTGTTCCGGTTCCGAATTTAATAGAAATTCAATCAAGGTCCTTCAATGAGTTTGCTCAGTTGGACTTTTTGCCGTCTGAAAGGGAGCTTATAGGGTTAGAGAAAGTATTTAAAGATATTTTTCCCATAGATTACAATGATAGGATGTCGCTCCAGTATGTGAGCTATGAGCTCGGACTCTGGGCATGCACCTGTGGGAAGTTAACGGGTATTGCAAACCGATATGTTTGGTCCTGCTCATCCTGCAAAAAATCTGATAGCGGTCGTTTAAATGACAAGCTTGAATGTACGTTTTGTCATAAGGATACCGCACGGTATAAAACATGTACCAATTGTCTTGCGCGGGTTACGGTACAGTTACCCTTGACCCTTGATGAATGTCGTTCAAGTGGCCAAACTTTTTCTATGCCGTTAAAAGTTAAGTTGCAATTGATCTCTTGGGATGTGAGTGAAGCGGGCGATAAGACGCTACGCGATATTAAAGAGCAAGATATCTTCTTTGCTGATGTTCCTGTTATGGCCGATTTGTACCTTGATAATGGCCAGTTTAAATTAGGTAATTTAGGAACCTTCCTCATAAATGGGGTTGATCGTGTCATCGTAAGTCAGCTGCATAGATCGCCTGGGGTAGTTTTTTCGCATAGCAAGAAAACTAAAGATGTTCGTGGACAACTTCCTTTTATTGCACGAATTATTCCTATGCGTGGTTCTTGGGTAGACTTTGAGTTTGATAGCCACGATTATTTACAGGTTCGTATCGATAAGAAGAAAAAAATGCTTGCAACCACCTTATTGCAGGCACTTGGTATTCCACGTGATGAAATTATAGGCCATTTTTATAACTTTGATACGGTATTTGTTGAAAAGGGTGAATGCTATCAAGTGCTTGATGAGTCACTTATTGGGACCCGTATCATCAGTGGTATGATTTCTGATTATAAGGATGAGAAAGATCTAGTAGGTAAGCGTTTTACTAAAGAAATTCTCAATACCTTACAAAAGAACAAGCTCACAAGAATTTACTTAGGGAAAACGAGCTTGCTCAATCGTGTTTTTGGATCTGATGTTATCGATCCTGCTACCGGTGAAGTTATCATTGAGCAAGGAGAGAATTGTTCTGAAGAGTACTATGAGCTTTTACTAAAATTTCCTAAGCTAGAATTTAAGCTGATCAGTCAATCGGGATATGTGTTCCAGCCTACGCTTGCCTTAACACTTGCACAAGACAAGTGTTATTCGGAAGATGAAGCGCTTAAAGAAGTGCATGCTAAATTGTATCCGGGTGATAATGCGTCCCTTGACGAGATTAAAGAACGTTTATTTAATAACTTCTTTAATCCGCGCTTATATGATCTAACAAAAGTTGGACGTATTCGCATGAACCGTAAACTTGGTCTTTCTATTGATGAAGAAATGTCGACGCTGACAAGAGAAGACTTTATAGCGACCATTAAATATCTCGTAAACTTACGTGAGCGTGGTGAGGGTGAGCTTGATGATATTGATCATTTAGGAAATCGTCGAGTTCGCTTGGTGGGTGAGCTTTTAAATAACCAGATCTATCTTGGTCTCTTGCGCATTGAACGAATAGTTCGTGAGCGTTTTAGGATTCAGGAAGCTCATGGAGCATTAATGCCTCAAGATTTTTTGAATGTGAAACCGCTCAGTGCAGTATTACGTGAGTTTTTTGGGACAGGACAGCTTTCACAGTTTATGGATCAAACGAATCCTTTGGCGGAAATTGCGCATAAACGGCGTCTGTCAGCTCTCGGGCCCGGCGGCGTTATGAAAGATCGTGCAACCTATGAAATTCGTGACGTGCATACCTCTCACTATGGAAGAATCTGTCCAATTGAGACTCCTGAAGGTCAGACAGTAGGTCTGATTTCTTCCTTGGCTACCTATGCTTTTGTTAATGATCTTGGGTTTATTGAAACTGCCTATCGGCCAGTAAGCAAAGGTAAGTTACTTAATGAAGTAGTATTTCTTGATGCTTTTGAAGAGAGCAACAAGTATATAGGTCAAGCGAGTTCGGTGAATGAAGAAACAAAAGAGGTTATTGAGGAACGTGTTTTTGCCCGACATGAAGGTAACTTTATGTATGTCGATAGTGATAAGATCGATTATGTCGATTTGTCGCCAAAACAGCTTGTTTCTGTTTCGACTGCATTGATTCCTTTCTTATCGCATGATGATGCGTCTCGTGCGCTCATGGGATCGAACATGCAACGACAAGCGGTTCCGATTATTAAACTTCAAACACCTATAGTAGGTACCGGCATGGAGCGTGAAATTGCTCGTGCTTCTGGTGCGATTATTATTGCGAAACATGATGGCTATGTAGAATATGTTTCTTCAGAAAAGATTGTTGTACGCCTTGATGAATCGGAATTTAAAAACGTTGATGATTGGATTTCTCAAGGGGTAGATACCTATTATCTGAGAAAGTTCCAACGTTCAAGTTACTATACCTGGATTCATCAATCACCGATTGTACACGTTGGTGATCGGGTGAAAAAAGGCGATCTTTTGAGTGATGGAACCTCAGTGTATAATGGTGAGCTTGCTTTAGGCAGTAACTTAAATGTTGCCTTCATGCCGTGGCATGGATACAACTTTGAGGACGCAATTGTCTTAAGCAAACGGTTAGTAACCGATGATGTGTTAACATCGGTGCATATCGATGAATATGTCGTAGAAGCGAGAGATACCAAGCTCGGTCCTGAAGAGATTACTCGGGATATTCCTAATATCAGTGAATCGGTGCTTGCAGGTCTTGATGAAGATGGCATTGTACGGATAGGTACTAGGGTTCGGCCTGGTGATATCTTAGTAGGTAAAGTTACCTTAAAAGGTGATATTCAATTTTCTCCTGAAGAGAAACTATTGCGTGCGATATTTGGAGAAAAATCTCGTGAAGTGCGCGATACTTCTCTTCGAGTACCCCCTGGTATTGAGGGAACCGTTATTGATGTGAAAGTATTTTCACGCGCAGGTATACGTCGAGATAGACGCTATAAAGAGATGGTTGCACAAGAAACCTTCCGTCTTGAAAAAGAGTATGACATGCATGTGCATACCCTTGAAAAAATGGTTGGGCTTAAAATTGCCGAACTTCTTGCCGGTAAAGAGGCTGCTAAGGGTGATAAATCATCGCTTATTAAGACAGGTAAGTTCGATAATGCGAAACTTCAACAAGCTGAGCTTAAAGAGCTTGCTGCACTTAAACCGGCTGATAAGGCGCTTGCTACTGAGGTTAAGAACCTTGCATCATCCTGTGAAAATCAGGCACGTATTTTGTTAGGTCTCAAGGAAGAACGTATTAACCGTTTGAAAAAAGGTGATCCACTTCCTTCAGGCGTTATTAAGATGGTAAAAGTATACATCGGTATGAAGCGGCATGTATCGGTTGGTGATAAAGTTGCCGGTCGCCATGGTAATAAGGGTGTGGTATCTATTATTGTTCCTCGTGAAGATATGCCCTATATGGATGATGGAACGCCGGTTGATATTGTGCTCAACCCCTTAGGTGTACCCTCACGTATGAACGTTGGCCAGATTCTTGAAACGATTCTTGGATTTGCGGGTCAGCAGTTGGGTGAGCAGATCGGGAAGCTTCTTGAAGTTGAAGGTCTGAAAGGGGCACGCAAGTTGCTTTTAGCAGCCTATGGTAAAGAGCTTATTGAAACCTATGAAAAATCTTATGGTGAAGAAGGGCTTCTAGAACTTGCACGACGATCAGCAAAAGAGGGGGTCTGTTTTACGACTCCGGTATTTGATGGAGCTTCGTTTGAGCAAGATATTAAGCCTCTTATTGAGACCGTCGGTGGCCCTATTTCTGGGGTCTATATGATTCGTGATGGGCGAACGGGCGAATACTTTGACCAGCCGGTAACGGTTGGTAATATTTACATCATGAAACTGAACCACATGGTTGATGATAAATTGCATGCTCGTTCTGTGGGGCCATACTCCTTAGTTACGCAGCAACCACTTGGTGGTAAAGCGCAGCTTGGGGGGCAACGATTTGGGGAGATGGAGGTCTGGGCACTTGAAGCACATGGCGCAGCCTATAGTCTTCAGGAGATGCTCACGTACAAATCTGATGACGTTGTTGGTCGTCATAAGGTGTATGAGGCGTTGGTCAGAAATGAACCAATACCTGAGCCAGGGTTACCTGAATCATTTAATGTGTTAATAAAAGAATTGCAGAGTCTTGGGTTACGCATAGATCTCTTTAAAAGTGGCAAGGAGGAAGTAAGTGAGTAACAAACTGCTTGAACGATTTCGTGAGTATATAAATACGGCACAGTTTAATGCGTTAAAAATCGGACTTGCTTCTCCTGAGAAAGTACGATCATTATCCTATGGCGAAGTGAAAAAAATAGAGACGATTAACTATCGTACGCTCAAACCAGAACGTGACGGTCTTTTCTGTGCCCGTATATTTGGCCCGGTAAAGGATTGGGAATGTAACTGTGGTAAATACAAGCGTATGAAACATCGGGGGATCACCTGCGAAAAATGTGGCGTTGAAGTGATTCAAGCCCGTGTTCGTCGTGAACGAATGGGGCATATAGAGCTCGTAGCTCCCGTCTGCCATATATGGTACTTAAAGGGGATACCAAGTTACTTGGGTCTGATCCTTGATATGCCGATTAAAGATCTTGAACGTGTCATCTACTTTGATGCTTCCTTGGTTATTAAACAGGGCAAATCTCCCTATCCAGAACGGTACCTCTTAAGTGGTACTGAACTTGAAGGATACCTTGATGCAAATCCAGGTGACTTTGAATTCAAAGCTGAAACGGGTGCTGAAGCGATACGCTTGGTGCTTTCAAAGCTTGATCTGCATGCGGAGAAAGCAGCTCTTGAAGAAAAATATCAGGGTACCTCAGCAGTTGCGACTCGTCATAAACTCTTGAGACGTCTTAAGGTTATTAAAGGGCTTGCACAGGCAAACTTACGTCCTGACTGGATGATCATGAGTGTCTTGCCCGTCTTGCCACCTGACTTGCGTCCTTTGGTGCCCTTAGAAGGGGGCCGATTTGCGAGCTCTGACCTTAATGAACTCTATCGTCGAGTGCTTAACAGAAATATTCGCTTACAGCGTTTAATGGAAATACAAGCGCCATCGGTAATTATAAAAAATGAAAAGCGTATGCTCCAAGAATCTGTTGACGCGCTCATTGATAATGGTCGTCGTGGTCAGGCTGTTCGTGGCTCAAATAAGCGTGCACTTAAGTCGTTGAGTGAAATGTTACGTGGTAAACAAGGGCGCTTTAGGCAGAACCTTCTTGGTAAACGGGTGGATTACTCAGGTCGTTCCGTTATCGTTGTTGATCCAGAATTACGCATGGACCAATGTGGTCTTCCTAAAATTATGGCGCTTGAGCTCTTTAAATCGCACGTGTTTGCCGGTCTTTTAGAAAATGAAATGGCGCCAAACCTGCGCGTTGCAAAACGTATGGTTGAAGAATGGGCTCCAGAAGTTTGGGACGTTCTTGAGTCGGTGGTACAGAACTATCCAGTTCTCTTAAACCGTGCTCCGACATTACATAGATTAGGTATTCAGGGTTTTTATCCAATATTAGTGGATGGTAAAGCAATCAAGATTCATCCGTTAGTATGTAGCGCATACAACGCTGACTTTGATGGTGACCAGATGGCGGTACATATTCCGTTGAGTGAGAGTGCGCGCTTAGAATCTAAGCATCTTATTCTCTCAACGCAGAATATTTTATCGGCAGCAAATGGTCGCCCGGTGACGGTTCCTTCGCAGGATATGGTTCTTGGTCTACACTTTATTACCAAGATCCGTTGTAATCAATTGGGTGAAGGTATTGTCTTTGCTACTACCGATGAGGTGGTAAGTGCCCATCAGATGGGCCAAGTGCATCTTCATGCACGTATTAAGGTACGTGTAGGAGAAACCGAGCTTACTGAAACAAGTGTTGGTCGTGTACTCCTGTATAAAGCATTGCCTGAAGGATCTGACTTTGCTTGGGTAAATCGGATTATGAAAAAATCTGAGCTTACCAAGCTTGTTGATCAAGTGTACAATCGCTTTGGCAGTGTGGCTACAGTAAAATGCCTCGATCGTATTAAAAAACTTGGTTTTTATAATGCAACGATGGCAGGTATCTCATTCCCGATCGATAACTTGATTGTGCCTAAAGAAAAAGATGTAATTATTGAAAAAGCAGAGAAAGAAGTTCAGAGAATCGAAGAGCTCTACATGGATGGTGTTATTACCAACGGTGAGCGAAACAATAAGGTTCTGAGCCTGTGGTCAAAGGCAACTTCTGATGTGGCAGACCATGTTTTTGCTGAACTTGATAAAGCTGATAAAAAAGCGTACCTCAACGAAGACAAAACGAATGAACCGTTTAATGCTATCTTTATGATGTTGAGCTCAGGTGCTCGTTCTTCAAAAGAGCAGGTTCGTCAGTTGGTCGGTATGAGGGGACTCATGGCTAAGCCTTCTGGTGAAATTATGGAGACTCCTGTTAAGACAAACTTTAAGCAGGGTCTTGGGGTGTTTGAGTACTTCATTTCTACTCATGGTGCTCGTAAAGGTCAGGCTGATACCGCGTTGAAAACAGCTAACTCCGGGTACCTTACTCGTCGATTGGTAGACGTAGCTCAGGATCTTGTAGTCGTTATGCACGATTGCAAAACGCTTGGGTATGTTATGACTGAGGCACTCAGAGAAGGTGGTGAGGTGCTCTATGATCTTGGCTTACGTGTCTATGGTCGTGTAGTTGCGCAAGATACGAAAGATCCTATCTCTGGTGAAATTATTCTTAAGCAAGGAAGTTTTGTTAGTGCTGCTGATTTAGACCGCATTAATGAATCTGCAATTACGATAATACCTCTCCGTTCACCTCTTTTATGTCAGGCAAAACGGGGTGTGTGTGCCTTGTGTTACGGTATCGATCTTTCAAAAACTGATTTGGTTGATGTGGGAACGACCGTGGGTATTATTGCCGCACAGTCGATCGGGGAACCTGGTACTCAGCTTACTATGAGAACCTTCCATATTGGGGGTATTGCGAGTGTTGCTGAGCAATCTTCCTATACTGCTAAATATGATGGCGTGGTACAATTACGCCTTGTAAGAACCGTGGTTAATTCAGAAGGCCATACGATGATCCTGAGTCGTAAAGCGTTACTCATTATCCTCTCATTGGATGGTCGTGAATTACAGCGCTATGATCTTGAATATGGGTCACGTCTCTTAGTACAGAATGACCAGCAGATAAAAGCTGGCACGAAGCTCGTAGAGTGGGACGTCAACAATAAAGTTCTTATTACTGAACAGGCGGGTACCGTAAAATACCAAGACCTTATCGATAACGTGACCGTTCAGGAACGGTACGATGATGCGACTGGCCGATCAGCAAAAGTGGTTCTTGAGCATAAGAGTGATAAATATCAGCCGGTGATCGACATTGTCAATGACAAGGGAGATGAGCTTGCTCATTATTTCTTGCCAAGCAGTGCGCATTTAACTGTTACTGATGGACAAAAGGTAAAAGTTGGTGATGTTCTTATGAAGGTTCCTCGTGAAGCAACGAGATCTCAAGATATCACCACCGGTGGGTTGCCTCGCATTGCGGAGCTTTTTGAAGCACGTATGCCAAAAGATCCTGCAATATTGGCAGATATCGATGGAGAAGTGACCTTTGGTGGTATTACTCGTGGTCAGCGTAAGATTACGATAACTGACGGTGACCAATCATTTGATTATCTTATTCCACGAGGTAAGCAGGTAAACGTTAATAATGGTGATCGTGTGCAAGCTGGTGACCTTATTACGGCAGGGGCTCCTGTGCTCCATGATATTCTTCGGATCCTAGGGCCTGAAGTTCTTCAAAAATATCTGGTGAACCAGATACAGCTCATCTATCGCCTACAAGGAATTGATATTAATGATAGGCATATAGAGCTTATTGTGCGTCAAATGCTCCGTAAGGTACGTATCGTTGATCCTGGAGATACTGAATTCTTGGTGGGTGACCGCGTTGACCGTATTCACTTCCAAACCTTGAATGAAGCATTGCAAGCTGAGGGTAGAAAGGTGGCGAAGGCTAAACCGGTGCTTATGGGTATTACCCTTGCGTCGCTTGGTACTGAAAGCTTCATTTCTGCAGCATCATTCCAAGAAACGACCCGTATTTTGGCTGAAGCGGCAGTATCTGGGCAGATAGATCATCTGTATGGATTGAAAGAAAATGTGATAATAGGTAAACTGATTCCAGCTGGAACAGGAGTTGCCTCATTTAGAAAAAAATACCTCGAAGGTTTGCATGGGGTTAAGCCTCTTGAACCGGTAATTTGAAATAATATTAGTGCTATGAATAGGCGTATAGCTCAGAGGTAGAGCACTGCTTTGACGTAGCAGGGGTCAGCGGTTCAAATCCGCTTACGCCTACCAGACCCTAAAGAATTGTAAGGAGTTTCTCAACATGGCTGAAACAAGAACAGATACAGCGGCGCAATTTAAGCGCCATGCCAGTGATTCTGGCTCGACCGAAGTGCAAATCGCTCTCTTAACCGAGAGGATTAATACCTTAAATGAGCACTTTGCAACGCATGCAAAGGACTACGGATCAAAGCGTGGATTGCTTGTCCTAGTCGGACGCCGTCGTAAGTTACTTGACTATCTTAAGCGCGAAAATTTTGATGGCTATAAAAAAGTTATAACAACTCTTGGGTTACGTAAATAAAAGGTTCTCTTAAATGCAAAAAAAATTTACATTGCCCGAGTATGGTATTGAAGTCACCCTCGGTAAATATGCTCAGCAAGCTGATGGTGCAGTCTGGATTCAACAAGGAGGAACGGTTCTCCTTTCAACGGTATGTACCGCTCCCAGTAATGAATTTCCCGGATTTCTTCCTCTGACGGTTGAATATCGAGAAAATTTTGCCGCCGCAGGACGTATTCCCGGCGGTTATTTTAAACGTGAAGGCAAACCAAGCGATAATGATGTCCTTGTTTCCCGCCTTATTGACCGAGCAATCCGTCCTCTTTTTCCAGAAGATTTCTTTGAACAGCTCCAAATTGTTAATGGTGTCTATTCTGTGGATAAGATCCATGAACCTTCAGTGCTTGGATTATTGGCTGCATCGTTAGCATTAACCATTTCTAAAATTCCCTTTTTAGGGCCTGTGGGTGCAATTAATGTTGCACGAGTAGATGGACAATGGATTTTTAATCCAACGCACCAACAAAGCGCCGAATCTACCGTTAAGATTACCGTTGCAGGGACCCAAGAAGGTGTCTGTATGTTAGAGGGAAGCTGCGATCAGATTAGTGAGTCAGAATTCCTGGACCTTCTTTTTAAAGCACATGATGCTATTAAGAAGCAAGTTGCTTGGCAGCTTGAGATTCAGCGTGAAGTGGGTACGCCCAAAGAAGAGCCGGTGAAACATTTTGATATGGCTCTTTGGAAAAAACGTGCTCTTGATTTCCTGACACCGGAGGCAGTTTCAGTATTATTCCATAGTGATAAGCTCGTGCGTAGCCAGGGTATGGATCGGCTAAAAACCGAATTCTTTGCTAAATTTGCCTCAACTGAAAGTGCAGAAGAAGCAGCATCACAAAAAGTTCTTGAATATGTTTTCTCTACAGAGATAGCATCAGTATTATCTGAAGAGACGTTTAAGCGCGGTAAGCGAATTGATGACCGTCCTTTTAATAAGATTCGTCAAATTGAAGTGGAAGTTGGTCTATTGCCCTTCAATCATGGCTCAGCCCTGTTTACCCGAGGTCGTACACAAGCGTTAGTGAGTGCTACACTTGGTGGCGGCACTGATACCCAACGTATTGAAGATATTATGGGTGAATCATATGAAAGTACGTTTATGCTTCACTATAACTTCCCACCTTTTTCGGTTGGAGAAGTACGTCCTATGCGTGGCGTTGGTCGTCGTGAGGTTGGGCATGGATATTTAGCAGCTTCGGCTATACGTGCTGTACTTCCAAAGGCTGGAGAGTTTCCCTATACGATTCGTTTAGTAGCAGATATGTTGGAGTCTGATGGGTCAACTTCTATGGCGACAACCTGTGGCTCTACCATGGCGCTCATGAATGCAGGTGTACCGATTACGAGTATGGTTAGTGGGATTGCTATGGGTCTCTTAATGAGCAAAGCAGGCAAGTTCCAAGCCCTCTCTGATATCTCAGGCATGGAAGATGCTTTTGGACTTATGGACTTTAAAGTAGCGGGTACTGATAAAGGTATCACTGCTATTCAAATGGATATTAAAGCTAAAGTAGGATTACCACGAGAAGTCTTTGAAATGGCATTAGCCCAGGCTAAGGAAGGACGAGCACATATCTTAGGCGAGATGCGTAAGGTAATGACCGTTCCAAATCCTACGGTGTCTGACTTAGTACCTCAGATTGTGACCGTTAAGGTACCTACCGATAAGATTGGTGCTATCATAGGAACTGGCGGTAAAGTGATCCGTGAGATTACTGAAAAAACCGCTACAACAATTGATATCGATGATGATGGTACGGTACGTATATTTGGTCATCCTGGAGAGAAGCTTGACAAAGCAGTGCATTGGGTGAAAACTCTTGGGGGCATTATAGACAAAGGTGCCATTTTTGAGGGTCCGATTAAGAAGATCGCTGAATTTGGACTCTTTGTCGAATTGGTTCCTGGGGTGGATGGGCTTGTGCACGTTTCTAATATTCCACGAGAAGTGGGCGACTTTAGTAAAACGATGAAGCCGGGTGATCTTGTGAAAGTGTCTGTACTTGATTATGATCCAAGTACGGGGAGAATCCGTTTAAAACTCATACAGTAGGGTAGTAATCTATGAGCAAGTTTGTTCGAGCAGGCCAAAGGTCACATGACCAGTTGAGACCACTGCGCGTGTCCTATGATATTTTTAAGTATGCTTCGGCATCGACGTTGTTTGAGCTGGGCAATACCAAGATTATTTGTTCGGTCACCCTGCAGCAGGGAGTCCCTCATTTTTTGAGAGGCAAAAAATCTGGGTGGCTGACCGCTGAATATTCATTGCTTCCCGCTTCTACTCCTATAAGGACGGTACGTGAAGTAACCGCTAATAAGAGAAGTGGCAGGACCATCGAGATCTCTCGAATGATCGGGAGAGCACTGAGGTCTGTTTCTCAGCTTGATGTCATAGGTGAGCAGACGATATTCTTAGACTGTGATGTTCTGCAGGCTGATGGGGGAACTCGCACCGCCTGCATTACTGCTGCGTATCTCGCCTTGCGTGCAGCGCAAGCAAAGTGGATTCGACAGGGAATTATTTCTCATGAGATTCTTGTTGATGAACTCGCTGCAGTGTCTGTTGGTATTACCGCAGATATGGCGATTCTCGATTTAGATTTTATGGAAGATAGCGGTACTGAAGCAGACTTTAACTTTGTGTTGACTCGGTCAGACAAGGTCATTGAAATACAAGGATCGGCAGAGAGAGCTCCGCTTTCCTGGGACCAGTATGAGCATATGCGTGCGTTAGCTCAAAAGGGCGTCAATGAGCTTTTTGAGTTCTATGACCAGAATCATTATGTACCTACAGCTGAGAAGAATATTGGTGCAGCACTTCGCTCATCAGCGCATCTTTTTTCAGAATTGGAGTAAACAATGCAGTTACGAGCTGCGTTACCACAGATACAACAAAGCCCGGATTTTCCCGGGTTTTTTGTTATCGCATACCAAGGTTATGACTACCCAGCAGCATTTCTGGGAGGATTCTTTGTGCGCTTAAAAGCTCTTCTTGGTGAGCTTACCTTCCTTGATGTAGAGCAGTCTTCCCTCAATGAATGTAAGGCTCATTTAGATATGAGCTTTCTTGGCTTGAGAAAGCTTTATGTTCTCAGGAACTTTACCTCACTTGACGCTGCTGCTAAGAAAGCTTGGAAAGCATACCTCGAGGCCTATGAAGGTCCTCATGGGATACTATTCTTTGAAAGCTTAGGAGCTGCACCTAAAGGGCGCAAGGTAGCAGCGAAGAAAGCTTCTTCATCGTGGAATGCTGCATCTCAGATGCTCATTGAGTTACCCGAAAAAGTTGATAAAGAGCTTTATAAGGAACTCTTCTTGTTCTTGTATCCAGGTATTACGGCTGACCCTGCCTTTATACAGCATCTTTTTACGTATCAGGAGACGTTAGCTCTTGATGAAGCCTACCGGGTCATGTCTTACCAGGTCGTTGTAGGGCGTAATGGTAAGGAGTTCTTTGCTTCGTGGTATACCAAGCTTGTTGTCTCTGAGGCTTCACTCTTTACACTCAGTCAGTATCTCTTAGGTCGCAATCCACGTCTTTTCTTACGGCAGTGGAAAGCTTGTAAAGATGAATATCCACAGGAGTTTTGGGTGGCGTATTGGTCGGAGCAGATCTGGCAAGCGACCCAGTTCGTTTCGACAGCACACTCATCAGGTCTTGAAGAGGCAAAAAAAGGATTCTATAGGCTTCCTTTTACGTTTCTCAATACTGACTGGAAACGCTATAGTCCTCAGATCCTCGTTGAAGCACATAAGGGGCTCTATGAGCTTGACTATGCGAACAAGAATGGTGGAGGTGAGTATGCACTTGAGCTGTGGTAC
>JABDCP010000008.1:0-26906 GCA_013288045.1 Candidatus Babelota bacterium
AGAGAATCATTGTCATAGCAAGTCTTGTTTGGGGTCCCTCGTTTATGAAGAGATTATTAGGTTGTTTCTTGAGTGTTGTGCTTGTTCAAGGAAGCGTAGAAGCTTTAGCGCGTCAATTGGCGAAAACGCAGCTAACAAAAAGGCAGATTAGTCAAACATTTACTCCCGCTCAAACTCCGCAAAGAGATGGGGGTAGTAAGCTTGCTTCAGGTATGAGTGCAGATCAAGGGAATATAGAATGGATTGAAGGAACTCCTTTTGACCGAGCTAGCGGGCTAAGTGAGACTTCGCACGAGTCAACGCCTAGTGAGAGCTCTGCATATCAAGATGAGGAATCATCAGCTGATGGAAGTGCGACACCAGCTACGCAGAAATTTACTCCAGATATTCGAGCCACTTCAAAAGCTCCCACTCCGAGAGTTCTACATGCTGGGGTTACGCCTTTTCTGCGGCGTCTTGGAGCCGAAGGGAGTAATGTTACTAGTGGGTCCGCACGTACAAAAAGGTTACGAATGGATACTCCAACTTCTTATATGAGTGGTAGAAGGTCGAGGCTTACACCACAATCTGTCCCTGCTCAAGCCAATGGCGCTTTCTCGCCGGTGCTTACCCCTAGAAAAAGTAGTCAAGGGGGAACTGCCCCATCTTCTGTTTCAAAGTTCGTTGGTAATTTGCTCTCCTTTGTGACCCCCACAAAAAATCGCCGGTCTTCTATTGTTGAGCAATGGTTTGCCTGTGAATCAACCCGCGATGCATTAGAGCGCTTTGTTATGGATCAAAGAAAATCTGGAATTTTTAGGGAGGGACAGATCAAGAGTGACGTGGTTAATGGTTTGAATAGTGAAGGGAAAACGCGCCTTCATGCCTATTTTGAAGAGATTATAGAGGAGGGTATTCCGCTCGACTTTGATGTAGTGGAATGTTTACTTGATCTTGGTGCAGATATTAATAAACGGGACATAGAAGGTACTACTTCCTTCCAGTTTCGTGTTGAAAATCGTTTTATACGTAAGAGCGATTTTAGAGAAATTCAGAAACTCATTGCCCTTGGAGCAGATCCTAAGCTGTTAAATGGATCTAATGAGACTATCTTGCATAGTCTTGCAAGTCCATCGTTGAGTGGCGAAGAGCAGATCTTCGATCGTGAAATGGTTGATTGGTGGATTAAGTTAGGGGTTAATCCATGTTTACAAGATATATATGGCTATAGTATTTTGCACACTCTTGCCTTAAGAGGATCGCTTGCTACCTATATTGATTTGTATGCCTATCTTATTAAGGAGCTAAAAGTCGACCCAAATCTGACTGATACTGAAGGTAATGGTTTTTTGCACATACTTGCAGAGGTAGATTTGGAAGAAGCATCATTTGATATGCTCAAAAAATTGCAAGATCTTGGTGTCAATATGGCGGCACAAAACGAGAATGGTGATTATTATATCAGTATTTTGACGCAGCGGGGTAAGGTTACGACAGAAATGGTTTCCTGGTGGAAAATGCTGAATCCGGGTTTATGCGCAGAAGAAGTTGTTGAGAATGATAATCTGGATTCTAGCTCACCTGCTAAGCATGATGTGAAAAGCAGGTCAGGTGGTCATTCCCCGGCGCCTAGTGATCGTGTAGCTGCCGATGCAAGTCCTCTTGCTTATTTACCAGTAACGGGAAAAAGTGGAAAAGGTGCTCATTCAAAATCAATTTCTAAGAATGATGGTGTTAAGAGTTTGGAGATCACTACCCCTGTTACTCAAAAAGGTGAGGAAGAGGGAAAGGAAAGTCTAGTCTCAAATCCACCGAAGAGTCGCTCTAAAAAGGGATCGGGTACTAATTCTCAAACGATTCCACCCGTGCAACCACTTGCTTCCCCAAAACTTCCTGGAAAAGGTGAGAAGCCTTCAGATAGTAAAGCCAGGGATATTCAAGGTCCGGCAACACAGAAGCCATCGATAAGATCTGGATTTATACGTCGGAATGCACCCCTAGCTTTCGGTATAGGTGCTATCGTTAGCTTAACTTACTATATATATACCAAAAGCCAAAAGTCTGGCCCAGGTGGTACTACTACTGTTCAGGCAAGTTAAGTATGTTTTAGAGGCAACTGGAAGGTATCTACTTACTTTGCGTGAAAAGAACACGCCCGCCCTATAGAATCCTAAAGCCCGAGTAGCTTAAAAAGCCTCATGGATACCCCTAGGGGATACTTTTTCTATGAGCTAGAGACATCCACAAAAGAATCTGGTACTATGTAGATAAGCTTAAGTTCATAAAATTTTGTTTGAAAAAAAAGAAACTCTTGCTAAAATGTTTTTTTAAGTAATATACTTGGGTTTGATATTTTATGAGGCATTTGCATTTTGGAAAGAGTTCTTTTAAAATGGGAATTAGGTATTAACAAAACTGACATTTTTAACAATGTTAACGAGGAAACGTCTATGAAGAAATTTTTAGGTTGTCTTTTGAGTGTGACCCTTATTCAGGGAAGCATACAGGCTGCTAGCGCAGAAGGGCCAGGCTATTGGCAAAGATTCACGCATGCGGTATCATATCCATTTAGTGGAGCTGCCCGAAATGCAGCTGTCGAAGAATGGTTTAAGTGTGATGACACAACTGCTGCATTAGAAGCATGTGTTAAAGAACAAATTGAAAAAGGGGCTTTCATAAGAGGCAGTGATTTGGTCAACCAGCTTAATGCAGATGGCAATACCCGTCTTCATGCGCTTGTTAGAGCAAAGGACACAAATCTAGATTTAGGACTAGTCGATTGTTTAGTTAAGCTTGGTGCTGACATTAATTTCAGAAACAGTGCTGGCGATACTCCATTGCTTACGCTTTTGAAAGAAAAAGATATCACCCTTAATGATCTAGGCACGACAGTTGCTAAGTTAGTAGAGCTTGGAGCAGATATAACAGCAGTGACTAGTCTGGACAAAACAGCACTCCATATCCTTGCAGGAGCATCCATACGAGATCAAAAATTTGATCGTGAAGTAATTGGTTGGTTTTTGACTCAAGGTTTTGATGAAGCTGGTGTGCGTTCTTTTGTGAATGCTCAGGATGCAAATGGAAATACCGTTTTGCATATCCTTGCAAGAAGAGGATCATTAACTAAGCATATTGGTACTTTTGAGTATCTTATTAAAGAACTGAACGTTGATCCGAAGGTAGTTAACCAGTTTGGAAAAACCTATTGGCAGGTCCTTGAGGATAGCTGCTTTATAGGTGAAGATACTGCGGACGTACTAGCGCGCTTGAAAGAGCTTACTAGTGTCGATCTAAATCTGAAAGAAAAACCTGTTGTACTTGATCAAACTGGTAAACCGGTAACACCTGTTGCTGGAACAACCCCAGGGGATCAAAAAGTAAACAATAAGCGTAGAAACCTTCTTATAGGTCTCGGTGCGGGTGCGGCACTTGCCACACTTGTCTATGTCTATACAAGTAACCAAAAATCTAAACCCGTTAAAACAGCTGCTGCTTAAAAAAGCACCTGATTTAGGGTTATAAGTAAGAGCGCCTATCGAAAGATAGGCGCTCTTTTTTACGTCCTGTGAGCATCATGGTGGTGGGTGGGCCTACTTCAAAAGAGCTCCTAAACTGAGATAGGCCTTTCCTCGTATTATTATGACCAATCCATTATCTACACAACCTTCGATAGATGTTTTACGATGATTCGTGATCGAGCGCAAGTATAGCGGTATTGCCTTTGGTGAAACGCCGAGGTACAGTGCTCATGCTCTCCATGTGCAGTTCACAAACTCAGTGACAGGAGTGGGGTGCTCCAAAGCTCAGGGATGACTCAGGTTCTTGTTGAGCGGCTCTAGAAAAACTCTTGGAGCGTTTAACCATTGCTAAAGGTTGATAGTGTTGGGCAAAAGCTACTTGTAAGACTTTATTTATAGCCGCCTTCTGCTATACTACTTAGCGATGTATAAACAATCTATGGTACTATTTTTTTTGGGAGAGATATGACAAAAATCTTTATAGCCAGTTTAGTGTGTCTATCTGCATCTTCGGTGTATGCAAGTAGCGGTCCACGGAATGATTTGCTACAGTTCCTTAAGGATGGTAGTGCGACTCAGTTGCTTAAGGAAAAAAGAGGAGCCGCAGGTGTTATTGCGCAGCTCGATACGTGGGCGAAAACCTTTGGGACGCCAGAAGATTTGGGAGCGTGCCATGCTGGCGATGCGAATCAAACAACACTTCTTAGTAAATTTGCCTGTTGTGGTGACTCTCAAGCTCAGGAGGTAATGAGATGTCTTCTTGATACCTATGACGCTGATCCAGAAGCGGGTGTTAATGGAAGAACTCCCCGAGCCATTGCCAAGGAAAAAAATCTAAAAGAGGTCGTAGCTCTTTTAGATGAGACAATCTTTCTCAGAAGATTTGATAAATGGGCAAACGGTGAGAGTTCTGCAGAAGATGTTACCAGCTTTTTTGCGCAGTACCCCGATACAAAAATTGCTATAGATACCCTGAAGCATTCCGATGGTGGATCGGTTATCGGATTGTTTGAAGATCAGGGAGCTACTGCTGATGATCCAAGAACTACCCATGATGATGCAAAAATAGCTCTTGCTCATTGTGCGCCCTATCTGTTGCAGGGGATAAGCCCTGCTTCGGTAAAGAATTGGAGATCCGATGAACAGCCCTCATATGCACAGAAGGCTTTCACCTATTTAGTGGTTGGCTGTTGTGAGTATACAGAGGACAAAGTACCTCTTAAACTTCTAAAGTCATTCCTTGCCGACTATGCATATCTTCCCGTAGGCTCTTGGGATGCATTTTTTGAAAGATACACCGGAATGGCGCTTGACGACTATCTTGAGTCAAAACTTGGCGATCCTGCTACTAGAGCACGTACAAAAGTTGTCTGTGCTGAACTCAAAACATTTCATATACACCATCCTTTAGAAGATGGTGGTAGTGCTCATTTGAAGAGATTTTGGGTGATGCACAGTACTCGTGATTCAGCTAAGACAAACTTACTTCTCCATTGCCTGCGCGATGAGGCTCGTCATCAAGAACTGGAGCATCTTTTGTTGTTCCAAGAGAATCCTATTACGTTTGCAAGTTTTTCTTACGATGATCATGATTCATTTGCTGACTATGTAAACACTCTGAGTGGTCGTGATGTTATGTACAAAGACAACGTTATGGCAATGCTGAATGGCCAGGTCGTTCGTGATCTATTCAGAAAAGCTTTGGTAGCAGGACCAGATCAGGTTGATAGTCGAGTTGCCGCTTTTGTCGAGCATGTTATTGATAACTCATTAGATATCGATACAGTTAAGTTTGCAAACGGTACTATTGGTGGGTATCTTGATAATCCAGATCATCATGAAGGTGTGCTGAGTACCTTGCGAACGGCGCTTCAGCCTTTCCGCTCAAATCCGCCAGAAGCACATGAATTACGTAAACGTATAAAAGATGCTCGTAGAGATGCGAGCAAAATTGATGCACTTAAGGAGTTTATTAAAGATAAGAGAGTGAATATAGATCTCATTAAGGTCAAGTCCGATTCAGCCCTATCAATCGCAGAATCTATTAGGTTAGTCGGTCCAGAGGATATTAAGGAAGTTATTTTTGATTTGCCCGCAATTGAGAGCTACAGAACTCATGCTAATACTTTCGGTGAGCTTCTTAAGAGGGCTCTTGTTGATCAAGCGGCCTATGAAGCTTTTGAAGAACTGTGCAGTACTAGTTCCTATGATGTTGATATCCTGTTAAGCGAGCCAAGGAAGACGCTAGGACAGCTAATTACCGATGGCTTGAACTCTACTCATCGAGAAGAGGCCTTAGCCGTTGCTGAGCTTGTACAGGGGCATCGTTCAGACAAGAGCGTAGTGTTCAGAACTCTCTATAGAGCGTATGAAAATGACCCTACTGTATTAAGTGATTTAAAAAGCTGGGTTAAACAGTTCCATCCTAATGTAGATAAGCTAAGCTATAATTCGGCTAAACGTGATAAGACCATTGGTGATCGTATTACCGAACGTTTAAGCACAAACGGGACGAGAAAAGATGCATTGGCTGTTGCTATGCTTGTACAGGACGATCGTTCGAAGAAGGATGTAGTATTCCAGGCCTTGTGTGCAGCGTGTGAAAGCGATCCGACGGCACTTGAAGATCTAGAATCGTGGGTCAAAGTATATGAGGAAGATGTAGATAAGACCGATTATGATACATCTAAACCTGGAGAAACCATTGGTAGGCGCATCACAGAAGGGTTGCGATCGGCCAGGACGAGAAAGCGGGCATTAGCTATTGCTCTGATAGTACAGGAAGATCGTTCGAACCAAGTGGGCGTGTTCCAAACTTTGTGTAAAGCATGTGAAAGTGATGCAACTGCAGTAGAAGACCTAGAAACTTGGGTTCGTGAGTTTGAGCTAGATGTAGACGAGATTGCTGATCCAGCACATGCAGGCAAGACTATCGGAGAGCGCCTTACAGAACGGCTAAGCGTGGACGCGACGAGGAAAGAAGCACTAGCTGTTGCTAAAATTGTACAGAATGATCGTACGAATCAGGATGTAGTATTACAAACCTTATTTAAAGCTTATGAAAGTGATTCAGCAGTACTAAAAGACCTGGAAAGCTGGATTGATACGTTTAAGGAAGATGTAGATAAGGTCGCTGATCAAGCAGATCCCAACAAGACCATTGGTGAGTGTATCACCGAGAAGCTACGTGTGAAGGCGACAAGAAAAGATGCGTTGGCTGTTGCTAGACTTGTATATGAGCATCGCTCGGATGAGAATGTAGTACTTCAAACCCTCTATACAGCCTATGAAAACGATGCAGCAGTGTTTGAAGAGCTGAAAGATTGGGTCAATGAATGCGTGGAAGACGTAGATAAGACGGACTATGATCCTACAAATCCAGGTATGACCATTGGTGGTCGTATTGCTGAGCGTATAAGTGCAGCTGCGACGAGAAAAGATGCATTAGCTGTTGCTGAGATTGTTCAGATGGACCGTTCTGATAAAGAATCGGTCTTGCGAACCCTCTATACAGCCTATGAGAAGGACCAAGCAGTATTTGATGATCTGAAGGAGTGGCAACATAAGGTCAAAGCTGATGTTACAACGATTCGATTTGATCCTGCTCTTCCTGAGACGATTGCTCAAAGAATCCAAGCTCTCGGCAGAGATGACCTATCAAATCTCTTTAAGATAACTGCTATAGCCCAGGCAAATCCGGCACCAAATGCCAAACCTAATGCTGCTAAGCAGTCCAGTTGGTCAATGGGCAAAACTCTTGGGGTTGCGGCACTCGCTGCTGGCGCAGGTTTTGCGTATTATTATATGATCAATAAAAATCTTAAAAAGAATAGTGCTGACCAGCCGCAGGCCCTTCCTATGGCGGCGTAACTAAGTATCATATGAGAGCCTGTACCTCCTTACTGGGGTACAGGCTTTTTCATGAGTGAATCTATGCATTGTGTGGAGTATAGTAACTACTTCTTAACCGAATCTTGAGTAGCGTATTGTTCTAAAAAGTATCTTCCTACAGATACTAGGGAATCGTTTCGGGAGTATCAATAAAAATAAGGCTTTTGAAGAGTAGCGCATTATGTGCTATGTTATAGCAGTAAGTAAAAGATTGAAGCTCACACCTCAGTAAAGGAAAATTATGCTATTTAAACGAATTGTACCTATAACTCTCCTCTTTGTTTCAGGCTTTGGATCGGTGCAAGCCATGGCTAACCTCGATGCTACTTCCAAAGAACGTCTTAAAGGAGCTCTTGAGGATCTAAAGCACTATAAAGCCTTTGAAGAACAGTACAAAAAAACTACCTATGATGTTGATAGAGTTATTTTCGACAAAAATGCTGTAGGTGAGATCATTACTGCTCGGTTGAAAAAGAAAGAATTTAGAAAACCAGCATTAGCAGTTGCTAAGCTTGTTCATGGTGCTCGTTCCAATGAGGATATAGTATTTCAAACCTTATATTCAATCTATGAAAGTGATCCAACAGCACTTGAGGAACTTAAAAGTTGGCTCGAAGATTTCGAGGAAAATGTAGACGCTATGAACTATGCGCCAGGCAAGACGATTGGGGCGCGCATAACAGATCGTTTAATTAACCCGGCGACGAGAAAAGGTGCATTAGCTGTTGCTAAGCTTGTGCAGGTAGATCGTACGAACAAGGATATAGTACTTCAAACCCTGTATATAGCCTGTGAAAACGATAAAACAGCGCTTGAAGACCTTGAAGGTTGGGTCAAGGTTTCTAAGAAAGATGTTGATGCTGTGAACTATGCGCCAGGTAAGACCATTGGTGAGCGCATCACAGAGCGTTTAAATAACAAGGCGACGAGAAAAGAAGCATTGGCTGTTGCTATGGTTGTACAGCTTGATCGTTCGAAGGATGATATAGTTTTTCAAACCTTGTATAAAGCCTATGAAAGTGATCCAACAGCATTGCAAGAACTACAAAGTTGGTTTGATGAGTTCACGGGTGATGACGTGGATAAGATACAGTATGATCCAGCTAAAGCAGGTAAGACCATTGGTGAGCGTATTGCAGCGCGTTTAAGTAAGGATAAGACAAGAAAAGAAGCATTGGCTGTTGCCAAGCTTGTACAGGCTGAGCGTTCTAATAAAGAATCGGTACTGCGAACTTTGTATACAGCGTATGAAAAGGATCAAACGGTATTTGCAGATCTAAAAGAATGGCAAGAATTTGTTAACGCAGATGTTACAGCGATTCGTTTTGATCCTGCTCTTCCTGAGACGATTGGTCAAAGAATTGAAGCTCTTAAGAGAGATGACCTATCAAATCTCTTTAAGATAACTGCTACAGCGCAACCAAATGCCAAGACTCCTGATGATAAAAAGGCTAAATCTTCAATCGGTAAAACATTGGGACTTGCAACACTTGTTGCTGGTGCAGGTGTCTTGTGCTACTATTATTATATGAACTTTAAAGCTTCTAAAAATGAGAGCCAGACCCTAGCTGCGTAAATTAAATTAATACGAGAGCCTGTACCTACTTTGGGTACAGGCTCTTTTGTATGTAGTGGGGTTTGTGAAGGAATTGGCTGGAGAAAATACCTGATGTTAAGAAGGGTTCTTAAGTAAGAAATGTGCTGCACTTTTCTTTTGTGCGATGTACGACCTTTGAAGAGAGATGGATTTTATGCTATTGTTGTATGCAGTAGGAAAAAGTTGAAGCTTATACATCTCCATAAAGGAACACTATGCTCGTAAAACGACTCTTGACGGTAACCCTTATAGTCTCACTCTTTGGATCGATTCAAGCTACGTTCGATCTTAGGACTTTCAAAAATCTTCTTAAGGGGGCTCTTCGAGACCATACTGGTTATAAATCCTTTGAAGAGTACTTCAATAAAAATAGAGTTGATGTTGATACCATAATGAGCAGTGATGGGGTCACTATAGGTCAGCTTATTTCTCATCGTTTGTATTATCAACAGAGAGAGGGAGTACTTGCTGTTGCTAAGCTTATACAAAATCATCGCTCGAATAAGTCAGACGTTTTCAGGCAGTTATATAAAGCTCAGGTGATCGATCCAACAGCACTGAAGGACCTAAAAGATTGGTTTGAGCAGTTCCCTCTAGACGTAGATATGGTGAACCATGATCCAGCTCATCGAGGCAAGACCTTTGGTGAGTCCATTGCTGAGCGCTTAAAAATGAATGTTGCTCGGAAAGATGCATTAGCAGTTGCTAAGCTTGTTCAGGGTGCTCGTACGTCGAAAGAATCAGTTCTACGGACTTTGTATACAGCGTATGAAAAGGATCAAACGATATTTGGCTATCTGAAGGAATGGCAAGAATTTGTGAAAGCAGATGTTAAGGTGATTCGCTTTGATCCTGCACGCCCTGAAACTATTGCTGAAAGAATTCAAGCTCTTAATAGGGATGATCTGTTGAAACTCTTCAATCTCCCTAAGACAAACAATGATGGTAAAAAGACGCAATGGTCGATGGGTAGGAAGGTTGGAGTTGCAGCACTCACTGCTTGTGCATGTCTCTTGTACTATTACATGAATAGTAAGGATAAAAATAAACTATCTGAGCAACCTCAGTTGCCTGCTGCAGCGTAACTAAGAATCATTACGAGAGCCTGTACTCCCTATAATAGGGTGCAGGCTCTTCTCATTGCATATGAAGGGAATGACCGTTTGTATGTTTCAGGTGAAATCGTTCCATGTTTTGGTGTTTCATGAGAACTATGTCATTGCCAGAAGCACATAAGGCCTTTGAAGAGAGACCTATTTTATGGTATTGTGGTTTAAAGTACGTAAAAGCTGAAGCTATACTTTCATGAGCGTAAAGGAATGCTATGCTATTAAAACGATTTATTATGGTAGGCCTTATAATCTCAGGTTCTGGATCGGTGCAAGCAGTGATTGATCAGGTCTCGGGGGATCTTCTTGATAGGGCTGTTCAGGATCAAAGGCACTTTGAAGCCTTTGAAGAACATTTCAGAGCTAACCCATTTGATGCTGATGAACTGATGTACACATTAGGTGTGACTGTTAGTCAGCACATCAATACATTTTTGGGCACCCATAGAGCTGCAGCTCTAACTGTTGCTCGGCTTGTTCTTAATAAAAGTTCGGACAAGTCATCAGTTTTTCGGGAATTATATAAACTTCATGAAAAAGATCAGACAGTATTAGCCGATCTAGAGCACTGGATTGAGGATTTTCCCGACGATCTCTACCTAGATGTAGATGATATCGATTATGATCCTGCAGATAAAGATGCAGGGACCATTGGTGAGCACATTACAAAGCGTTTAAAGGTGCGAGATACCAGAAAAGCAGCATTAGATGTTGCCATGCTTGTAGATGAGTACCGTGCAGATAGGAATATAGTAATGCAAACACTGTATGCGGCCTATGAAAAAGATCAGACAGTACTTGAAGATATAAAAAAATGGATTGTTGCTTTCGAAGGTGCAGACGATGTTGATGAAATAGACTACAATCCGGAAGATCCGGGCAAGACTATAGGTGATCGCATTACAGAACGTTTAAGAACTCAGTGGCATAAGAAGGAAGCACTTGCCATTGCTGCTGTTGTACAGGGGGCTCGCTCGTGCAAGAAGGTAATATTCCGGGAATTATATAAGGACTATGAACTTTTTTGCGATAATGCAGCATATGCTGAGCTCGAAGACTGGTTTGTGAAGTTTCCTCTCGATATAGATACGGTATTTTATGGTTCTGCTAAGCGTACTGAGACTATTGGTGATCGCATCGCAAAACATCTAAGAACGAATACCCATAGGAAAGAAGCATTAGCTGTTGCCAAGCTTGTGCAAGGTGCCCGTTCACAGAAAAATTCAGTATTGCTAGTTTTGTATAAAGCCTATGAAAAAGATCCAACGGTATTTGTGGAGCTCAAGGAATGGCAAGAATTTGTTAAAGCAGATGTTAGCAAAATCTACTATGATTCTGCTAAGAAGATAACGATTGCTCAAAAAGTTGCAGCTCTTAGTAGGGATGATGTCTCAAACCTCTTTAAGCACTCTACGATAACGCAACCAGTTGATGGTAAAAAGGCCAAATGGTCAATGGGCAAGAAGGTTGGAGTAGTTACAGCGTTTGCTGCTGGTGCAAGTCTCTTGTACTATTATATGAACAATAAAGATTCTAAAAATAAATTATCAGATCAACCTCTACCTGCTGTAGCGTAACTAAGAATTATACGAGAGCCTGTGCCTATCATAGAGTACAGGCTCTTTTTTGCATGCGATTTTCTTGCGGGAATTGTGAAGAAGAAGGAAAAACGATCTACTCCTTGCGACAAAAACTAAGGCCTTTGAAGAGAAACGTATTGCATGCTATTGTAAGTAGGACTCAACATGAAGTTGAATACGATACACCTCGACAAGTGTGAAGGAACAGCATGTTATTAAAACGACTTTTAATGGTAACCTTGTTGGTCACGGGCTTTGGATTGATTCAAGCCTCCTGGATGCTTGTAGATTGCAACGATAGAATTCGTCCTCAAAGATTTCGAGATCTCTATGAAAATTATGAAATAGATCCAGCGAGAAGATTTGCGAACCTGCAAATTTGGGTTGAGAGACATAGGCAAGATATAGATAAGGTGGACTATTATGATGGCAAGACCATAGGTGATCGTATTGCAGAGCGCTTAAGTACGAATGAGCATAGGAAAGAGGCATTAGTTTTTGCTAAGATTGCACAGAGTGCTCGGTCGAATAAGCACTCTGTCATGGTGACCTTATTTAAAGCTTATGAAAAAGACTCATCGGTAATTGCAGACCTAAAGGATTGGCAAGACTTTGTTAAAGCAGATAGTAGTGAAATCTACTATGATTCTGCTAAGAAGATAACAATTGCTCAAAGGGTTGAAGCTCTCAACAGGGATGCTTTAACAAGTATCTTTAAGCTGTCACAGGCAGCTCCTGATGCAAAAGCAAAATTAAGTGGCAAATCTGATGATGGTAAAAAGGCCAAATGGTCAATGGGCAAGAAGGTTGGAGTAGTTACAGCGCTTGCTGCTGGTGCAGGTCTCTTGTACTATTATATGAACAATAAAGATTCTAAAAATAAACTTTCTGATCAATCGCAGTTGCCTGCTGTAGCGTAACTATGAATTATACGACGGGGAGCCTGTTCCAATAATGGAGGACAGGCTCTTTTTTAATGCGATTTTCGTGAGGGAATTGTGAAGAAGAACGAAAAGCGACCTACTCCTTGCGGTAATAATAGTTTATCAATGGGTACTTATATCTACTAAGAATGTGTTTTGGGATATCTCTCTTAGTACGGGCTCACTCAAATGACATAATGAGGCTTTGCCATGATATTACTCAAAAACTAAGGCCTTTGAAGAGAAACTTATTTCATGCTATGGTATGTAGTACTGAACATGAAGTCGAAAAAGATATACCTCTATGAGCATAAAGGAATACTATGCTATTAAAAAGATTTTTAATTATAATCCTGGTGGTCTCAGGCTTTGGATCGATGCAAGCTATCGATATGATTGATCCTATTTCTAAGGAGCTTCTTGAAAGGGCCCTTGTAGATCAGGGTGCTTTTGAAGACTTCAGAGATCATTACAGGAATGATATGTATAATGTTGACAAACTTCTTATTGAGCCCGATAAGACGGCTGGTCAGCTCATTGCTGATCATTTGGTTACTCATGCGAAAACAGCGCTGAAAGTTGCTGAACTTGTGCATTCGAAACGAACCAACCGGGTATCGGTTATCCGGACCTTATATAGGGCCTATGAAAACGGTCAAACAGTATGGGATGATCTAGTCTATTGGGTCAAGTTTGCTCGTCCAGATGTAGATAAAGTCCACTATGACCCTGTTAACGGTGATATGACTATTGGTCAACATATTACAAAGCGTTTAAAAGATAGAAGGACGAGAAAAGAGGCATTAGCTGTTGCTGAGCTTTTGCAGGGTACTCGCACTAACAAAAATACAGTTTTTCGGGTCTTATATAAGGCCTATGAAATTGATCGAGAGGTATTGAATGACCTAGAAAGTTGGTTTCAGAAGTTCCCTCTAGACGTAGACCGGTGCTACTATGCTCCCGCTAAACAGGGGGATAAGACCACCATTGGAGAGCATATCTTAGAGCGTTTACGTGACAAGGCTACGAGGAAAGAGGCATTGGAGGTTGCCTGTATTGTAGATCTAGAACGATCACGGCATCAATCAGTGATTCAAACCCTCTATAGGGCCTATGAAGTGGATCCCACGGCACTTGAGGATCTGGAAAATTGGTTCGATTGCTTCGAAGAGGGAGGAGATGATATAGATTATGTAGATTATGATTCAACTAAGCCTGGGAAGACCATTGGTGATCGTATTGCAGAACGTTTAAATATCAAAGCACATAGCAAAAATGCTCATAAAAAAGGGAGACTTGCTTCAGCGTTTGAGTCCCTGTACCATGTAGTGTTTGATGCCTTTGCCACCAAAAAAGAATTGTTTGTGGTGGATACTGATCCAGCAACTGGTGAGCTCCTTTATGACGGTTTAAGTGCGCATGAGCACAGAAAAGAGGCATTAGCTTTTGCTAAGCTTGCACAGAGAGGCCGCTCAAAAAAGCACTCAGTGACGCTGACCTTATTTAAGGCCTATGAACAGGATCCAACGGTATTTGCAGACTTGAAGGAATGGCAAGACTTTGTTAAAGCAGATAGTAGTAAAATCTACTATGATTCTGATAAGAAGATAACGCTTGCTCAAAGAATTGAAGCTCTCAAGAGGGATGATGTTTCAAATCTCTTTAAGCTTTCTCCTGCAACTCCGTCTGACATAACTATAGATAAAGAACCTATAAAGAAA
Source organism: Candidatus Babelota bacterium (assembly GCA_013288045.1). Taxonomy (GTDB): domain Bacteria; phylum Babelota; class Babeliae; order Babelales; family Babelaceae; genus PRDV01. Next base: position 14,319 of record JABDCP010000008.1, read on the forward strand.
GATAGAAAAAAAAATAATGATGGCAAATGGTCTTTGGGCAAGAAGGTCGGAGCAGTTGGAGCACTCGTTGCTGGTGCCGGGCTTGTGTACTATTTTATGAATGCCAAGGATTCTAAGAATACTCTTTCTCAAAATCCACAGACTCTGCCAGCTGCAGCGTAAGAATCATTTTGAGAGCCTGCCTACGATGGAGTGCAGGCTCTTTCTAACTGTTGAATACGATACACCTCGACAAGTGTGAAGGAATAATATGTCATTTAAACGACTTTTAATTGCAATCCTCGTGGCCTCAGGCTTTGGATCACTGCAAGCTATGAATATGGTTGATCCTACTTTTAAAGAGCTTCTTGAAAGGGCCCTCATTGATCGGGCTGCTTATGAAGACTTCAGAAATCATTTCAACAGCGATATGTGTAATGTTGATGAACTTTTTATTGAGCCAGGTAAGACCGTAGGTCAACGCATTTCTGAAGCTTTGGTTACTCATCCGAACACAGCGATTTTAGTTGCTCGAGTTGTGCATTGTAGGCGAACCGACAAGAGATCGGTTATTAGAACTTTATACAAAGCTTATGAGAATGGTTATGCAGTATTAGATGCTATAGCATATTGGGCTCCGTACGCTCAACCTGATGTAGATCGGTACCATTACCAGGATCCTGCGAAGAAGTGTGATAAGTCCATCGCTGATCGGATTGCTGAGCGTTTAGATGTTGATGAGACAAGAGAAGAGACCTTAGCTGTTGCTAGGCTTTTACAGGGCTTTCGCACTAACAAAGGTTCAGTTTTTTATACTCTCTTTCGGGCGTACGAAAGTGGTCAAGACGTGTTGGACGACCTAAAAAGTTGGATTAAGATGTTCCCTCTAGACGTAGATCAGTTCTACTATAATAGTAAGAGTAAGCAAACTATTGGAGAGCGCATTACGGAGCTCTTACGCGCAAAAGAGACAAGAAAAGAAGCATTAGAGATTGCCATAATCGTAGATCCGAAGCGCTCAGATAGGAATTCAGTAATGCAAACGCTTTACCAAGCCTATGAAAACGATTCCACAGCACTCGAAGATCTCGAAGATTGGCTTAATCAGTTCGAGGAGGCAGACGATATAGATACTATAGACTATGATCCTGCAAAGCCTGGGAAGACCATAGGGGATCGTGTTGGGGAGCGTTTAAACATGAATGCACAAAGTAAGGATACTTCAGTAAAAGAGATTGCATCTTCAGTGTTTAGTTCTCTCGGCAATCCGTTTGGGGCCTTTTTCTCCAGAAAAAAGGGGGCTGGCGCGGTCGGTGCTCCTGCACGTAAAGATAGTCAACGATTTAGAGAGCTTAGTGCAAATGAGCACAGGAAAGAGGCATTGGCTTTTGCTAAACTTGTACAGAGAGTTCGCTCAAATAAGCACTCAGTACTGCTGACCTTGTTTAAGGCCTATGAAACAGATTCAACGGTATTTGAAGATCTAAAAGAATGGCAAGGCTTTGTAAAAGCAGATGTTAGCAAGATTTATTATGATTCTGATAAGAAGGTAACGCTTGCTCAAAGAATTGAAGCTCTCAAGAGGGATGATGTATCGAATCTCTTCAAGCTTTCTCCTGCAACTTCGTCTGACATAACTATAGATAAAGAACCTATAAAGAAAGATAGAAAAAAAAATAATGATGGCACATGGTCTTTGGGCAAGAAGGTCGGAGCAGTTGGAGCACTCGTTGCTGGTGCCGGGCTCGTATACTATTTTATGAGCTCTAAGGGTCCTAAAAATACTCTTTCTCAAAAGCCGCAGGCCCTGCCAGCTGCAGCGTAAGAATCATTACGAGAGCCTGCCTACGATGGAAAGCAGGCTCTTTCCAAGCGGCAAAAACTGTTGAATACGATACACCTCGACAAGTGTGAAGGAATAATATGTCATTTAAACGACTTTTAATTACAATCCTCGTGGTCTCAGGCTTTGGATCACTGCAAGCTATGAATATGGTTGATCCTACTTTTAAAGAGCTTCTTGAAAGGGCTCTTGTTGATCATACTGCCTATAGAGCTTTTCAAGATTATTACAGAAGAGACACTTTTGATGTTGATGACCGTCTTATTGAGCCAGGGAAGACAGTAGGCCAGTTTATTAATGAGGCTTTGGTTAATGATAGACTCGACAAGGCTGTTAGGAGACATAAAGTAGTATTTAGTCTTACGAAAGAAGCTTTGGCAGTGGCTAAGCTTGTGTATGTTAAACGAAGTGATAAGTCATCAGTTACCCGGACCTTATATAAAGGTCATGAATGCGGGTTAGTCGTACTGGATGAGCTAGAAGATTGGATTAAATATGCTCGTCCAGACGTAGATAAGCTATACTATGACGCTGCTAAGCGTGACATGACAATAGGTGAGCACCTAACAAAGCGTTTACAAGAGAAAGAGACGAGAAGAGAAGCAATAAAAGTTGCAGATATTGTATACGTTGATCGTTCTAATTACCAATCAGTACTGCAAACCCTCTATAAAGCCTATGAAAACGATTCAACTGCTCTTGAGGATCTACACTATTGGTTCGATCTTTTCTTAGAGGGCGGAGAAGATATAGATACTATAGACTTTGATCCAGCACGTCCAGGCAAGACGATTGGTGACCGGGTTACAGAGCGCTTAAGTACGAATGAACACAGGAAAGAGGCATTAGCATTTGCTAAGCTTGCACAGGGAGTTCGTTCAAGAAAGAACTCAGTACTCGTAACCTTGTTTAAAGCCTATGAAAAAGATTCAACAGTATTTGCAGACCTGAAAGAATGGCAAGACTTTGTCAAAGCAGATGTGAGTAAAATCTATTATGATTCTGCCAAGAAGATAACGATTGCTCAAAGGGTTGCAACTCTCAAGAGGGATGATGTAACAAGTATCTTTAAGCAGTCAAAGGCAGCTCCTGATGCACAAGCAAAATCAACTGGCAAATCTGATGATGGCAAAAAGGCCACATGGTCAATGCGCAAGAAGGTTGGAGTAGTTGGAGCTCTCATTGCTGGTGCAGGGCTTTTATACTATTATACGAACTACAAAAATCCTAAGAATGCAGTTTCTGACAAGTCACAACTGCCTGCTGCAGCGTAACTAAGAATTAATACGAGAGCCTGTGCCTATATGGTTGCAGGCTCTTTTGAATATGCTGGAAACTCCTGCGGAGATTAGACGGAGAAGGCAAAGCCCTTCAATTTTTTGGCTGGTAAGGGCCCTGGGGGAAGCACTGGGCTTTGAAGAGAGATGTATTTTATGCTAGTGTAGGAGTATTGAACTGGACCACAAAAATGCAGATTATATGCCTCTGTGGGGCTAAAGGAACACGATGCTATCAAAACGACTGTTAATGCTAACCCTTATCGTCTCAAGTTTTGGATCGATTCAAGCCATGGTTGATCCTACTTTCAAAGCACTTCTTGAAGCGGCTCTTGCAGATAAAGCTGCCTATAGAGCCTTTGAAGAACGTTTCAAAAGAAATGTATGTGATGTTGATAAAGTTTTAGTTGAGCCATTCACGACTGTTGGCAAGCTCATTACTCATGGTTTGAGTACGGCACATAGAAGAGAAGCATTAGCCGTTGCTAAGCTTGTACAAAATAGCCGATCGGATAAAACAGTAACTTTAAGGGAACTATATGAAGCTTACGTAGATGATCGAAAGGTATTGGCTGATCTGGAAGATTGGTTTTTTCATTTCGGGGGAGATGTTGATGCTATCGAGTATGAGTCGATTGGTGAGGACATCACCACGCTTTTAGAGGCGCAAAGCACTCGAAAAGATGCTTTAGCAGTTGCTAAGCTTGCGCAAGATGCTCGTTCGGAGAAAGAATTAGTAGTTCAGACTTTGTATAAAGTTTATGAAAGCGATCCAATGGCACTAGAAGATCTGAAAACGTGGATTGATGAGTTTGAAGAAGATATCGATAGGATTGACTATGATCCAGCAAGTCCAGGCAAGAAGATTGGTGATCATATTACAGATGGCTTAAAAGAGAAGGCAACGAGGAAAGCCGCATTGGCCGTTGCCATGATTGTTGAGGAGAAGCGATCAAAAAATGATATAGTAATGCAAACCCTCTATAGGGCGTATGAAAGTGACCTGGAGGCACTTGAGGATCTGAAAAAATGGGTTGATGGGTTCGAAGGAAGAGAAGATGTAGATGAAGTTGACTATGATCCAGCCAATCCAGGCAAGAAGATTGGAGAGTGCATTACGGAGCTTCTTAATTCTCCTGCGACTAGGCAAAAAGCGCTAGCCGCTGCTGCTGTTGTACAGCGAGATCGCTCATTCAATAATGAAGTGGTCAGGGCTTTATATAAAGCCTATGAACGTGATAATGGGGTATATGATGACCTTAAAAGCTGGCTTACTCTATTTCCTGTGGACATAGATAAGGTATACTATGATCTGCTTAAAGATACGATTGGAGATCGCATTACCATACGTTTAAGCATTGATGTTCATAGGAAAGAAGCACTAGCTATATCTAAACTTTTACAAGGTGCTCGTTCAGATCAGAAAACAGTATTGCTGACCTTATTTAAAGCCTATGAGCAAGATCAAAAGGTATTTGCAGATCTGAAGGAATGGCAAGACTTCGTTAAAGCAGATGCTCATAAAATCTACTATGATTATGCAAAGAACATAACGCTTGCTCAAAGAATTGATGCTCTTAAGAGGAATGACTTATCAGATCTCTTTAAGTCTACGACTACCAATGCTCGTGATGGTAAAAAGGCCAATTGGTCTAAGGCGGTGGGACTTGGCGCTCTTGCCGCTGGTGCAGGTCTCTTGTACTATTATATGATCTATAAAGATCCTAAGAAGAGCGTTTCTGAGAAGCCGCAGGCCCTGCCTGCAGCAGCGTAACTAAGAATCACACTGAGAGCCTGTGCCTATGAAAGAGCACAGGCTCTTTCCAATCCTAAGGGCTTACCTAAAAGTCATTATAGGCATTACTCAATGCCTCGTTGGTGGCAGCAAAGTACTCAGGCCTTTGAAGATAGACTTATTTTATGGTATTGTGGTATTACTGGACGTAACAGTTGAAACTATGTATCTCTATGGGCGTGAAGGAACATTATGCTATTAAAGCGATTCTTAATTGCAATACTCGTTGTCTCAAGCTTTGAATCGATTCAAGCAATGAACCGCGGGGGTGGCGCTCAAGATCCTGCTATGCAAGCCTTTATTCGCGATGCGATTAATCAAAACGTTAATAATCCGGAATTTCAAGCGCTCATTGGGAATGCAATTCTTGCCAATGCCGAGAACCCTCAATTTAGAGCTGTGTTTGGGAAGATTCTCGGTGATTTGATAAGTGATAAAGCAGGTTGGGGGTTTCGACAGTTTCAAGCATTTCGAAAAAAGCATGGTAATGATGGAATGGTTGCAAAGGTTCTCGGTTTAATTGAACAGACAATTTGGAAGAGAAAAACATTCCCTATCTCTGGAGATCCTCAGCTGAAAGATGGTTTTACTCTGCAGGATTGGAGTGCTGCTTGTTACCAAGGCCGTCTGCAAGTCATTCAAACTTTCTTACGAAATGATGCATACGCACATTTATTGGATGTTCCTGATGGGGATAATAGGGCTCTTTCAAATGCTGCATTTGGCTATATACATGGTGAGATTGAAGGCGTTACCCCTCCGATTGATGGGTTTGAGGCGCTGGTAAAAGATCCCCGAATTGAATCAAAATTCCTTATAAAGGCAGGTCTATCGAGCATACCATTTGATGAATGGCTTTTGTTTGACGCCTCTTATCCTCAAGATGGAGCTAAGCAAGACCGCCTTAATGAGCTTAAGGCCTTACTACGGTCAACGTTAAGTAGGGATCGTCTTAATGCTCTTAATGACATTCGAGATCGTAAAGAAAGCGAACGCAAAGCCCAAGAAAAGCTTATAGCGGATAGAAAAGCACACAAATTTAATAAAGCGAGTGCCATTGTGGGAGCATTAACAGCCGTAGCTGGGATCTATTATTTTTATTATTATAGTAAAAATGGTGCCTTTGCTACTCCTGAACGTCCCGGTGGAAAAGTAGCTGCTGCCTAATTAAGGATTACTGTCATGATGATACGCCTGTCACGCATACGTAGGAGCTGTAAGGTACTTGTATTCCTGTTGATAACAGGTTATGCCTGTGCTTCTGAGTCGCCGACTATCTTGACGAAAGAGGAGCTCTTAAAAGCTGGGATGAGGCCTGGGTATTTTGAGAGTGGTCGCTTAATGACAGAACAAGAGGCTGAGGCGTGGTTTGATAAGCCAGAGACCTCTGGGGGTCCTTCTGCTGCATTGAAGAGTATCCGCACGTGGTATGCAGGAAAAAATAGGACTGGAATGAAAAAGATAGATCGGTTCTTTGCTGAGCTTAAGCATCCTTCTGAAGAATCTCTTGATTTTATTAAGCACGCGGTTTTTGAAGATCAGGAAATGCGCTATGCGATCGATCCTGAGACAGGTCTTTCCCCGATAGCTACACTTATTATTGCCTATCCAAAGGGCACAGATGATGAAAAAGAGCAGCATAGGAATATCCTTGCGTATCTTCTTGATGTTGGTACAGGGTCGACCTATGGCTTAGAGCACCCAGCCCCTCTATCCTTTGCTGATTGCGATGTTGAAGACTTGGAGGATGTCTATATGGCCCATAATAGAAATATTGGGCAGACATGGAAGGATCTTTGCAGTCGTTTAAGAGGTCAATCAAACATGAGCATTCGTTTACACAATGTCAGCGATAGTTTACAACAAATCGGTGATCAGCTGAAGAATGAAGAAGAGCAAAATGCTAACAAGCAGAAAAGATGGTCTCGACTATTTCTTGGTTTAGGTGCTCTCGTGGGTTATACTATTTATTGGTATCTTTCCACAAGTAATGACAAAGTGTCACAAACCAAGGGAAGTGAGCAGGCGCAAAAATATGCTTAGCTATGCAAAGGAACAATATGAACTATAAAATCTTAGGCTTAGCCTTCAGCTTTTTAGGTATATCTATCAGTAATGCTGCGAGTAATCCCAAAATCTATAGCTTTGAAGACAGTGATCTTAGTGAGCAAAGGTTTATAAACGGTCTTAATGACCTCACAGAAGACAACTATGCTTACTGCGCCTGGGCCGTTAAGAAGAACTTTCTGTATTATTCATTGCAGGATGCAGATGGTTATTATCCTTTGGAGATTCTCGTGTATCTGGGTGCACGACTTGATAAGGCAGACCTAGACAAAAGAGAGCGCTTTAAAAAGCTCTGGGAGATACTCCTTAAATGTGGTGCAGATTTTGTAGCAGATAGTGAGAGTCGATTGAATATTGATGATCTTGTGGAAGTTCCTGATCTTAAAGCCATTGGACTTACCTACGAAACTCTCCGCAAGCAACTTCCGTTGGCATTTAAAGCAGTCCGTGATAAAGATATTCATGCTCTTGATGAACTTTTGAAGCCTTCGGGGAACACGACCAATATTCCCTATTCACTGCTCGTTGAAATGTACAGTCCTTTTGAGGGTAAAACATTACTTCATGCTGCAGCAGAGCAGTTCGTTGCCAATGATGCTAAATCAGTGCAGATGTTTGCCCATCTTATTCGAAAAGGTGCTGATGTTGATATGCCGGACGCCAAAGGAGAATCAGTGGCACACATTATGAATAAAGGTATTCATAATGCTTCAGAGCTCTATAAAAATGAAAAAGCAGCTTTACAGAAGGAATCATTGCCTAGTGTACGTGAACTTACAGCGCGGGCAAAGAAGTTCCTAGATCCTGTCTATCAGAAGGTTCGCCCCTACAGAATGTATCTCGCAGGCAGCATAGGATTGATAGGTGTTTTGTGGTTTCTTATGCGCTCTGGTAGTGATAAGGGGCTTCAAGCACAATCAAATAACGTTACCCAACTGCAACAGGTGCAATAGGAACGAGGATAGCTATGATACAAAGGATACTCGTAATAACCTTGATGGTAGCTATGAACTGTTTTGGCGCACACTCTGTTCTTAGTGTCGAAAAAATGGATAATCTCTGTAAAGGGCTTCTCTCTGATATACACCGCAATCAGCCTACGAAAGAGTCTCTTCTCTTAATCGGAAAGCATAAAGAGGTTCTCGTTCATAGCTATCAAGGGAAGAGCCTTGTGGGCCATGTTGGGAAACTCTATGCAGATGTTGTCAAAAAGCAAGATAGGCTTAAAAGAAGCTTGGAGGCGGCTTCGAATCAACAACTAGAAGGCGAACTTAGGGAAACAAGGGCTCAGCAAGAAGTACTATATGAAGTTTTTGCGGCATTGGTTAACACTGGTAAGGGCAATGAGCCTTTTGAAAAGACTTTGAAAGATCATATGAAAGAATTTGAAAACGATAGTGAGAACTATGGAGCTTGCATTACGGTTCTTAAAGATGCATTTCCTGATATTTTCCCAGAACCTGCTGAACCAGAAAATGAGATACCAGAAGAGAAAGCTGAGGAGGCTGAAAAAGCTTTTACCTATGTTCGCCCATCAAATGATAGTGCTCTCGCAGCATTGCGATTTAAACGGTATCGATATCACTTAAGTAGGAGCTCTCATCTCTACTTAAATACGGACGGGCTTACAGTGGCTGACTACTGTGAGAAAGATCCGCATGGTAAGACACTCATTCGCTACGTTGTGGAACGATGGCTTCTTGATTGCCCAAAGACGGAAGATGATCGCAAGGGTATAGTCAGGTTATACCGGAGGAGCTTTTTTAAAGGAGGAAGTATCATAACAAACAGTGACTACTGGTCTGTGGAGAAATATAATTGTAGAATGCTTACAGATGCCTTTATTGCCATCCTTAATAATGGCAGAAACGATGCGCAGTTTGTGCGCCAACTCGATGATCTGATGGACTGTTTCCTTCAAAATGAGAAAGACTGTACGCCGCTTATTGAAATTTTTGATACGACTTACTTTCCTGGAAAATTTGCTGCCTACAAAGTCCAGAGAAATCAACAAGAATCCAGTGAAGGAGGAGCTGCTGGAGCTAATCCTGCACCTGCTGTGCAACCGAATGATCAAAAAGTTTCTGCCTATGCGGCAGCAGATCTTTTCAATGCGCTTCTAGAATATTCAAATGATGATGAACAGTTGTCTAATGCTTTTGAGATAATTAAAGAACGGCCAGCCTTGGCTAATGCATACGAACCTTCGGGTCTTTCAGTCCTGTATGTGGTATTGCGTGAATATTGCAATTATGATTTCATGACCGAAACTAGGAAAAAAATGCTCGGACGCTTTTTTTCGTTCCTTCTTCTTAATGGGGCCGACTTTAAAAAAAGGCATCAGGTACGAAGGAGCGCACAAGTTCAGGGGACCCTCGGTTACCGCACCGTAATAAGCGATGCTGAAGCTCCATCGGTAGAGGAGGTACTTGCTGATTATACGAAAGATTTGAGCCAGTATGTCTCACCTGATCATCCTTATCAAAGACTTGGTACTTCTGAGCATTATCTCTCTACCATAGATTCGCAAACTGCAGCCCACTTTAAGAAGCGCCTTGATGAGTTTAATTCTGGCTTAACTGCTCGTTTTGAGGGGGAAGAGGGTGAATGGCTCCAAGAGAAGATGCCTGAAAAACCAATTATTTCAAGCGGTAAAGTAGGGGAAAATCAAGAAGCCCAAGGACAAAATAATAAGGAACTTGATCAGCAGCAAGCAAACCAAAAAGAAAAAAAATCATTCTTTGAGAGCTGGAAACGGACCCTTAAACACTTTATGACAGGAATAGTGCTAACTGGGGCAACCTATTGGTGGTGGAACCGTTCATGGGGAGGAGATCCTCTTGAGGAGCTGCGTCAACAACGCCAGCGCCTCAGAGCTGAGTCTGGAGCTGCGAGATAAGTGCTTTCATATCTTGAGGCATATCATAAGTAAAACTATACCAATGACCTTTATACGTAAAAGCAAGCTGGTAGGCATGTAAAGCATGTCGTCCTATCATCGTATGTGTTGCCCCGTAGGTAGCATCACCAAGAACGGGATGTCCAAGTGCTGCGCAATGGACCCGAATCTGATGAGTTCGCCCCGTGCGAGGCTGGACCCTGAGTAAGGTGCTTTCTTGTAAGTATGATACCACTTCATAGTTCGTAGATGATTCTCTGCCGTGAGGCAAAACTGCTATTTTATGGCGATGTACAGGATGACGTCCAAGAGCAAGATCGATCAGCCCTTCTTTCTTAGGGTGTCCTCTGACTACTGCAAGATAGGTTTTTTCAATAGATCGCTGTTGAAAAAGAGCAGTAAATGTAGCATGAGCCTGATTAGTGCGCGGTATTATAAGGATTCCTGAGGTATCTTTATCAAGCCTGTGTACGATTCCCGGCCGATCTTCGGGTCCTACTGTTTTGAGATCCTTGAAAGAATGAACGAGCCAATCAACTAAGGAGACTTCAGTGCTCTGTGCATGAGGAGCATGCACTACGAGCCCTGCGGGCTTATAGACGATGAGAAATTCGTTATGCTCAAAGAGGATACGCACACCCATATCTCCCGAAGGTAATGCTAAGGCACCTCGCGGTACAACTGCGGGGATACTCACGTGAATCGTATCACCCAGCTTCACTGCTAAGCTTGGTTTGTTGGCATAGGTACCATTTACGGTAACGCAGTCAGCCTCAATAAGTTCTTGGATATAGGTGCGAGATCGATCCCGGAGCTTTTGGGTTAATAAGCGATCCAAGCGGTTTCCCACGACATCGCTCTCTACCGTATACGTGAATGTTTCCATAACATTTAGCTCCAGATTGTAATTTCTATTTGATACTAATAGTTGTGCTTCTAGTATAGATTGTATCGTGGAGTAAGTCAAATGAATATGCTGGTTGTGTAGCTCTCTACCCGGTACAGTTCATCCGAATGGCAGCAGCAGGAACTTGCGAATCATAAAATAATTCGTGTATGTAACCTATTAGTAGTTGCTCGACTTGCTAAGCTCACCCAAGCAAATAACGATGATGATACAATCTGGCAATGTGGAGGGTGCAAAAAAAATTGTATTCCTACTGTGCTCATTGCGATTAATGGGAAAGTCTTACAGCTCGCTATCATCAACAAAGTAGACACGATCTATTTCTTTTTCCTACTTTCAGACATTTATGAATCGAAATAATTGTGTATATTATTGGAGTTATTTAAGGAGTTGCTATGGCTTGTAATGTCGCCAATCGAACAGCAATATTTTTTAGTCTTGCAATCATTTTGGTATCTGCACCTAGAGTAACGGCGGCAATGGCTGCTGTACATACGGTGATAGACACTAATGAACAGTTTCTTGAAGTTTGTTGCATGGGTAATTTCGAACAGATGAGAGAGAATTTTACACTAGACGCCGATGCAATAAATTTCCTCTGTCGCGATGAACGAGGAAACACAGGTCTTCACTTGGCCGTACTGGCCGGAAATGGTACCTTATGTAAGTTCCTTTTGGAAAGACATCTACTCCTCTGTACTCTTACAAATGATGACCAAGAAACTGCTTTGAGCCTAGCCGCTCTTCAAGCTTCCCAAGGCAATTCTTCTATGCTTAATCTTTTTTTTTGAGGCAGGAATCATTGGTAACTTTGAGCAGAATATGGCAGAATTTCATGATGCCTGCTGGTATGGAGACCTGCCAAAAATAAAGCGGCTATTGCAGCTGGAGGGTGCTCAAAACTATTTTGACATTAACTTTGTTGATAATCAGGGCAGAAGCGCGCTTCATGTAGCAGTTCACTGCCGAGATGCTGAACTTTGCGAGCTTCTCATCCTGCATAATATCAACCCTGACATTCTGGATAACTGGAACTGTACGGCCTATCAGCAAGCGACTCAGTTGAGTGATACTGAGAGTGTTATCGATGTTTTTTTCAATATGGATGTGCCCGGATGTGAATATGAGGGCCCCTCAATGTTACTTGATGACAATGGAGGTGACGCAGGTTCCTGGCATGAGCAAGCAGTCAGATCTGCTGAGGATGTTGTCCATCGACTTTATCAAACTGATTTTCCCCATGAGCTACGCACGGTATCATCCTAATGGTGCGATGGCCTAATGGTGCGATGGCGCCGGTTTGTATCAGATTTGATGAAAAATCGAATGAGCACTCATTTCGCGATGATGTATCATTGAGGATTGCTGCATAGTTATATTGAGAGCTTATTAAGCTTTTTATAAATACGGCGAGGCCTCCTTAAGCGTTGAAATACTTGATTCCTAAGGAATAGTATAGTGCAATCTCCCAACATGCCCTTTAGGGTATAATGTGTATTGGACCTGTACAGCTCGTAGACAGGAAGACTAAGATGGATTACGCTATGAGTGAAGCGTAGGACTGCGTAGCCCTGAGAACAATGGATAAACAGAAGATACTCGACCAGATAGCTGATAATATTGAAACAGTGGAGAAGCAGGACTCTCCATTGGGGGTTATCTTATGGCAAGAATTTATAAAGCTCCATCCTGCCGATATTGCTCAATTTTTATCCGATTGTGGGAAGGATGATGCTCAAAGGCTTTTTACCATGCTTACACATCAACAACGAGCTGCAGTATTCTCGTATTTTTCATCTCCTATGATGCTTAACTGTCTCT
>JABDCP010000008.1:26916-48699 GCA_013288045.1 Candidatus Babelota bacterium
GGATAGGAGTGAGCTGCTGAGCAGTTTGCCCCTTGATGAGTTGACCGATTTGTTCGATGAACTCTCTGATAAAGATCTCAAAGTCTACCTTAAACTGCTTCACAAGCGGGATCGTGAGAAAGTTGTATCGTTACGACGATTTGATCCTGATACCGCTGGTGGTATCATGCATACCGATGTTATTACGCTTATGCAGGACTTTACGATCGAAAAAAGTATTCAGATCTTGCAGCGCCTGCAACCGAGCATAGAGCTGCATCTACATATTTATGTGACCAACCAAGAAAATGAGCTTGTAGGACATATTATACTTCAAGACCTTGTTTTAAAACCCCCGCAAACAAGACTTTCTTCAATACTCCGACAGAATGCGCTGGTTATTGGGGTCAATGAAGATCAAGAAAAGATTGCTAACCAGATGGTTCGTTATAGTGAAATGATCGTGCCTGTCGTAGGAGACAATAATGTCTTTCTGGGAATCATCCCCAGTGAGGCATTGGTCAATGTTCTTGAGCAAGAGGCTGCTGAGGACGTCTACCGAATTTCTGCGGTAGGGCCTATTAAGCATACGTATTTTGAGACCCCCTTTAGAACCTTGCTCTTTCAACGAAGCTCTATACTTATTCTGCTCCTGCTCACACAGATCTTCTCTTCGGTGATTATTAAGTACTACGAAACACTGCTGACAGGGTTCCTTTTCTTATTCATGACGATGATTCAGAGTACCGGAGGGAATAGCAGTAGCCAATCGTCAGCTTTTGCTATCCAGGGAATCTCATCAGGTGAATTTACTAGCTTAAATATACATCGTTTTCTGCGACGAGAGATGCTGATGGCGGCTCTCATAGCGCTTATTCTTGGGGTTGTCTCATTTGTTCGAATCTATATTTTCACCCCAGGAAGTTTTTTGGCTGCGTTAGCTATTAGCGTTGCCCTAGGAATAGTAGTATTGGTATCTAACCTTCTGGGAAGTTTGATTCCCATTGTGCTTCGCCGCTTAAATCTTGACCCTGCCTACTCTGCAGGACCATTTCTTGCTACGATTATGGATATTCTCGGGTTATTTATCTACTGCCAGGTAGGGCAGTTGTTCTTAAGCCCCAAGTAAGCCAATAGGTGCCTGGAGAGCTTCTTTGATGCGAATAAGAGAAAAGTTGCATGAAATCGACTATTTGATATGCTAGTGAGGGCTTGAAATTCCTCCTCACTGCCTTGACAAAATACCCTTAAATAAGTACTTTTAAAGGTATATCTGTAGAAAGCGAGCCGTTAGCTCAGTTGGTAGAGCAACAGACTTTTAATCTGTGGGTCGATGGTTCGAGTCCATCACGGCTCACCAAAGCATCGCTGTCCCTATCGTCTAGCCTGGTCTAGGACGTCGCCCTTTCACGGCGGAGACAGGGGTTCAAATCCCCTTAGGGACGCCAGTTTGTTCATTTGCAAGCACTTTGTGCTTGTGCCAGGAAGAGTTGAGATTATGGTTAAGATCACATTGAAGAATGTCATGGCAACCCTTATTGCCGTGGCCGTTGTGGTAAGGGTATGTGCAATGTATAAGAGTTTCTCACGCCTGCTTTATCCTGCCCAGTGCTCGATCTATCTAGAAAGAGACCTATGAAAGCTTTACTGTCGATCCCACCATTACTCGCCTTGCTTAACAAACTGACTCTTATCCCCTTAGGGACGCCAATTTGTCAATTTGCAAGCACTTTTTGCTTGTGCCAGGAAGAGGAGTTGAGCTTATGATTAAATTCACATTTAAGAGTATCTTAGCAACCCTTATTGCCATGATCATTGTTGCGTGGGTATGCGCCTGGCCATGGCGTGTTTCGGGCGATTGTATGGAGCCCGCAGTTAAGGATGGACAGTACTGCTTTTTGAATCGACTTGCTCCCTATCTAAGACAGTATCAGATTGGCGATATTGTCTTATTTAAGCATGAGGGGAAAGTGTGGATATCCCGCATTGTAGGCTTAGCGACAAATACTCTGCAGATTCGTGAAGGTAGTGTTATTGTGAATGGGGCAGCGCTCGAAAATACCAAAATCCAGAGAAATTGGACCGGTTGGAAGCAAGGATCCTATGCTATCGATACACCGTTGGAGATTCCCCAAGGGCATGTCTTTGTACTTTCAGATAATCTTTCTGCTCAGCATGATGATAGTCGCGTTTTTGGGCCGATATCAAAGAGTTCGATTATAGGGCTCGTTTGGTAAACAACTACCCAGAGAGAGTACGTTCTAATGGCAATAAATGGTCATTGTACCTTAGTTAAGGTCAAAGTAACTTTGTATCACATGTAGGTCATCAGAATCAGCAAAAAGGAATGCTATGCGCTATGGTATGTTTTTTATACTGCCGATATTATTTTTTCGCATTGCTCTTGGTGATCAGCTATTTCCTTACGCAGTGATTGGCGCTGGTCCTGCGGGGATAATCACTGTTGCGAAGCTTATAGAACAAGGAGTGCCAGAAAAATCTATTGTGTGGATCGACCCAGAATTTAGCGTCGGAAGCCTTGGGAAATATTATAGCACTGTGCCCAGCAATCTAAAAGCACGTCGTTATACGTTCTTCCTAACCAGTTGTGATCTATTCAAAGCGATGTGCTTTCCTTCGTTTGAAAGGATATTTCACTATGATCAAAATCAAGAACCGCCTTTGCAGCTAATAGTTGATCCACTACAGGATATTACAAACTACCTGAAAGAGCGTGTTGTATCTAGGCAGGCTATGGTTAGTGAGCTGAAATGCGCTGATCAAACATGGCATATCATGGCAGATGGGCTAACTATTTGTGCTGAAAAAGTAGTCTTAGCCAGTGGATCGCACCCGAAGAGATTAGGATATGAAGGATTTGATGAAATTCCGCTTGATGTAGCTCTTGATGAGAGGTACCTCAAGCAGGTGCTTACGCAGCAGGATAAAGTGATCGTCATAGGTAGCTTGCATTCAGCGTTATTAGTGCTGAAATATGTATCAGAAATTCCGGTACGGCAGGCGGTAAACTTTTATACAAAGCAGCCCACCTATGGCCCATATGGAGGACTAGAAGGTATCACTGCGTATTGGACTAGAGAAGTTCTTGACCAGCAAAAGGCGACTAATGTTATTCGGCTTTTGTATGACCCGCGAGCAATTGAGCAATACAAAGATAAGGGCTATAAGATAATATATGCCATTGGCTATGAACCAAATTTGATCAGTATCAACGGCTCAACGTTGATAGACTTCGATCCTGATACAGGCAAAATTTATGACAATCTTTATGGTATTGGTATCGCCTTTGCTGAAAGATATACAAAAGAAGATGGTGTGGTTATATCATTGATTGGAGTGAACTCTTTTATGCAACGAGCTAAGAAAATAGTTCCTGAGTTATTAGGTTGTGCATAGAGCTTTGAGTATATAGTTGCACTCAGCTTTCTAGTCTATAAGGCTCTCTCATTCCTGCTTCATCCTCACTCATACTTTTTAGAATATCTTTGGCAAACTTATAGGTTAGATCGGGATTTTCTTCGGAAAGTTTTCCTATCTTCGCCCAGTGCTCGATCTGTCCAGAAAGAGACCTATTACATGCTCTTGATGCTCTACGAACCGCCTCAATCAACTTTTTGAAAGTTTTACTGTTGATGGCATTATTACTCCGTTTAATTAACAAACAACCTCTTACATCAAGTTACAGAATACATCAAAATTGATAAAAAATTATTATCCTCGTCCAGTGATTGGGGTCCAGCTTACACCTTCGTTATTTAACATGTGCAAAAATAGCTCGGGCGAGATGTTTTAAACAAGCGAAGTGTTACATAATCCCAAATATAACCCCGAATTTGCGTAGTTGGCAGACTGAGCAAATCTGGGCATACTAGCTAAAATTATCAAAAGTTCCAGTCTTGTAGGAGTATCGCAATGTATAATAGAGTTCTATTTTGTATGTTTGCTTTTTCTTCGTGGGAAATTTTCTCCAGCGCTATGGTGTTACTACGCATTGAAGCGGATGAAATGATCGCAAAGACAGAAGTGGACAATATAAAGCAGCAGAATGCGGATGAATTAAAGCCAGTGATAGAACATGCAAAATTACTTGTCCAAGAAAAAGGTATGGGTGGAATTCCTAAGATACTAGCAATAGCAGGTTGTTCTGCTGTGGGAAAAAGCTTTTTTGCAAACGAATTAGCTGAATTGCTCAAGTCTGAGGGCATAAATGTGGTTATATTAAGAGCTGATGATTTTATAAATCCCGATTTGTGTGATCGCGAGCATTTCCATGCCCGATTTGACTATGCGAAAGCCCATTCTACAGTGCAAAGAATTCTAGATGGTGAAAAATCTATACGGAAGCCAGCCTGGAACCCGGAGCGAAAGCCTCCTTTTATAATAGAAGAGGACTTTTCTGTACAGGGAATTGATCTTATTTTGTTTGAAGGTGAGTTTACGCTCTGTGACGACGAACCCTATGATTTTAGGCGCTATTCAGAATTCGGGATTTTTGTCGATGCTGATGGTGATGATATATTGGGATGGGATTGGATTAGACTACGGCGCAGGGCAGAGAAGACGAAAGAAGAGATGATGGTTAACCGAAGGCCATACCAGGAAAGGTATCGTACGTATGCCCGCTCTTCTAGGGACACTGCAGCATACCTATTGCTGAAAGACCGGGATCATCGTTATACCTTACAGAAAAGATAACATATTTGAGAGATTGTTGGGGAGCACCTTCATTACTATGTTCAAAAGATGGCACGGGCAAGATGTTTAACGAAATCAAAGCGTTCCATAATCCCGGACTTAATCCCGAATTTGGGCAGACTGAGCAAACCTGTGCATACTATCTAAAATTACTTATAGTTCTCGTATTATAGGAGTATCTCAATGTACAAAAGGGTTCTTTTCTGTATGATTGCTTTTTCTTTATCTGAAATTTTCTCAAGCGCAGCAGTGTTAACGCGAAATGCTGATACTGATGAAATTTTGGCCAAGACAGAAGCGGAAGTGATAAAGCAACAGAATGCTCTTGAATTAAAACCAGTTATAGAACATGCAAAATTACTCATCAAAGAAAAAGGTAACGGAGGGGTGCCTAATATGATTGCAATAGCAGGTTGTTCTGCTGTGGGAAAAAGCTTTTTTGCAAACGAATTAGCTGAATTGCTTGAGCAAGAAGGCATCAAGGTTGCAATATTAAAAGGGGATAATTTTCTTAACCCGGATCAGTATGATCGCGAACATTTCCATCCCTGGCTGGATTATAAGATAGCTCATGCTACAATTCAGAGAATTTTAGATGGTGAGAAATCTGTTCATATGCCTGCCTGGATTCCCGAAGAGCTAAGACCTCCCTCTAAGACGGAAATGGATTTCTCTGTACAGGGAATCGATCTTATTTTGTTTGAAGGTGAGTTTACGCTGTGTGATGACGAACCCTATGACTTTAGGCGCTATTCTCAATTCGGGATTTTTATCGATGCTGATGGCGATGATATATTGGGATGGGATTGGGTAAGACCTCGTGGCAGGGTAGAGAAGACGAAAGAAGAGATGATGGTTAACCGAAGGCCATACCAGGAAAGGTATCGTACTTATGTCCGCTCTTCTAGGGACACTGCAGCATACCTATTGCTGAAAGACCGGGATCATCGTTATACCTTACAGAAAAATTAACATTTTTGAGAGATTGTTGGGCTTGTTTGGTAAGCAACTACCTAGAGCACCTTTATTATCTTAACATGTTCAGAAGAGACATGAGCTCCTCATTATGATTGCAGATGTACAGCTCTTTGCGTATGATAGAAGACAGAATTCGTAAGATGTGAAATGATATGCGAGGTGAAATATGTTATTCAAGCGGGTATTACTAGGGATCTTTGTCTGCAGTGGTTCGTGCAGTGTAGGGAATCCTTCTTCGTTGTATGCAACTCAACTTAATGAGAAAGCTGAACTGCTTTTTAACTATAATCCTTCTATAGAACTTATATACCGTGTATCTGAAGTCATGGTTACGTGTCATGGGTATGGAGCAAACAAGGATATCGGGCAATTTGTAGCGAAACAGGTAACGCTGCCGATCATCACGTTTAATTTCCCTGATCATGATGTGAGCAGTGAAGATGATATTCATACAACCTCATTTGGCACCATCGATGAGTATTTGCCATTACTGTATCTTCTAAAAGAGCTTATCGGTAAGGGTGTATCCACAATACATCTCTATGGGTTTTCAGCGGGTGGTGGAGCAGTTATTGCGGCATTATCTATTCTTAATACACCCTCATATAAAGATACATTGCAACGTATAGGAATTGCTCAAGAAGATGCACGTGCTATCCTTGATGCTGTTTCGCGCGGAACGGTTATACTGGATGCTCCCTTAAAATCGGTTACTGAACTACTTGCTTTCCGTCCTTATGAAGAAATGCTTAAAGTTCTCGCTTCACGCTACATTACCAATGGGTTTCAGGCTATAGATTGCATTGAGGGCCTTAAGGGTCTTACCCTTTCATGCTTGGTGTATTTTGAGGAGCCAGATGATGTGCTCTCTAATCGTGATGATGCACTTTTTTATCGCAAGCTCAAGGCGGTTAATAAGGGTACTACGCAGCTTGTTACCGGCTGTGATGGTGGACATACGGGATTTCATAAGAAGCTCTGGGATGCCTATAAGGCTCTTGAAAAAGAGCGGATAGCGAAGAAGTTATGAGCGATAGTCCCGCTTAAATTTCTTTTCAAGGTCGCTTGTCTTTAGCTCCCACACGGTAGGGCGCCCGTGGGGACAGGTTAATTTATTATCACAGCTATAGAGCTCTGAGATGATTGTATGCATGGATTCGTCTGAAAGCTCGTCACCAGCTTTTACGGCAGCTTTGCAGCTTAGGAGAGCATGAATCCGTTCTTGAATTATCTTTCTTAAATCAGCTTCATCAAGATACTGATGTTCGTGAAGTACGGCGATCGCTTGCTTAATGCAGTCATCAAGAGACTGGTTTTTGACAAAGAGAGGTGTCGCATTAATAACCAGCTCTGTTTTGGCCATGCGCTGTGCTTCGATACCAAAGCTTTGAAGAAGCTCAAGGTGAGGTTCAATCAGATCAAGATCACTTGTTGTGAGATGCACAACTTGAGGGAATAGTAAACGAACACGTGCTATCTCATCAAACTGAGATCGTAGACGTTCATACATAACACGCTCATGGGCAGCATGTTGATCAACATAGACTAAGCTCTCTTCTATCTCGATGAGAATATACGTATTCATGATTTGACCAATGAGGCGATACTGTAAATCAGAAACAATTGTAAGGTTCGTTTCCTTGGGAACTTGTGGTCCCTCCTCATGCGTAAAATAGGCGGTAACTGCTTTTATAAAGGCATCTTGGTTTTCAACCGATGGGGGCGTTTGGTGAGCTACTTTTGCATGCCCTTCGCGATAAGGTTCTCGTGTAGGCGATGGGCAAAAAGTCTTAGGGAGCGGTTCGGTAAACTCACGAGTGCTTGCCTGGGGTAGCGACTGTGCTGGACGAAAGAGATTTTCTTGAGCATGTTGCAGTGACTCGTTGACCGTTCGTTCGATGAGATCGGTAACCATACGAGGGTGCAAGAACTGTACCTCTTCCTTGCGTGGATGAATATTAATATCTACGTAAGGGGCGTCGAGTGTAATAAAGAGCACACCTGCAGGATACCGCTGTGGCTGCAACATTCCCTGGTATCCTTTAATCAAAGCTTGACCAAGTTTATAGTTCTTAACCCACCGATTGTTCACAAAATAAAATATCTGACTGCGATCAAAGCGAGTATAGTCCGGTTTGCTTACTGCTGCTTTGATTGAGAGTCCCATGCGCTCTTCATGGGATTCAGACACGATGAGCTTATTCTTTAAAGCAGGCTCAAATACTTGGCAAATACGATCTTCAAGAGTTTCTGCTTTAGGCACGGTATAGAGTGCTCGATCATTATGAAAAAGTTTAAAGGAGACATGCTTATGAGCGAGGCACATTGCTTGGAACAGTTGTACAATGGCACGCCATTCCGTTTCTGATGATTTTAAGAATTTCTGTCGAGCAGGAACATTGTAAAAAAGGTCCTTCACCGAAATATCGGTCCCGGTATTAGTTGCAACGATTGTTTCTTGTACAGGAGATCCTGATTTGATGAACAAAGAGATTCCTGCATCCGCGGATGCTTCTTTAGTGATAAGAGTCATCTGACTCACTGCAGCGATACTTGAAAGTGCCTCTCCTCGAAACCCAAAGGTAGCTATAGAAGCAAGGTCTTTTACTGAGGTAATTTTACTGGTTGCATGGTGCTCAATACAGAGATAGGCGTCTTCTCTGCTCATACCGCAGCCATTGTCGGTAATGCGTATGAGCTTCTTGCCGCCCTCTTCAATATATATGGTTATATCAGTAGCACCTGCATCAAGGGAGTTTTCAAGAAGCTCTTTTACGACGTTAGCAGGACGCTCTGCGACTTCACCGGCAGCAATTTTTTGGGCTTCCTCGGGAGCCAGGCGATGTATTTTAGCCATGTGATTGACCTCTTATTCAATGAGAAAGGGTACTATTGTGCCTTAGTATAGTAAAACGTATCGGTGCTTAACTAAGGAGCTTTTTGTAGTCAGTACTTATTTTCTAGAATACCATTAAAATGCTGGATAAACAAAAAGATATCGCTCGGTTGCCTTAGCGCAGAGCAGAACTTTTTGCTGCGCATCGTGGTGTGCGTGAATTTTTACTGGGAGTATTACATGGAACTTGGTTCCATTGCCACGCATCGCGGTAGCGGACATCTGAAGGAGACTTTCCATAACTGCCAGGCCCTTTGGTTGTTTGACAGGGGCTTGAGCAGAAAGGAGAATAAAGGGTAACGGCCCAGGAATAGCCTGGTAAAACGACTAACATAGCTAATATATACCGTATGATCATCGCATTCTACCATCCTTCAGTGGGCCTTGATCATTGCTTCTTATTTAAGCCTACCTAAAAGGGCTGATCATATGCAATGGTTACGTGATTTTCTTTCAAAGAGTATACAGGGCTCTCAACTGAATGCTTAGAGAGGGTGAGTCCGGTGCTCAGTCTTGCTTGCTTAAGCAAGGATTGATGTGGGAGGTTTCCGCAATTGATCAGAGAGCATGCGCTTGAAAGGAGGATGGAACTTTTATGGGGAGCAGGGTGAATTTCTTGTAGGTATGCTTCAACGCACTAGGATAAGCTTCTTGTGTGCAGTTGAAGGATCTACTATATCTATATAGGTGCTATGGCGAGTTTTGCGTAAGGTGTTTGGGAGCTTTTTGGTTACGAGGAGCTCTTTTTTTTGATGTACTTTCTGATGGTATCTCAGTGCTCATCTTAAAAAAAATCACCGGGTGCAGAGCATAGGACTGCTTGAGATGCATCTGAATATCACTTTTAGCAAGCTGATGCATGAAGAGCCCAAGCTCTTCTAATGACTCTGCATACCCTTGTAGAGTAAGAGTTTCTGGTGCCTTAAATTCAAGCAAGGTGAGTAAAGTATGCACCGGGATACTCTCCGAAACTGATTTTAGGTAGGGTGCAAGCTTGTTGTGTTCAAGTAACGAGTGTTCTTTGGTAAGCGCTTTGAGCTCTTTAGCGGACTTTTGTAGGTGGCTCCACTTATAGGCCAGCTCTTTGTGTTCAGCGAGTAACTCCTCGTTTTGTGTACGAGCTTTGGTAACACGATACCAGGCTATACTCGAAATAGTCCCTACTGAGAAGGTAAGCAGACTTATGCTTGCAATAAGAAAGAGAGTCCAGCGTCGAAGCCTTTTTTCTTGGTATCTTTTTACGTGCTCGCTCAGTGTATTACTCACGGGGTACCTCACCGGCAACCATACGATCTTTATCTGCAAGATCGCGGTATACGGTGGGGACAAAGCCTGATTTGCGCATCTGAGTACTTACCCTCTTAGCCTGATGTTCACCGATTTCTACAGCGAGCTGCGGCACGTGCTGTTCGGTAAAGAGAGGATTTTGGGTAAGCCAGGACGGTGATTCTTTAATAATTTGGGTAAGTATCGAAAGCCCTTCATCTTCGGCCCGGAGTGCTTTTGGATCTTCCCAAAGTTTTACATCGGGATCAAGCTGCTCATATTCAGAAGGTGAGATATAGGGTGGATTGCTTACTATGCAGTCAAAAGCGAGCTCTTGGGGTATGTGCTTAAAAAGATCTGACTGAATGAAAATAATATTTGTACATCCATTAAGGGAGGCATTTTCTTGGGCAAGCTTAAGGGCTTCTACTTCGATATCCACAGCATAAATAGTTGCTTCAGGAAAGGCTTGTGCGAGAGCTATAGCAATGCAACCAGAACCGGTACACATATCAAGGAGGGTGAGTTTTGGTTGGGGAACTTTTTTGAGAAGACCGATCATAAGGGCAATCCACCATTCTGTTTCAGGGCGTGGAATTAAGATGGGAGGGCGTACTTTCAGGGTAGCTGTTATAAAAGGAACTGTTCCTAAACAGTACTGAAGTGGTTTGTGCTCTTCTAGATGCTCACCCAGTATGTGAGATAGCACAGCAAGAGTTTTTGTTGGGACTGGTTGCTGTGGATTGGCAAGAAGGTGAGCAAAGGATTGTGATAGAGCCCAGCTTAACAGCTGCTGTGCAAGCATTTGCGATTCGCTCGGTGAATACTTGCGCAAGAGCTCTTGGGAAATCCACGAACGTGCTTCAATGATGGTCATACTGTCTAGTCTAATGAGGAGAACTTGATAGGTATACTACTCAAGGGTGCATGAATTGTAAAGTGATGTCGGCTTGCGATTTGGCATCAACTTAAAAAATAGATCAAATGTTTAGATGATTTCTCCCAGCTCATCTATCTTCAATGGCCCTTGTGCCATATGGTCGCGATAGAGGCCAAAGTCTTTACCAAAAAAATCGTTTTCATATTCACTTTGCAGAACTTCTCCTGCATCTTCAGCAATTCTCTGCATAAGGTGCGCACAGGCTAGTCCTACGACCTCATTGCCAAGAAACGGCCGTATATAGTCTTCAAGTTTTGAGATGAATCGGGTTTGCTGTTCGGGATCTTTTATCATACATCGTATGGTCTGTTCCCACAGAGGATACAGCTTATTGCCATTGCGTTTGTAAAGATATAACACTGCAAGAGAATTTCTTAATGCTTTAGTCCAGTCTGGCGCAATAGTGTTTCCCTCTCTATCCTTCATTTCTCCAGTTGCAAATAAGAGTATCTCATAAATAGCGTGAGCCGGAAACTGCGTGCTCAAACCGTATATAAGCTGCGCAATATGTTGCATTGCTATTTTTGCTTCTTTTTTTGAAGGAGCATATCTTCGTATACTTCCCTGAAGAAGCATTTTACAATAGGAATGTTTGCCTAAAAATAAACTCATCAGACCTTTCTGAATATTGTCCGTATCTTCAATTCTAGCGCCTGCTTCAAAAAAGAGTTGAGCCATATCAATTAACTTCTTATGGCAGGCATTATTAAAAGGTGTGACCTTTGAATACCAGGGTCTCTGGTTGACAGGCGCGCCTGCATCAAGTAATAATTTTGCCATTCTTGTTTTACCAAGCTCTCCAGCAAAGTCAATAAGAGGGGTTTCAATTGCTGGGCTTGAGCTTTCGTCGCTGTAAGTTTTAGTAAGATCTGGTTTCGTAGCAATGAGAGCGGTGAGAAGATCTTCATGCTCCTCAGCGATAGCAAAACGCATGAGCGTATGAAAATGACGCTCTTTAATAGTCTCTTCAGAATACCAATTTAGCCCCATGCCATTTTGAGCAGGGCGAGCTCCAACATAGAGTAGTGCCTGCCGATATTCCCGAGAGTGGCAATAATCATCTTGGGGGTTGTTTATAAAAGCTTTGATTGCCTGATAAGGATTATCGCTAGCACGGATTGCTCCGGCAGATAGTAGAGCCTGCTGCAGAACCTCGTTACCGGATGAAAAACAGGTCAGAACAACGTTAAGTGAAAGTTGAGTTTGCAATCTCCAAAACACCTTTGAATGTATTTTACGGCGACCGGGGATATTATCGACCCACTCCCTGCCGCTGTCATACATAGTTAAAATGCAGCGGGCAAGCTCACTCAGTTCTGTGCTCTTACCCTCTCTTTTGAATATATCGAACTCAACGTTGCATCTCTTCATGGTTTGTAGAGTTGCATAGTAAGAAGAATCGTCTTTGCTATCGGGTGGCGGATTGCTTTCCAATTCATCGAGGAACGTATGTAAGCATGCAACGTGCCCATAAATAGCTGCCCACTCAAAAGGTGTATAACCACAATTATCTTTCTCATATAGTAAAGCACCTTGTGCAAGAAGAGTTCTTATACGCTCAGAATCACCGGCTTTTGCAGCACTGATGAGCTGTTGTTGTACGCTCTCTACTGCTGGAAGCGCAACGTCCTCTGAACGCTGTGCAGCCATAGCACAAAGGGGCCATAGAATTATGAGTAGATTGCTGAGTGTAGCGGGGCGAAACTTCATGAGATTCTCCTAACGAAATACCTAGTTCTAGAACTTATGGTAGCCATCTACCTTCAACGGCCTTTGTGCCATATGGTTGCAATAGAGGCCAAAGTCTTCACCAAAAAAAATCCTTTTTATATTCACTTTGCAGAACATCTCCTGCATCTTCAGCAATATACTGCATAAGGTGCGAACAGGCTAGCCCTATGACCTCATTTCTTGTGCATTAAGGTGTCCTTGCCCAGCATGCTGAGTGGGGTTAAGTCTATTCTTCGTCAAAGCTATTTATCTGCAAATACTCGTCTAAATGGTCGTAATAGAGCTTGTGGTTGTCGACAAGGATTTCGTTTTTATTCTCTTTGTTCCGCAGGATTCTTTTGCCTTCAGCAACTTTATTCATAATACTTAGGCATACAAATCTCTTCACATCATTTGCAAGGAATGGCTCTAGATAACTGCCTAACCTTGACATGAGCCTAAACTGTTCTTGTGGATCTTTAGCAATGCACCTAATGGTTTGTGCCCAGAGAGGAAAGAGCTTATTGCTATTACATCGGTAGAGATAGAGGACTTCGAGATCTCTTTTCAATCTCTGAGTCCATTCTGGTGCAATCGATTGTCCTTGGTCATTATTCTTTTTACCTATTGCGAAACAGATGATCTCATGGATGACGTAAAAGGGAAGATTCAGTTTAATGCCCAAGAAATAGATCAGGAATGCAACATTTTGAAGAGCAATTCTTGCTTCTCTTTGCGTGGGCGCGAATCTTCTGATGCCAGCCTCTAAAACAATTTTAATAGCCTCTTGTGAATCAGTATCATGGATCCTATACAAAGGATCGTCTTCTAGTGTGGCCCCCGATTCAAGAAGAAGTTTTCCAACTCCAGGACCAATCAATCCATCATTGACATATAGAGGTGTATCATTGACATACAGAGGTGTTATCCCACTTAGATCTTTAGCATCGACAGGTGCTCCTGCACGAAGTAATATTTTTGCTGCACGGATATTGTCAGATTTTGCTGCAATATGAAGCGGTGTACGTTGCACCCCATCGACCGTAGTAACATCAGCACCTTCATCTATGAGAGCCTTCACCAGCTCATCATCCGTTTTAGCTGCAAACAGCAAAAGTCTGTCAAGGTGCTCTTGCTTATCAAGACGTATTGCATGAGGAGCATGAGTAAGTTGTTGTGCTCCGATAGCCTGAAGTGAAAGCCGGAGAGAATTATTGTGTGCTGAGAAAAAGGTAAAGACAATATCTCGAGAGAGGTCTACTTTTAAGTGCTTTGCGATAT
Source organism: Candidatus Babelota bacterium (assembly GCA_013288045.1). GTDB lineage: Bacteria > Babelota > Babeliae > Babelales > Babelaceae > PRDV01. The sequence continues at coordinate 40,683 of JABDCP010000008.1, forward strand.
TTCCAACAAACGACTTAGCTTTTTCTAAAGAAGAACTCTCACAATAGAGATCAATCTTTTCAATGCACCCTATCTGCTCATCTAGATTTCTGACGTCTCTTTGAAAAAGGGGAACAATGAGCTGACGGTCTGCATTCACTTCTCTTAGTTCTGCATATCTGAAGTCAATATCTTTAACCAGATCTTCATATGACATGCCCTTATAGTCAAGATATGCTTGGTCAATTTTGGTTTTTCTAAATGCGATTGCACGTTCAAGTTCATCAAGAAGAGTGTTCATGACTTGACTATTTCCCTGTATCGCTGCCCATTCAAATGTTGTGAGCATAGACCTATCATGAGCGTCTATTAAAGCGCCCTTTTCTAGGAGCTCTTTTACCAGAAGTGCGTCACCTGCTTTTGCTGCTCTGATCAGTTGTTGGTTCAATCTCATCAGTTCTAGAAATTCACGGAAACTTGCCATCGGCTTCTTGTGCTTTGCCTGGTCTGTACCTTCTTTTAGGTTGAAATAATCTTCAAGCAGTTGGAGAAGACCCATGGCTACTTCATGAGGAGCATGATTCTCATTATAATGAAAGCTCGCATACTCTTCATGTGTGTCTTTAAGAACGCCTTCCTTAAGGAAGGCTTTTATATAGTCGGCATTACCGTTTATTGCAGCAAGTGCGAGTTGATTATGCAAGTAGTGATATTGTTCTTCTTTTGTAAGCGTAGCCGTCATAGCTGCACTGAGGCTCAGTGAGCTAACAAGTAAACCAGTCAGCAGAAGTATCTGTTTTTTCATGAGTTGTTCCTATAACAAATAATTATTTCAAGTTAGGTCAGAGTATCTACGATTTAGTGTATACCATTTTCACAAACTTTTAATTGTGAGAGAAACCAAACTAAGATCGCATATGCCGCGCTATTGGTACGTTAGAAAAAGTTGCCTATTGAACTCGTACGTCAAGGTCAGACTAATGAGAGCAACTTGTAATCTATTACCTGATCTAAAGATTAACAAATTTATTTGTTGTAGGGTTATATATTCAATAAACTTATTGTGTATAACTTCTGAGCATCCCTGTTTCCAAGAGGTTATCTAATAAATCTATGTGCTGGCGCCCAGCCAAAGGTATGAAAGGCTTGTTCTTTTGCGATAATTCATACTACTTAGAGCTATCATCAGATGATTAAGCCTTTGATACACTCACCTTCAAAAAGTCCATCTATATGAAGATATTCTTGCAAGTGATCCAAATAGAGCTTGAAATCTTTGCCAAAAATATCGTCTCTATTTGTACCTTCAAATGTGCCATTGACTAATGCGGTGAGCAGAGGTTCATTGGCAGCTTGATTCATAAGTCTTAGACAGACGAGTTTTTTGACCTCGTTTGCTAGAAATGGTTGTATAAAGTTCTCAAGTTTTGAAATGAGCAAAGCTTGAGAACTTTCGTCTTTTACTATGCATCGAATGGTTTGTGACCACAGAGGATGAAGCTTATTGCCGTTACATGCGTAGAGATAGATAACCGCGAGGGAATTTCTTAATGATCTAGTCCATTTAGACGCAATCAGTTGTCCTTGCTCAGTATGCTGATCAGCGGTTGCAAATAAAAGAATCTCATAAATGATATAAGCTGGAAAATGCATACTTAAGGTATACACTAGTCGTGCAATGTTTTGAAGAGCAATTTTTGCTTCAATCCTTGTTGGGGCATATCTTCGTATGCTTGCCTGTAGGAGTATTTTAAGAGACGCTATGAGATCATCTTTGAGCCTTAAGCCATCTCCTATTCGGCGAATGTTAGCACCCGATTCAAGAAGGATCTGCAATGCGCCAAATGACCTTGTACCGCGGGCATGATGCAATGGTGTTAACCCATTTTTATCGTCAGACTCGATAGATGCGCCCGCATCGAGTAATATTTTAACGGTGCGTAGATTATCCAGCATCGCTGCAATATGCAGTGGTGTTAAATTATTGCGTGTGACAGTATGTATGTTTGCTCCAGAGTCTATAAGAGCTTTAACAAGCTCATCATCTACTCTCGCTGCAAACAGCAAAAGTTTATCGAGGTGCTTTTGCCTTTCGGCATGACTTACCGTATGCGCATCGGTAGCAAGCTCTGCGCCGGCAAGTAACAGTATGGAACGTAGGTTTTCATCAGAATAAAAACAATTGAAAACAACATTCAGTGAAAGTTGCTCTTTTAACTTAATTAAAATCCTATTAAGTGTCCAGCGCATACCGAATTCAGGGTCATTCTTCTTGTAGTTACATTTCTCAATACACATGGTGAGCTCAGCTAGACTCTTTGGATCTCTTTGAAAGAGTCGCACAACAAAAAGACGGTTTTCCCTTACTGTTTGCAGTTCCCGATACGCACCTGAACGTTGTAGAGCTAAGGGAGTATTTTTTTCAAGCGCATCAAGAAGGATGTCTAAGCAGTTAATATGTCCCCTTATTGCGGCCCAATGAATAGATATATAGTGGAAAGGGTCTTCATCAACTATCAAGGCTCCTTTTTTAAGGAGCTCTTTAATACCCGAAGCATCACCAGTTTTTGTAGCACTGATGAGCTGTTGATTTAATAGGTGTTGTTCTTCCTTGGTGCATTCAACGGCTTTCTCTTGCTGCACAATCATAGCTTCCAGACTCTGTGAGATCAGGAGTAGACCACTTAGTATACGAATGTTCATGAGATGTTTCCGATACAATTATTTTCCCAATAATTCTTTTCTTTACCGCGGTTGCCATGTCAACCGACACGTAATGAGTTTAGCCATCCTATACTCATAGAGCATCTAATCAAGCTATCACGGCAGCTGTTATAAAGGAAATGTTTCCTAACCAGTATAATCTCTGAAGAAGGAGCAAGTGATTCCAAGCTGTAGAGTGGAGGGCATATGAAGGTTTGTGGAATTTGTTCCATGTGTTTTTTCCTTCTAGCTCAAGGGGTATCAAATCCATCTACGTTTAGTGGCCCGTCTTTCAAATGGTTGTAATAGAACTCAAAATCATCACAAAGTGCATTGGTATATTCACCTTTGTGTTGGGGACCAGCATCTTCAGCAACCCTTTCCATAAGATATAAACAGGCGATCTTAATGACATCATTAGCGAGAAACGGTCGAATAAAGTTCTCAAGTTTTGAAATGAGCAGAGCCTGCCGTTGTGGATCTTTTTCTAGACACCTCATGGTTTGTTCCCACAGGGGAAAAAGCTTATTGCCGTTACATTTGTAGAGATACAACACTGCGAGGGAATTTTTTAATGCCTTAGTCCATTCTGGTGCAAGCGCTTGTCCTTGGTCATCATTCTGTTCTCCTGCTGCAAATAAGATGATCTCATAGATAACGTAAGCTGGTAAGTGGTTCAAGGCGTATATGAGACGTGCAATGTTCTGCATAGCAATTTTCGCATCGTTCTTTGTGGGAGCATATCTTCGTACACTTCCGCGCATAAGTGTTTCAAAATAGCGCCTCTCAAGGTAATAGCTAGGTGATAGAAAGTGGTGTTGTATAGAAGCGCCTGACTCAAAAAGGAACTGTCCCATACAGAGCGCATTATTGTTGAAGGCTTCAAAATAAGGGGTGGATGCTCTTGCGCTTTTAGATTTATAATTGATTGGTGCACCTGCAGTAAGCAAGATCTTTGCCATAGGCACCATATCTCTTGTAGCTGCAAGGCACAGGGCCTCGTGCAGAGAATCGATGCTTGTATTTGTGCGTATAAGAGCTTCTAATAGCTCTTTATTTTCCTCTGCAACAGCAAGCCTTAAGAGCCTATCAAGATGCTTTTGTTTGTCGCTAAAATGAGAATCTGTTACATATTCTGCTCCCGCAGATACGAGCGCCAGCCTAAACTGAGGATTATCAGAAGAAAAATGGCTGAGAACGGTGTTAAGGGAATATTGGTCTTCCAACTTATCCACTAGCCTATAAAGCTGGGCAAGGTAACTCCTTAATTTGATAGTCTCTATAAGTAGCCTGAGTTTAGCCAGGGATGTGCGTCGAAGATCTTGTTGAAAGAGAGGTACAAAAAGATTCCGGTGCTGTTTTACCTCTTGCAGGGTGCGGTAATTTTGATGGCGGTTGGTATATCCTCTTCCTTTGGCATCCAGGGGAGTATTATTTTCAAGTTCATCAAGCAACAAATTACAGCATTCAGGGTGTCCCTTTAGTGCTGCCCACTCAAACGCGGTGAGATCAGATAACCTTGGACTATCAGACTCAACTATTAAAGCACCTTGGGCAATAAGCTCTTTTATACGATCAGCATCACCAGCTTTAGCGGCACTGATGAGCTGCTTTTGAATACTTGTTACTGCTGGAAGGGCAATTTCTTCTGCACGTTCTGCAGCTATAGTACAAAGGCTCCACGAGATGAGTAGACCAAGTACGGTAAATATTCGAGTGCTCATGAGGGTTTTCCTATAGTTATTTTCAGGACTTAAGGTCCATCAAGATAACCTGACTCTTTTAAATGGTTATGATACAACTCGAAATCTTTTTCAGCAACTTTAGGCAGGGGCTGACGCATTAAAATAATTTGATAGTCTGTATTTCCTTTACCAAACTTTCAGATGCGACAATTCGTACTATTTCATTAATGGCATTCCATTTTTTAGCCTTAGATATACACCCTATTCAAAAAGCCCATCTACGTGAAGATATTTTTGCAAGTGATCCAAATAGAGCTGGGCATCTTCGCCAAAAATATCATCTCTATTCGTCCCTTCAAATCTGCCATCGACTGCGGCAGTGAGTAGAGGTTCATCGGCAGCTTGATTCATAAGTCTCAGACAAACGATTTTTTTGACATCGTTTGCGAGAAACGGTTGTATAATGTCCTCGAATTTTGAAATGAGAAGAGTCTGCTTTTGTGGATCTTTTACAATGCATCTTATGGTTTGCTCCCACAGAGGACGAAGCCTATTGCCGTTACATGCATAGAGATAGATCACGGCAAGATCTCGTTTTAATGCGTTTGTCCATTCTGGTGCAATAAGGTTGCCTTGCTCATTGTTCTGTTCTCCTGCAGCAAATAAGATGATCTCATAGATAACGTATGGGGGAAAATGCCTGCTCAAGATATACACGAGGCGTGCGATGTTTTGAAGAGCCTTTTTCGCTTCAATTCTTGTAGGTGCATATCTTCGGACGCTAGCCTGGAGCAGTGTTTTAAGAGATGCTGTAAGCTCATCTTTGACTCTGTATTTAAACCCGTTTCGATGAATGTTAGCACTCGACTCGAGAAGGACCTGCATCGTACCAAATGATCTCATGTCGCGAGCTTCATGCAATGGTGTTAACCCCTGTTTATCTTCGGAATCGATAGACGCGCCCGAATCAAGTAATATTCTAATTGTGCGCAGATGTTCATACCTTGTCGCAATATGCAGTGGCGTTCGATTATGTTGATCTTCAACCGTATGTACGTTTGCTCCACAGTCTATAAGAGCTTTAACAAGTTCATCATCTTCTCTTGCTGCAAAAAGCAAAAGCCTATCGAGGTGTTTCTGCTTTTCGGCATTACTTACCGTATGTGCATCGGTGGCAAGCTCTGCTCCGGCACGTACTAGTATGGCACGTAGGTCCTCATAAGAATAAAAACAATTGAAAACAACGTTCAGTGAAAGTTGATCTTCTAACTTGTCTAAAATCAGATTAAGTGTCCAATGTAGATCACAATCGACATCAACGCTCCACTTATAGTAATTGATTTTCTCAATACACCTGGTGAGCTCAGCAATGCTCCTAATATCTCTTTGGAAGAGTGGCACAATCCGATGATGGTTTGCTTTTACTGCTTGTAGTGTGCGATGTATGTCTTTTCCTTGTAAAGCTAAGAGAGTATTGCTTTCAAGCGCATCAAGAAGGATCTCTAGGCATTCAAGATGTCCCCTTATTGCAGCCCAATGAATAGACAAATAGCGAAATGGGTCGTCTTCATCAGCTATTAAGGCTCCTTTTTTAAGGAGCTCTTTAATACGCAAGGCATCACCAGCTTTTGTGGCACTGATAAGTTGGTAATTTAATAGGTTTTGTTCATCTTTGGTGCATACAACGTCTTGCTCTTGGTGTTCGACCGTGGCGTCTAGGTTATGTGAGATCAGGAGTAGAACACTTAGTGCAAATATACGAACTTTCATGAGATTTTCCTTATCCTATAATTATTTTCAGAACTTAAGGTGCATCAGCTCCGTTAATCGCTAGATATCCGGACCCTTTTAAATGTTCGTAATAGAGCTCAAACTCTTGGCCAAAAAAGTCATTTTCATAGACACTTTGCTGTTCCGGGCCAGCATCGTCAGCAATTTTCTGCATAAAGTGCATACATGCTAGTCTTATGACATCATTACCAAGAAATGGCCGAATAAAATTCTCAAGTTTTGAAATAAGCAGAGGCCGCTTTTGTGGATCTTTTTCTAGGCACCTTATGGTTTGTTTCCACAGGGGAAAAAGCTTATTGCCGTTACATTTGTAGAGATACAGCACCGCGAGAGATTTTTTTAATGATCTGGTCCATTCCGGTGCAATCACTTTTCCCTGCTCATCTTTCTGCTCGCCTGTTGCAAATAAAAGTATCTCATAAACAATGTAAGCTGGAAGATTACATGTAATGCCCAAGATATAAATGAGAGATGCAACATTCTGCATTGCAAGTTTTGCATCATTATAAGTGGGGGCATATCTTACTTTGCTACCCTGGAGGAGCATTTTAAGATAGGAGCTTTTACCCAAATGCATAATGCCTAACCTGCGTGCGGAACTACCTTCAATGGTAGCACCTGATTCAAAAAGGAGCTGCCCCACGTCAAATGATTTATATTGACAGGCCCAACAAAAAGCATTATATCCATGGGTCCGGTCAATGACGCCTGCTTCAAGTAATAATTTTGCCATTCTTGCTTTGCCATACATTGCTGCACAATGAAGAGGTGGTATATCGAGATCGAATGGGCCCTGGTTACTAAGTAGGGTTTTACCTATTCGTATATTCATAAGTGAACGTAGAAGATTTTCATGATCCTCACGAATGGCAAAATGCCTGAGCTTAATAAGATGACGCTCTCTGATTTTTTCTTCCGAAAGAGTTGCGGTTTCGGGGTTAGGATCAAGTTCTTCTTCACGACAGAGTTGTGCTAGCCTAAGTATAGAGCGCGGGCCTTGTAAAGGGTTGAATAGGTGATCAAGATTTGCTGTTTCACGATGTGCCCCTGCGGCGAGTAGGGCTTGCTGCAGAACATTGTCACCAGATGAAAAACAGTTCAGTACAATGTTAAGTGAAAGCTGGTCTCGTATTCTGTTGTAAATCTCTGTAAGTAAATGTTGGCAGCCAGGGATTCCATGACCCCAGCTGACTAAACGGTCATACATCCTCAAAAGGAAAGGAGCGAGGTCTCTAATCTCAGCACTCTGGGGATTTCTTTGGAATATACCCAAATCAAGGTTGTGCATCTTTATGTCTTTTAGAGCTTCATAGTACTCATCTCGGCGATCAAGTGGTGTATTATTTTCAAGTTCATCAAGGAAAATCTGTAAGCATGTAACGTGCCCATATATGGCTGCCCAGTTAAAAGGGGTATGGCCAGAACTATCTTTCTCAACTAGCAAAGCACCTTGTGCAAGAAGAGGTCTTATGCGATTGGCATCACCAGCTTTTGCAGCGCTGATGAGCTGTTGTTGCACATTTTCTACTGCTGGAAGTGCAATTTCTTCTGAACGCTGTGCGGCCATAGCACAAAGGGGCCATAGAATCAGGAGTAGATTGCGTAATGCAAATATAAGAACTTTCATAAGATTTTCCTTTCTATATACATATTTCTATAACTAAGGAGTATCGGATCCATCTATTTTGAGCGGCCCTTGTGCCATGTGATTGTAATAGAGTCCAAAATCTTCACCAAATAAATCATTTTCATAGGTACTTTGCTGTTGTGGGCCAGCATCTTCAGCAATTTTCTGCATTAGATGTGAAGAGGCGATCTTTATGACATCGTTGCCGAGAAACGGTCGCATGAAATTCTCA
>JABDCP010000008.1:48709-49980 GCA_013288045.1 Candidatus Babelota bacterium
TTATGGTTTGTTCCCATAAAGGAAAAAGCTTATTGCCGTTACATTTGTAGAGATACAACACAGCAAGAGATTTTTTTAACAATTTGGTCCATTCCGGAGCAATCACGTTTCCCTGCGCTTCTTTTTGTTCGCCTGTACCAAATAAAAGTATCTCATAGATAATATACGGTGGAATATTACATTTTATGCCCAAGATATAGATAAGGGATGCAACATTTTGCATTGCAATTTTCGCCTCGGTCTTTGTGGGGGCATATCTTTTTACACTTCCCTGGAGAAGTGTTTTAAAATAAGACTGCTTATCTAAAGGCCACGAGGTTGCTTGCTGATAGATGGACTTATTTTTAATTGAAGCACCTGATGCGAAAAGAAACTGTGCCGCAGCTAGGGCCCGCCTTTGCAAGGCGGCAAGAAGAGGGGTACCGTTGCCACTAGCGCCATCTTCGAAGTTATGTTCGATCTGTGCACCTGCGTCAAGTAATAATTTTGCGTAAGGTACAGCGTTCCTCCTTGATGCAAGGATAAGAGCCTCATTAAGATTAGATAAAACCACTTTATCTGATCTTATAAGCGCTTGTAGTAGTTGTTCATTTTTCTCTACAATCGCAAGTGCAAAAAGTCTACCAAGATGAACTCGGTCCTGTTCCTCTTCAAGTGCAAGATCCCAAAGGCTTTCAAGACGCTCTCTCTCTTCGCTAGTATGAGCATGTAATAAAAGGCTCAACAATGCGTCAGCTGAGAGCCGCTCTTCATGTGCATTTGTTGCGCACTCTGCTCCTGCAGATACTAGTGCGAGCCTTAGAGTGGGATCATGAGAAGAGGAATGGCTGAGCACGGCGTTAAGCGAGAATTGTTCTGCTAACTTATTAGCGATCCCTTTAAGCATGAACTTAATGGGATCGTGATTATGCATCTGTTTACTAATCTCTTTAATGCGTTTGTTGAGATCTGCTAAAGAAGTGCTTCTCTGAAATAAGGGCATAATGAGATGACGGTGCTGTTTTACGTATAGTAGCTCGTGGTAATATTTATAATGACGGTGATGTATAACCGCTGATGGCGTAGGACCTTCATTTGGCCATTGAACTTCTACTTTGTGGGACGATGGGGTATTGCTTTCAAGCTCGTCAAGTAATAAATTACAACATTCAAGGTGTCCCTTGATTGCCGCCCAATCGAATGCTGTAAGGTGGTCATACAGCCCTGAACCGAATGCTGTCGGATTAATCAGCCCAGAAAGATCAGGCTCAACAATTAAAGCACCCTGAGCA
>JABDCP010000009.1 GCA_013288045.1 Candidatus Babelota bacterium
TAGCCCTGTTTTTTAAGAAACTCATAGGCTAAATGGTGTAACGACTTATCTGGATAGTCCTTATTATGTAACCAATACCCCGGCGCTGCAAGCTCGGCTATATAATCCTGAGTTGCAAGAACACAATCGTAGACTTCTCGTTGACGATTGGTAAAGGTACCTGATACGGGAAGGGTTCTAGTCAGATCTGCACAATAAAATCCAATTTCCGCTCCACAATCAAGTACAACAAGATCTCCCGCACGAAGCTGACGATTGTTAGCAGTGTAATGAAGAACCGTACTGTTTTTTCCGCTCCCTACAATCGTAGGAAATGCGGGTGAACCTCCAGCCTCTTTAAAAATAAACTCAACTCCAGCTTGAAGCTGATACTCAAAAAGATCTGGCCCAGTGCGCATTGCTGCTGCTTCAATCGCTTGCATAGTACAATCGATTGCATCATAGATCATTTCTAGCTCATCACGAGATTTAGTGCGACGTAGTGCACCTACCACTGATGAGATATCAACAATTGAGGATGCTATCTCAGGACGCAAGGCACACAATCTCTCAATAAAAAGAGTTTGTTCAGTTACTCGGGAAGGACTGTACACCATATATAACAGCTCTCCCCTTGCCACTCGAGCTGCCAGATCCTCCAAAAAATGCTCATATTCTTTTTGGGTACATGCTGCAGTTGCTGCATAGCCCTTACAAGGATGTCCTAGATGGCGAACGTCATTCATTCCCCATTGAGCTGCATGCTTTTGCTCAGCCTCTGCAATAGTGCTTACCCACTGAGAGCGAGAACTTCCATAGCTGGGAACCCAAAGAGTTGTAGCGTTGTGATCCATCTGAAGAATCGTTGCAGGCTCTTCAAGGCCCGTAAAATAATAAAAGGTGCTCTCTTGTCGGAAAGCGTATCGATGATGTTCAAACCCAGCAAAAAGAATGACGGAACCTTTTTTCCCCGGATATGCCTCTGAAAGAGCAGTTTGCAGAAGCTTTCTTCTTTCAATATAGGGAGTATATGAACTCATAGAGTATCCTCGGTTAAAATGGTCGTCGCTCTGATAGCGCCTTATACACGGTTAAGCGGTCCATAGCCTCTAATGATGAGCCTACAGGTAGCCCACGCGCTAGACAGGTTATCTTAATATCTTTACCTTTGAGTTTTGATGAAATATAGGAAGCTGTAGCCTCTCCTTCGGGAGTCTGATTAAACGCAAAGATAAGCTCCTTACACCCAGTGGCTACCCGAACGACAAGCTGCTTAATCGTTAAGTCGTCAGGGCCTATCCCATCAAGAGGGCATAACGCTCCACCAAGAACATGATACATCCCAAAGTATCCACCAGTTTTTTCAAGCGCAATAAGGTCACGCCAGTTTTCCACAACACAGATCATCTGAGCATCTCGTTTTGCTGAGCTACAAAAGGGGCAGGCCTTATCCTTTTCTTTCCAAGTCCAACAGTTCGAACACTTATCAATTCGTTTTTTAAGCTCTTGAAGCACCGATACGAACTTTTGAGTTGACGGCTCATCAAGATCTAGAAAGTACTGTGCTACCACATACAGATTCTTTGAAGCCAAGTACGGTACCCGCTGAAGCTCTTTTAAAAAGGCAAGAAGTGTAGGACTCTGGTCAATCATCGTGCAAGTGCTTTAAGTACAAGAGTTTGTGCTAATGCGAACAATGAACTAGATGCTATGAAAAGCGTTAACCCAGCAGATATATTCACGGTAATCGCGGCAAAAACAATCGCTAACAAAACATTAAACATCATCTGCCGAGCATCACTCATTTCACCCATCATTCCTATCATTGAAGCACCAGCAAGTACCGGTAAAATATAGTAAGGATCAGGTGATGATAAGTCTGATATCCATAAAAAAGGTGCTTGATATAACTCAATCGCATTTGATAAAACACGCTGCAATCCAATAAAAACAGGTATCTGAAGAAATATAGGCAAACATCCCAAGGCCTGGGGAATACCATGCTTACGCATGAATTCAGCTTTTGCCGCTGAAAGAGCCTCTGGATCATCCTTGTAGCGTTGCTCAAGGTACTGAAGTTTCTTCTGAGCTTCCATATTTCTTTTTTTAGTCTGCTCGACATTCAAGGTAAACGGGATCAAAACGATACGCACTAACAATGTTAATACGATAATAGCGATCCCATAGTTCTGAAATATGCCATATAAGAAGATAAGCAGATAGAGAAGGTACTTAGAAATATGGAAGAACCATCCATAGGAAAGAAGCCCCTCCAACCTACTATCAACATGGGAGATTGCAGCAAGCTCTTTTGGTCCAGCATAGAATGAAAGCGTCCAGCTCTTTTTCTCATGTATCGTTTCACTCTGGAGCACTGCCTGTGGAGTCTCACCATCGAATTTAAAGTAGGCACGCTGGGTAAAATTATCAGGATCTTTAAACAGTACCTGTGCAAAATAGGTATCTTCAAGCCCAAAGATTGAAGGATGCTCAACTCCTACATTTATAAGATCTTTGATCGGTTTCTTTTCAAGAGAAGTGCCGCTTGCAAGTACCGTGTTGATAATGTCTTTTGTATCGCCGACCACTTGTGGACCGGTAAAGAAAATACGTGGTCTTACGCCTTCAGGAGTCTTAGGATCGATCGTAACGGTAAGATCTATGACATACTCATCATGATGCACCGTAAACTGCTTAGTAATACTTGCTGCGGGGGATTCTCCCTTATAAGTAAGAATAGTCCGCTTGTCCTCATCTTTCTTGTCACTCAGAGTATAGTAGTAAGGAGTCTTCCCTAGACCATCGAGCGCTACTAAAAAGGACCCTTTTTGCTTACTTGACGAAGGCACTAACGTCTCCACCAATGTAGGCTTACCCCCAAGCTCGCGCGCATACCCGATAAAAGTAACTGCCGCGCCATCATTAGAAAACTGAATTCTACTGGTAGGCAAGGTAACCACCGAATCTTCATGTTCTCGAGCGGGTGCCGCATCATAATAATCGATATCAAGATCTAAGGGTTCTGCAATCTGAACCGTTGTAGGCGCTACAAAACGACGATCAGTGGACTGTTCAGTAGCAGGGTGCTTCTCAGCTAGGAAAAAATGATGGATAAGCAGCGTACCTGCGAGCGCAAAAGCAACAGGCAGTATAAAATCTTTAGCATTCATGAAATGATCCTTTTCAATAAAAAGTAACAGCGACACCCCGTATCAGGACGACCACTATCTTAAGGTGATGAGGAGATTCTGTACGTAGTTTACCAAAGGGCCACATTTTAGGCTAGTCGAAAAAATCCTATGCCTAAGAAAGTATCTAGATTTTCAAAGAAGGAAAAGAGCAGGATATTCGCTTTACACACCGCGCAACTTGCTCTATCATTAGAATCGTAAAGACCAGCCTCTTAGCACGACAGAGCCTATGACAGAAAAAGCATTTACCAAAGCTGAAATTGCACGCACGTTAGGTATACAATTGTATATGCTCACGGCATGGGAAAAGCAGTTCGACATTGTTCCTTTGGGGGAGAATGATGAAGCTGTCTATACCCCTCAACAGCTTGCTACCTTCAGAAGCATTAAAGAGCTCCTCTATGAAAAAGGCTTAACAATGGCCGCTGCAAAAAAAGCTCTTCAAGATACGAGCGGTCAGTTTGAGGGAAAAGAGCTCCATGCGGCATCTCCTCTTTTTTTTGAGCCAACTAAGGTCACAAGATTAACTGAACATGCTCAGAAGGAACCCTCTCTTGATCAGCGCAAGAGTAAAGATATCGCCGCCAAGCTGCTTCAGATTAAAGCACAGCTCGTTAAAATCAACACTTCCTTATAAGATACAATCTCTTAAGAGACAACCTCATTTCTTTTCAAGATAGAAAAAAGTACCGTTTTTACGTATACTCAAAAGGAAGATCTATCTCAAGTCATAGGCTACAATAACTCTTTTTTTGAAAGCATCGACATGTATACGCAAGGACATATTCATTTTGTTGGTATCGGTGGTATAGGTATGAGCGGCATTGCCAAAATCCTTCGCTCACAGGGGTATACCATCTCAGGATGCGATTCGGACCTTTCACAAAAAAGTGTCCTGGACTTGCTTAAGTTAGGATGTACCATTCATCAGGGGAATAATACTCCTCAGTGCCGGGACCATACAATCGACGTCCTAGTCTACTCCTCAGCTATTCGTGAATCAAATGAAGAAATTATCTATGCACAGGCTCGAGGCATTCCAACGATTCCCCGAGCTTTAATGCTTTCAGAGATTATGCGCACCAAATTCAGCATTGGAGTAACGGGATCTCACGGTAAGACAACGGTTACTTCACTCATTTCACATATTCTCATTGAAGCCAATCAAGATCCTACCGTCATTATCGGAGGACATCTCAAGGCTATCTCCTCAAATGCTCAACATGGCTCAGGAAAATTCTTAGTTGCAGAGGCTGATGAAAGCGATCGATCCTTCCTCCGACTCTATCCTACCATAGCAGTTATTACGAATATTGGTCTTGAGCATCTTGATACCTATAAGGATCTTGAAGATATCAAAAAGACCTTTGCAGAATTCATTACACATGTTCCATTCTATGGAAAAGCTGTCGTCTGCCTTGATGATCCCAATATTCGATCTCTGCTCCCTTTTCATCAGGTAAAAACTATTAAGTATGCACTCGATCAAGAAGGAGCTGACATCTATGGGACCGATGTCGTCCTAGGAACACACGAATCTACCTGTACAGTCTATAATAAGGGAATTCTACTGGGCACCCTTACAGTTTCTATGGCGGGTAAGCATAATCTTCTGAATGCTCTAGGAGCCCTTGCAACTGTCCTTGATATCGGAGTTTCATTTGAAGAGGCAGCTCATGCTCTGCAGACATTTAAAGGAGTGGACCGAAGATTTACCTATAAAGGAACCTTCCAGGGCGCAGAGATTATCGATGATTATGGACATCACCCTACTGAAATCCTGAATACCCTCCTAGTCGCGCGCAAAAGGACTAAAGGAAAACTTATCCTCGTCTTTCAGCCACATCGATTCTCTCGTACTGAGCTTCTGTGGGATGACTTTGTAAACCTTTTGGCATACAGTGCGGTAGATGAGCTCATTATCACCGATATTTTCCCAGCAAGCGAAGATCCCCGTCCTGGAATTACTACGCCGGCTCTGGTACAAGCTATCCAAGCAAAAAATCCACAATGCCCTATCACCTATGTACCTCAATCAGAGAACTTCATAGAGATACAAGCGCTTCTTGCCAAGAAAGCTTCTCACGATGATCTTATCTTGCTCCAAGGAGCGGGGAAAGTAACGAAGCTCGGTCCTCTTCTTGCACAAACTACGTAGCATCAGCTTGAGAAGATCGCTTTCACCTATTGTTGACTTTCCCAGCATGGCTTTGGCATCCTAAAACTACAGATTGGGGAGAACATTAGGGGAAGACATGACTATCTACAAAAAAGCTTTTTTCGTTCTTATATGTGTTGGACTCGCTCCCTCACTCCATGCCCAAAATCGCCAAAGAGAAGCGGCAGTGGGAAGATTTCTGGGTGCCCTTACGGGAGCTACGTTAGCAGAAGAATCATTTGGTAACCAATGTTATTATCAAGATGGTCCTGCCTACCTCTTTGTCTATCCGGGAGCACCTATATATGCATATGACTATCCCACCTACGTCTATTCGCCTATTTACGCCTATCCTGACATGAGACATGCTATTTATCCAAGTTACTTCTTCTCACGCTAGTTCGTTGTCCCCGGCTCATTCGCGTACTCAAAAAGCATCGAATGCACATCTTACCCATACCTGTTAGAGCTTGGTAAAGTTCCATTATGCTGGTACCAACACCAAACACCTTTCCTTCATTTAGATTAACAAACTTCCCTGCACCTCTCTTGTGTACTAACAACCCCAAACTATTGCTTTCGGAATTTTCTTTAGAGTACCCTGAGTGTAACTGGGGAGTGAACCCAGAAAAACAAATCGTTTCAAAGGGGGAAATCCTATGAAGTTAGTATCTAAATCTCTTGTGTTACTCATTAGTCTTATGATTCTCGCGCCGGCGTTAGCAAAATCTGATAAGCATTGCAATGAAGAAGTCGTAAAATATGTCCAAGCCAATGCCGCTCCAAATGGTAACGGTTCCAAAAAACATCCTTTCTCATCACTTGCAGCTGCTGCCCTTGCTACATGGGATGTCCTCATAGTGCTTCCTTCAGTACAGGCGCTTGAAGGAGGGATAACCCTCAAGCCAGGACAAGAAATCATTGGATCTTGCGATCCGACAGGTGATATCTCTGTATCTCCACAACAAGCTACCATTACGACTTTTAGCACAACCCCCAACCCAGTTGGCATTACAGCTACGGGCAATAATGTCATTAAGAACATATATTTTAAGAACACCTGGTCCTCCGCTATCAACTATGATAATGCGGTAAATCTGACCGTACAGGACTGCCTCATTACCGGTCACAACCAAGGAAATGTCAAAGTTCCCGCAGGTCCTTTTGCAGGTTCACTCGTGGGAGGAATACAGGGACAATGCTCACAATCTGGCGAAGCTCTTATAGAACATGTTATTATTCGCAACAATCATGCTGGTCCCGGAATTCAAGATTTTCCAGTAAACCCTGCTCATCGGGAATTAATAGTATGCAAGTGCGAGTTTGCTCAACTTAATGCTAATGGTATCACGTCTGAGCCTATAGGTGGTACTACCACTGGCTTTTCTTCCGTTGTTGTTAGAGATTCATATTTTCATGATTTTGTTGGAAGTGGAGGATTCGGATTCCTTTGTGAACCCCAAAATGGAAGTGTTCAGACAGTTCTCATTAAAGATTCAGCTTTTTCTAATATTAATACTTTTAATATCCAAGGCAATCCAATTTATGACACCACGAATACAGCGCCTGCACCAGAGCTAAAAATAGAAATTGATACCTGCTCATTTGAAAACGGTACGAGCGTTGCAATAGACATAACAAATAAAGGCGCACTAAAAAGTAAACTGTTTGTAGAAAACTCGGTCAGTAATAATATGAGCACTTTTTTCGTATCGCGACTATTGGGTGGCGTACAACAAAATAGGCTCTGTGGTAACACCGCTACAGGTGGGACTTTCTACGAGGCAAAATCAGAGAATCCGCAATCCGTAGAGAGAACTGAACTCATACGTAACTGCTTTACTGGACCTATAGGCATCAAACTCGACCCAACCCAACCTTGGACTCTCCTTGATATAACCGCTGAATGTAACTGCTTCTTCGGCACCGGCACTGGCAGTATTTTGTTTGATACCATAACTTCAAGTCCCACGCCAGGAGCGTTTAATGGGCTCATTAAGGCCCATAACAATACCTTCTCCGGTTTCGCTACTGATATTCAAGACAATGGAAGCGGTGTCAATTACCTGGTGAGCAAAAACTTTTGGGGTACACCTACAAACACAACCCCGTGTTCAAGTACAAGTCCCTGCCCACCATACCAAACGTGTGAACATGGCTCTTGTCTTGGTCCAATAGTTCCTAATCCTTTCCTTGGCAAGGGCTCTATTGATGCAAGAGATCCACTTACAGCTTCTATTAAATGTCCTTGCAACTGTAGCTTTTCAACATCTGGAACGCCTGCACCTTAAGCAAGCCTCTCAAAGAGAGACTCCAGAAGCTTGAAGAATGAGAGAAAGCATCAAAGGCAGATCTCATCACAACTACCGAAGCAAGAGCTCTTACAAGCAACTAAGTTCCTACCTATGAAACCTAACGTACCATAGGTAGGAACACCAAACCGAGCTCCCCTACGCAAGCTCACTAGTTCTCATTCTAGTTCCTGTTTCTCGGTTCATTGTCTACATTCAGACACCCCCCACCTGTTGCAACTTCGTAAAGTACGGTTACGCTTGTATATACATACACGTAACCCGGTTTATAAAATGCTTGCTACGCACCATAAAATCACTAAACAATCATACAGTAGCAGCACCCTCTGGAAAATATAATTAACCTCTAGGAGACCTCCATGATCTATAAACCTCTTTTACCTCTTGCAGTGTGCGTATTGCTCTGTGCATCAGTCCAGGCAAGAACCTCTGATGGCCTTATCATTGGTGGATTTGCAGGGTTGACCGCTGGGCTCATTACAAGTGCCATCGCTCATCATGCAAACCATCATCATTGCCATCGCCGTACCGTTTATGTCGAAGAGTCACCACGAATTGTTGAGCGACCTGTTATCGTTGAGCAAGTAATTGAGCACCGCCCCGTAGTCATTGAACAGCGCGTGCGCCAGGGCCGAGTAACCACCTATCACCAACCACAACCGGTACATACCTGTCAGCCAGCTCCTCAACCAACTCAGGCGATTCAGGCTCAGCCCACGGCAATACCGAACCTCGCAGAACGAGAATTGGCTCTGAGAGAGCAACAAGTAAAGCTTGATCTGCTGAAAGAAGAAAATAAAAAGCATGAGCTTAAAATAAGAGAACTGGAACTTGAAGTCCAACGCGTAACAGCTCGCAAGGCTTTCTAGATCAACTTGTCTAACTAAACGTGCTGCATCTCTTTAGGTGCAGCATCTTTATTGCTTTAGCGTTGTAAAAAGAGTAACCGAGGTTTGAGTTCCTTCAGAACGAAGGACGATAGTACAGAGCTTTGAGGGCTTTGCAAACATAAGACAGGATTCTGGCGCCATAACAATACCAAGCTCTTCCCACCCCCAATAGTCCATACTGGTGTGATAAAATACACGTAGCTCTTCCTGAGAAAGCTCAGTTGTATAGGTAAGCACCATCTGAGTTTCAGTAAATAAAAGCTTTTTCGGCTGCACATTTAAAGGGAACGACATATCATGAAGCCGAGCTAGCTCTTCGGGGGTTAGGTTAGGAAACTCCTCAACCTGAACGGCCGGTGTCATAATCACACTTGAAAGAGATAGCTCTTGGCGCCCTCCGCATCCACTAAGGCATACAAGAAGAGTCCCCATGAAAAGAACTTTCACAAAGACTCTTGCATACATAACAATCCTTACGATTTTTTCAGGGCAGCTTTCTGTTCTTTGGTAAGAACTTTCTCAGCAACACGGGCAGCTTTACCGATACGATCTCTCATATAGTAGAGCTTAGCACGACGGACTTTACCCTTACGAACAAATTCAACATGCTCGACAAGAGGAGAGTAATACGGGAAAATACGTTCAACAGATATAGAGTTGGAACCGATTTTCCGGATCGTGAAGGTAGAAGCCATTCCATGGTTATGCATAGCTATAACGTCCCCTTCAAATAGCTGAATTCGTTCCTTGTCGCCCTCTTTGATTTTTTGGGACACTTTAACGGTATCTCCGACCGTAAATGAATCAAAGGTGCGTGGTTGCATACCAAATTCAAGAATCGTTTCTTTAGTATAGTGTTTTGCTTTCATGATCGTCCTTTTCGAGGCTCTTGACGCTAAAATACTGATTAATTTTTCTGTGCATTGATTTTAGTATAGGATAATTTTTCAAGTTTGTCATGTCAAAATCGCTGCTAGTTACTAAGGCCTAAGATCAGCTCTGATCTAAAACAGCACACTCTTCAAGCTACCCTAATGCATTGAATGTTTCTCTTTGAGCCTGGATATAACTATCCACTTCCAGTGCTTTTTTAAGCTTAGTGGTGTCACTTTGTCTTTTATAGAGCAGCATCGATCCTGAAACGAGACCTAGCCCACCAAGCGCCACTATTGTCATTCTGTTGCGCATTAATTCAATAAGGCTGTCTGTTATATGCAACTCTGGCAACAATCCTTTTATAACAAGAATGCCACCTCCTACTATCATGCCGGTTCCCATTAACTTAATAGCCACGTCGAATGGATCCCTCTCCCATAACTTGTGTAGTTGAGCATTTCTAACTCTTCCCGCAGCAAGCTCACCAAGAGATGATAAATATATCTTCTTATTGTTTGAACTCTGCTGACCGCCTAAAAGATCTTGAATCCCTCGCTCAAGGCTTTCAAGGTCTGAATTTTCAATAGAGCTCTTACAAGCAGTATATGCAGCATCTTCTGCAAATAATACGCTACCAAAAAGACTCAATGTCAGAGCCATACATATTAGTTTCGTCATGAGAATCTCCTTAATTTAGTTGTCTGCGAACTTTTTTACAGTATCTATCAATGTGAGGTCGTCGTCAAATAGCTTTGGGGCGTTGAACTCAGAGATCGGAAGGCTGAAGACTTTTCACAAAAAAATTGGATTACCAATCTAGAGTTTTTGATAGCATCTACGTATTACCCTCACTTGTGCCCTATTGAGCTACGGGATTCGTGCCTAGCCATCTATCAAATATGACTGCTGCTGCGGACCGAACAGATAAATGGTTAAACTCAGAAAAGCCCTCTATGGGACCTAAGACATAATCACAACGTTCAAGTAGGCTCGGTGCTAGACCCCGAGCAGTGCCGAGTACAAGGACTACCGGTCGCTCTTGAGACCACACGCGCTCTTGGTCGTAATAAGTAAGCCCTTTGATACCGGTAACCTGTCGTGCCGAGGTAGCAATGCAAAGAGGTTGCTTACCTTCTTGGTGCTTAATTTGAGCAAGCGCCTCATCAAATGATTCAACTAAGCATACTGCCTTTAGCGCTTCATGCCGTTGTGGATTATAGTCGATACCTATATCGGTATGCCAAAAATGGAGGAGCTTCTTAACAATCTTCTGCTGGTCTAATAAAGGTGTAACGAGAAAGTACTTGGTAATGCCATAGGTACAGGCTGAACGGGCAATATCATGAATATCGAGTGACGTTACCGAACTAGTACCCTCGGTATCATCCCCTAGGAGTACTTGGCTATGCATAAGAATAACGTAATGAGGCGGAATTTGTTGCGCCACCAGCTTCTTATCTTCTTGTGCATAGGTATGTGAGCGTACCCATCCAAAATGATGAATCACCGAATCATGAGCAGCCTTGGTTCTTCTCCAAGATTCAATAGCTCCATGGTTACCCGAGCGTATTATCTCAGGTACTTCAAGACCCTTCCAAAGTACAGGAGCTGTATATTCAGGGTAATCGACAAAAGGGCCCGAGAAGGACTCTTCAAGCACCGATTCTTCTTTGCCTACAACACCAGGTATAAGCCTTAAAAGGCCTTCCATAAGCACCATAGCGGGAAGATCCCCTCCCATAAGGACATAGTCCCCTATAGAGACCATACAATCTGCATAGACCTCTTCAACTCGAGCATCCATACCTTCATAGCGTGCAGGTATGAGCATAATGTGCTTTTTTTCTTGCAAGATCTGAGCAAGCTTCTTCAGTAAACACTGGTCAAGCTTTTGCCCCTTTGGTGAAAAAAATATTTTATAAGCAGGACCATGCTGGAGCTCGCTCTTCTCAATACCCATTTGAATGACTTCTGGCTTTAAGAGCATTCCTGCTCCCGGCCCAAAGCTTGGACTATCGATACGTTTTTTCGGTCCTACTAAGGAAAAAAGATCTTCAA
This sequence comes from Candidatus Babelota bacterium, assembly GCA_013288045.1. Taxonomy (GTDB): domain Bacteria; phylum Babelota; class Babeliae; order Babelales; family Babelaceae; genus PRDV01. Next base: position 11,465 of record JABDCP010000009.1, read on the forward strand.
CGTCTAAGGAAACAATCCCTGCATCAACCGCACGAGCAGGCAAGCTCGTCTTTATAAACGGTTCATACAGGGCTTTAAAAAGGGTAAGCGTCGATATACGCATTTACGCAGTTTCTATAACGAGATCGTGAGGATTACCTTCTAAAGGTAAGTTAATCAATGCTCGTAAGGCCTTGAAGGTTCTTCCTTCTTTGCCGATGACACGGGCTCGGTCCTCAGGAGCAACCCTCACTTCAAAGATTATTCTATCTGAGCTCTCAATACGGGTAATGGTAAGATCTTGAGGATTATCCACAAGTTTTTCAATACAAAATCTGAGGAGTTTTTCTACGTCCATTGAGTACCCTACTTACGCCGCTGCAGAACTTTTATATTGTCGACGCAACTTTTCAACTGAGTCGCTTACCTGAGCCCCTTTTGAGACCCACTCGCTAATACGGGCATCATGGAATTGAACAAGCTCTTTAGTCTCAGGATTATACGTTCCAAGAATCTCAAGAGGCTCTCCATCTCGTTTTTTACGAGAGTCGATAGCTATAATACGATACATAGGTGCGTGAGTTCGCCCTATACGAGTCAAGCGAATTTTTACCATTCGTCATATCCTTTAGTTAACAGATACTCAATTTCATGAACCATGTTTTCCCATCTTTCTCATGAGTGTAGCATATTGTTTAATTTGCTCAAATCGGGCAAGCAATGTATTGACGTCAGTCGGAGTAACACCCGCCCCTTGCGCGATTCTTTTTTTTCGTGACCCATCTAGTAACGAAGGTATCATTCGTTCTTTAGGGGTCATCGAGCTCATGATAGCTTTGAACTTTTTCATCTCTTTTTCAAGAACTTCCCCTTGCTCAGGAGTTACCTTTAAACCTAGATTACCAGGAAGATACTTAGTTATCGAACTGAGTGAACCTAATGAGTTCATCATAGACATCGTTGCTGCAAAATCATCTAAGGTAAACCCTTTTGACATTGAACGGGAAAGTCTTTCCTGGTCCTGTAGCTTAATCTTCTTCTCAGCCTGCTCAAATAAGGTCTGCAAGTCGCCCATCCCCATAATTCTACTAGCCATACGCTCCGGTCTAAAGGGCTGCAAGTCTTCAAGCTTCTCACCAGTAGCTGCAAAAAGAATCGGTTTCTTTAAAGCATACCTAAACGCAAACGCTACACCACCACGTGTATCACTATCCATTTTGGTAAGTAAGGCACCCATAAAACCAACTGAGGTATCAAAGGCCTTGGCAACGGCAAGTGACTCCTGCCCTATCATACCATCAAGTACTAAGATCTTATAGTTTGGATTAACGGCTGTGTCGATCTTTTTAAGCTCACCAAGCAAGGTTTCATCAATATGGAGCCGCCCTGCTGTATCAAGGAGCAGCACATCCACCAGCTCTTTCTTCGCATATGCTTTAATATCTATCGCTGCAGCGACAGGATCTGTCTCTTGAGAGCGATAGAAGAGTACTCCCGCCTTCTTTGCAAGAATCTCAAGTTGGTCTATCGCAGCTGGTCTATAATAATCGACCGAAGCAACCATAATATGCCTTTTTTTGCCTCGCGCTTCAGCCTGTTCCTTAAACATCAAGGCAAGCTTACCAAGAGTCGTCGTCTTACCAGAGCCCTGCAATCCAAGAACCATAATGGTAGCTGGAAACTGAAAGCTAAAGCCACTTGTAGAAGCTCCCCCTAAGAAGGTCACCATCTTATCATGGACAATTTTGACAAGCAGTTCTGCAGGCTTCATAGAGTTAATGAGCTTTTGCCCTATTACTTCTTGCCGTATCTCTTGGGTAAATGATTCAATTACTTCAAAGGGAACATCGGCCTCAAGCAAGGCATCACGTACCTTACCAAGAGCCTCATCAAGAGATTGCTCGGTAATCCGAGATCCGCTTGAAAAGCGAGAAAAAATTGAAGAAAATTTTGAAGATAGACGATCAAACATACTCGGAGGCCACCAGAATTCTTATTATACTCTTATCTATAGGAAGACAAATACAACCAAGTCATATAGACTAGACATAGCTTAGTACAAATAAGTATAGCATAGAATAAAACTCTTGAACATTTTTACATGGCAGAGCATGAAACCAGAATCAACAACTACTATAACACATCCCCGCACGCTCTTAGTGGGTATACATGCCCCCTATAACCATACAAAGGATATTCAGTCCTATTATGATGAGTTTATCAACTTAGTACTCTCAAATGGGCTTGAATATGATGCTACCTTTTTCACAAAAATTAGAACGGTCGACCCAGCCTACTTTCTCACTAAAGGAAAAGTGGAGGAACTCAAAGAAATCTGTGATAGAGATAACATTGAAGAAGTGATCATCTCAGAACCGATTAGTGCTCAACAAGAACGCAACTTAAGCGAACTTCTCCATCTGAGAGTGTTCGATCGAACGCAGCTTATTCTTGAGATCTTTGAAAAAGGTGCCCAGTCAGCCGAAGGTAAAACTCAGGTTGAGCTTGCTCTCTTTGAGCACCGTAAGTCTCGACTTGCCGGCCGAGGTATCCACATGTCTCAGCAGTCTGGCCGTATTGGAACCCGCGGCCCTGGTGAAACCCAAAAGGAAAAAGACCTTCAGCATATTGAACATCGAATGATCAAACTTCGAAGAGACCTCGAGCAGCTTGAAAGGACTCGTGAAACACAAAGAAAGCGGCGTCTTGAGACTAAGATTCCTCAAATTAGTCTTGTCGGATATACCAACGCCGGAAAATCTACGATTCTCAATCTGCTTACCAAAAGTGACGTGCTTGCTGAAAACCGATTGTTTGCAACTCTTGATACCACAACACGAGCACTCATTATCGATGGGAAAAAAAAGGGCCTCATCTCAGATACCGTAGGATTTATTCAGCAGCTTCCTCACCATCTTATCGAAGCATTTAAGTCGACACTTACAGAGCTTAAATATGCCCACCTGCTTTTACAGGTAGTAGACATATCTGATCCAAACTGGCCAGCGCATATCCAAGTAGTTCTGGAAGTTCTTAAAGAGCTTGATATTGATAAACCGATGTTCTATGTCTTTAATAAGGCTGACCGCCTTGGCGAAGGCGAACTGGTTGGCTACAAGATAGCGCGGTATGAGCCCCAGGTACTCGTTTCAGCTCTTTCAAAAGAAGGCATCGCTCCTTTAGTAGAATTTCTTCGTGAGTGGACTCCTGAAGAGGATTAACCATCAGCTGATCAATCATATGTATCAGAAAAGAGCTAAAAGCATTCCTTGCCTTGTTAAGGAACCTTTTTTAGACTAGCACAAGAGCATAGTACAAAGTAGGTGCTCCCCCTCACTCTACATCCAGGAACATAATGAGCTTTAAAGAATTTTTTGAACAGAACTTAAACCCAGAACAGCAGCAAGTCGTAGAGCCCGAAAAAGGGGTCCTTATTGTAACCGCTGGTGCAGGATCGGGAAAGACTCGAGTTATTACGGCACGTATGGCCTATCTGATAACACAGCATCACATACCGGCTTCTCAAATCATAGCCCTTACCTTTACCAACAAAGCTGCTAAAGAAATGAAAGAGCGTATAGCTCGTTTTCTTTCCCATGAGGGGCCCCTTCCCTATGTGGGCACGTTCCATTCTTATTGCCTGCGTATACTCAAAAGCAATTCGCATCTTCTGCCGTTTAAAAGTTTCTCCCTTATGGATGAAGCTGACCAAGAAAAATTAGCTCGCGACCTTATTACTGAAAAGGGGCTCACCAAAAAGCTTCGACCAGGACAACTGGTCGCCTTTGTCTCTAAGCTAAAAAATGAAGCGACTGATGACCAAGAACGGGCTAAGCTTTGGGGCGATGATCTTTTCTACAGAGATCTGTATTATCTCTATGAAGCTCGTAAGACTGCTGCTCACTGCCTCGATTTTGATGATCTGTTAGTGCATACTCTTGAGCTTTTTAAAAAGAATGAGATCTTTAAAAAAGTATTCCAAGAGCATGTTCGTCATGTCCTTGTTGATGAATATCAGGATACCAATAAGGTACAACATGCGCTCCTTAAAGAACTAACCAAAGATCAGGGTACCTTTTCACTTGACTCTTTATGTGTTGTTGGCGACGAAGATCAATCAATTTACTCATGGCGAGGAGCCACAGTAAGCAATATTATTAATTTTAGCAAAGATTTTCCGGCAGCACGTTCGATTACCATTGAACGTAACTATCGATCAGTCCAGCCGATATTGCATATCGCTAATGAAGTTATTAAGCATAATGCCTTTAGAAATCCAAAACGGCTCTATTCAGGGCGCGATGCGGATGATTCTGTGCGCATGCTTACCTGCCAATCTGGTCATCAAGAGGGAGAAGCTGTCGCCCTTTTTCTTAAAATGCTCCGCGGACATTCAGGAATAAACTCAGCAGCCATCCTCTACCGGTCTCATTTCCAGTCCCGTTCGCTTGAAGAGGCGCTGATTCGTCATTCGATTCCTTACAAAATTATGGGCGGTATCCAATTTTATGACCGTCTTGAAATTAAGGATATGCTCGCCTACATGAGGCTTCTCGTCAATCCTTACGATAGACTTGCCTTTGCTCGTGCTATCAATAAACCGAGCCGTGGCCTTGGGGATAAATTTGAAGATCTCTTTTATGAAACATGGGATATGATGCCCTTTGAGACCTATGCAGGCATAGCACAGATGTTACTGCAACAGGGCTCTTTAACTGCCTCAAAACATGAAGCTCTTAAAGATTTTCTGAAGACTTTTGAAGGATTCTCAAGCACCTCACAACCAAGTAAGGTCCTGAATGCACTTATTGAGAGAACCCACTATTATACCTATCTAGATTCTGCCTTTGAAAAAGAAGAAGCAGTAGCCAAAAAAGAAAACCTCAAGGAGCTTATCAATGGCGTTCTCTTCTTTGAAGAGCGGCATGAAGCCACTCTTGATAGCTTCTTACAAGAAGTATCTCTTTTGCAAGAACAGATGAATGCCCCTGAGGATACGTCTGAGTATGTGAAGCTCATGACGTTTCATGCTGCCAAGGGTCTTGAGTTTGATACGGTTATACTTTCAGGAATCGAAGAAGGAATACTCCCCAGCGCTCGCTCACTTGGTAACCAAGAATCACTTGAGGAGGAACGTCGCCTTCTCTATGTGGGCATCACACGGGCTCGAGAACGGTTACTTATAACCCGCACAAAGTATCGCTATACATATGGAACACTCACTGACCAGCAACCATCACGTTTTCTAGATGAGATTCCTGAAGGCCACGCCCCACAGGAAGATGCCTCATATTGGAAAGAATACGAGCTTATACGCTACTTCAATGACTGGTTTTTCCATCGCGCTCAACCAGTAGCCCCCAAGAGTAGTGACGACTTAAACTATGAGCCCGCCTTTCAAGAAGAGCTCGAAGAACCCTCCTGGAAGCAATACCAACCGGTCTATCATGCTAAATTCGGGCAAGGGATCATTGAGAAAATCGAACAGAAGAGCACCTCTACGCATCTTACCATTCGCTTCAAGACAGGCATTAAAAAGCTTGATGCATCCTATATCACCTCTTTATAAGGATAGTACTGTAAGGAAGCACGTCCAACAAAAAAGAGTCCCCAACTATTGCTTTTCGAATTTTCGGTAAGGTAGTATAGATCTAACTGAGCTTGAGCCCAGAAAACAATACCTTACAAAAGGGAGAAATCATATGAAGTTCTTATCAAAATCTCTAGCGTTACTCGTAACCCTTACGATGCTCGCACCTGCCTTAGCAAAATCGGACAAGTGCCATGAAAAAGAAGTTGTAAAATATGTCCAAGGTGGAGCTCCTGCTCCTGGTAACGGTACCAAGGAACATCCTTTTGCCACACTCCAAAATGCTCAAAAGGATCCATCGTGGGACGTGCTTATTGTACTTTCATCAAAAGTCCCACTAACCGATGGTATCATCCTAGCAAACCGCAAACTCATAGGTGAGGAAAACCCCACCTGTATATCCTTCTCTCAGACGCAACCTACTCTCACAACCTTGGGGGTTACCGTCGTTGGTAATTCGGTCATTGAAAACCTCTATATTAAAGATACCACCGGCTCTGCCATCAATTATGATAAAGCAGAAAACCTTACGGTGAAAAATGTTCTCATTACAGGTTTTAATAAAGAAAATAGCGGAGCAGTGGCAGGAATTCAAGGCAACTCTTCAAGCCCAGGGGAAACAATTGTTGAACATACTATTATTCGCAACAATAATGGGACAACTGGCGTGGGAATTTCTGACATACCTGTAGGCGTATCCCGGAAATTAACCGTATGCAATTGTACGTTTTCTGCACTTACCAATACAGGTATCAATAGCGTTGCAGCTGGTCTTACAACTTTAGCTCGCATTGTTATTCGAGATTCTTATTTTCATGATTTTAATGGAACTACCGGTACCGGAGTCTCCTTTAACGCTAACTTTGGCGGTCAAGTGACCGCACTGGTAAAAGATTCTTCATTTAGTAATATTGTAACTGCCAGCGGTGGCGATCACATTAGTACCGGAGCATTTAGCGTATCTGGTAGCAGCGTATCAGATTTGAAAGTAAAAATTGATCGCTGCTCATTTGAAGAAGTCACCACATTAGATTCTAGTGCGGCTATATTAGCGGGAAATGACAGCTCAATAAGCGAAATCATTGTTGAAAACTCGGTAAGCATGAACTTAGCCTTTTTCTTTCAATCAATCGTAAATCACACGGCTGTACAAAAAAACAGGCTCTGTGGAAATACGGTCACTGGATCAGTCTTCTATGGTTTATACAATACCAATACTGGAACGCTAACTCCTGTGGAAATAACCGACATTAGAGGAAATCTCTTTACCGGAGGGCAAGGCATTTCATTCCAAGAAATTAATCCCTGGAAACTGCTCAAGGTAACAGCTGAACATAATTGTTTCACGGGAACACAGCAAAGTGATGCTTTTATTGCTGGAAAAGGTAATGCAGGGAACGCAGATATTTTTGCCCATAAAAACTCTTTTATTGGGTTTAGCACTGACATTTTCGATTCAGGCTCCAATATCAATTACCAGGTGAGCAAAAACTTTTGGGGTCATACTCCCGCAATTCCTTGCACAGGAGGCGTATGTTCAAGCCCATACCAGGTCTGTAAAAACAATGTTTGTCTTGGTCCAATAGTTGCTATAGCTCCTATTTTCACTGGCTTCATTGATGCGAGTGATCCGCTTGAGGAGTCTATTAAATGTCCTAATAGCTTCTGCAGAGAAGAATTTTGTAAGTAAGGCAACTCCTATCTGATACACAATCGAGCTTTCTGGTAAAAAATATACCAGAAAGCTCGAAAAAAGTAGCTAAACATAACCACTTAGCAATCAGCTGCCAAGCTTCGTCTTTATAGTATAGAAACAACCATAAGGGAGGAATATTAACTTAAAGATACCCCAGTACCCGCACCCATCAAACGACCGGATTTTATAATATAAAAGATCCGATCAACATTAACCCTAAAAAAAATCCCAGTGGAAAGCAGCTCGCAGAAAATCTATCAAATAATTGAATCATCAAAACACTTCGCAGCCCAACTCTAAGATCATTCTTTTTGAAAAAGATCTTCAAGATCTACTAGTCCTGAAACCATCGCCTCAGCATACAGAGACGGCTTCAATCCACTTGCAGACACGAAGGCGAGAAATACGAGCTTGTTTGTTTTGGTACGCTTTTTGAATGCTTCAATTTTCTTGGAGAGCAATGCAGCATACTGCTTATCAATAACAAATTCATTCAGGCTATACTTAATTTCGCAAAGAGTAATTGCACCATCATCACGGTCAAACAATAAATCAACCTGAGCTCCCTGATCTTTTGAAACTCGAGCGGGTACGTATCTCCAAGCATAGGGAATCGCTGTAGGACTTAATTGCAAGGCTATGCTTATTTGAGGAACATGCTTATAGCAGAGTGCTTCAAACGCATACCCCGACCAGCTGCGCCATTGAGCTGAATTCTGAATTCGCTCCCAATATCCTTTACGCATACCCTTTTCTAAAAGCGTTTCCTGAATCGGTTCTATCCAATGAAAATAAAAAAGACTATATTCGTCAATCATCTTATAATAGACACCTCTTCGTGCATGTTTAAACGGCTTAAACCGCTGAATGAAACCGGCCTCTTCTAAATCTTCAAGCCACGAGATAAGTCTGCCACCACTTGAAATATGCTTGAACTGAGATGCAAGGTCCTCTTGGCCTATCCCATAATGATGTTGGGCAATCGTTCTTGCAAGCTCAATATGGCCTTCTTGAGAACCAAATAGTGTCTCATATAAGTTAGTAAACTCGCTCATAAGAAAACTATTTTTTTTGAATGCTAACCGTTCGATCGTCTGAACCGCCGTAGCACCGGGCTCTATTTGGGACAGATAAAAGGGAATCCCGCCAAGCACCATATATATGTCAGCAATCTGGCGCTCGTTAAGCTTTATTTTTGCATGCACCAGGTACTCTTTTGTTTGTGCAAGATTGAGTGGCTCCAAGTGAATTCTTTTTGTAACGCGGTTATAGAGGCCACCTTTATTATTGATGATATTTTTTACGATCCATCCTCCTGATGATCCGCAAATAATAAGTTTAATCCTACCATCTTGAGACCAGTAATGATTCCAAAAGTACTCAAGCATCTGGATTAAGCGAGAATTTGGAGTTACCATCCAGGGAAATTCATCAAAAAAGAGAACTATTTTTTTCTTATTTGATAGCTCGATATAATCTGTTAGAAACTTAAAAGCGTCTCGCCAGTTATTAGGTACTTTTGCACTCCCTTCTGGAACTCCAAACGCCCGCACTAGCCCTTCAGAAAAGCCCGTTAACTGCTCTTGAAGGCTCCCATTTTTTATCCCTGTAATAGAAAAAAAAAGTGCTTCTTTCCGATCTTTAAAGGCATTTCGCACAAGGAATGTCTTTCCTACTCGTCTTCTTCCATAGAGGGCAATAAACTGGGGGGATGGTGAAACATAGGCTGAATCAAGAATTTTCAGCTCATCTTTGCGACCAACAATACTACTCATATATGCTCCTTACAATTCTGTTCCGCCTCCTTGAAGGATGCCAGAAAAGGCGGAACAGAATCAAATCCGTTTTATCCCGCCTCACTGGATGTTAAGTTGATAGTACGGACGACTTACAGATACACCCTATAGATACGAGAAAAGAATATCATGCCCCCAGATTAACGAGCACCAGACTAAAGCTTTGAGCCATCCATTCCCGCAAGTGCCTCATCAATAAAAGTATCGATGGTCTGACTTAGAGAAAGATTACGCTTTGTTGCCTCTTGAGTTAGGCGATGATGTCTTTCTGAAGTTGTTCTATATGCTATAGTACTTTTGAAAGAATACCTGTTTACAGGTTCTGCAATAGCGTGGCCTTCACATAAACAAGACTCAACATACAACGCTAACGCCTCTTGAATAGATTCAAAAGCTTCAGCTATAGAGGAACCATCTGTCATGACATGAGGTAACTCATTAATACTTAAGATATATATTTTGCCTGAGTTGCTATCACTGTCCTGTCCAACAGTATAGGTCCAAGGGAGATTAAGATAGTATGACACATCCTTAGATGCCGTCTTGATATCCATGAGCATTCGATGCCCTCCTTAAGTAGATCGTCTGTGAGGACTTTTCTTAATGATAACAACCACGTCCCTTCATGCGTCAATCGAGAGTCTCTATCTCTTCTAATGGTATACGAGATTCTTGATGCGGTTCATGATGAAATTGATAGGTCTCAATAAATGCACCCAGTGCTCGATGATTGCTTAGGAGCGCCTGAGGATCTTGAAGCAATGCTTCAAAATTTGAGTCAGGAGTAAGGGAAAGCGTTTTCCCGATGACTTTGCCATTAGCCAGTTTCACCCCATCACCAGGTACTATATAGTATCCTTTTTTCGTACCAATTATCTGATATTCTTTACCCTCTATGGTGAGGTTTTCAGGAAGATACGGACCCTCCCAATTGTGTGGCTCTAATAGATTCATAGATCCTACAACAGACCCTGCAAAAGAACCAACATTTAGAAAATCTATTAGATCCTTCGGATAGCGAAATGCTGTTATCTTACATCGATCGTTTATTCGCTTAAAAATATCCTTAAGCTGTACAATATGATCAGCTATAAGCTCATCATTTGCCTTACGAGCTTGCATAAGATAGCGAATAATAATTATCCCAGAGCCTGCCACAAAAAGAAGTGCCAGGAAAATCCATGATCGATTATGTTGTGTAACCATATTTTTCACTTCAATGGCATGATGAGGAATCACATTTACAATCTGCTGAATTGCATTTGCAATCTGCTACATTACCCTGACATCGTTTTGAATGAGCTAAATATAAAAAGACAAAGCAGAACATAGCAGCAAAACCGATCATAACATAGTTTGAGCTCGAAGTTATCGTAACACCCCATATGGAAATCGGCAGCAGACCATAAGCCTGGAACCCAATATGAACAAGCATATCCCAAAAAGCCGCCCCTGCAAGAAAATACCACAGATCATGTAATGACCAACATTTACACCACATATGTATCTCCTTTTGATAATAGATGTATTAACTTTCAGCGTAAGCATAAAAGAATCTTACGCAAGTAGCAACTCCGCCTTGTCATGTATGTGTATTTTTACAGATCCTAGCTAATGCTTGGCTAGATTCGCCAAATCCCTGGTCTGCTAAAAGTTTATGTCTTCTTTTAGCTTCTTCTATATTACCTTCATTGACATACCCTGGATACCCCATGGCTTACTAAAACTGGAAAGGAAAGGGTATCCTTAGCCCGTTGTGTTGTTAATGAGTTCTTTTTAACTAGTGGTATAAAACTATAACGGTACCCATCAGACCTATGAATCAGCTTGCAATATGAATGTTTTATGCCTTGTACAACTTCACCATCTTGAGTTGTAATATTAAAATAGCCACGTGCACGAACGGCTACTTTACCCCAATAGGTACCTTTCTTTTTACCCTCAGGGACAATCGCTCTAACGATATCTCCCGTCTGAAAGCCATACTGTTTTTTAGCTCCTTTTGAGGAACTTCTTGGAAAACCATACCTATCTACCGCGCACATCTGCCGAGAGCCATGCCCAGTTGCTTTAACATATAAGGGCATAGCATCCTTGAGTAGCAATTCCTTGGGAGTTGAAGCTCCAACACAGGCAGCATCTATCCAATGTGCTTTCTCAAAGTGTTGCTGAGTTCTATTGCACTTTGTTAAAGCTCCGGTACCTGTTTCTAGAGGCAGACCATAGGTGCTTAGAAGCTTCACAAGGGCCGCTCTCATTACGTTCATAGCTGCTGCATTTTTTAGGGGAGCCTTCGCAAGCTCTTGTACCTCATGATAGCCAAACTCAGCTGCAGTGAGATTACCTTTACTTTGATTACAGGGCCTACAGGCTAGTGTAAGATTCGATACTCTATTACTCCCACCTCTACTCTTAGGCACTATATGATCTATCTCAAGAGGCACTTCTTTTTGCTTACAATAGCTACACATATACTTGCACTTTTCAAGAACATATTCTTTAGTCTCATAGCCATAGAGTTCTCCCTGTTGATATTCAATATGAGAGATCTCAGCATTCTGCATAAGCTGTGTATCAAACTTAGAATCTTCTATGCTTATTGCTGTAATAGGGCTAGAACGAATTAATTTGTTTATCCATGTTTTGATCTGAGCAATTCTGCCTCCTAAGGATGGCGGTAAAAATCCACTTTCACGCATTCTGTTAGCAAAGCGAGCAGGTCGATAGCGAGTTTTCCTCGCTCTTCGTGAGCATCGTGAACTTCTACGTGAGGTAAGAGCTTGTGAAATAGTATCACTCCTATGTTGTATTTCCAAAGCATGAACTACCTTACCTGTTGCATCGTCTACAATGGCCATTCCTGTTGTCTTACTACCAGGATCAATTTTGAGACGTTGGGGTTTTATTTCTTCTTTCGATACCTCCTTGAGTATGATAGTAAAAGGGTACAACCTAAAGACAGATGCTTTACCCCGTGTAAGCAGTAATCGTGCCTTCGAAGGATGACACGGATTGACCGGCTTTTTGAGAGTATCAAGTACATGCACCATCACAATCTCCTTTCTCCCCTTACGGGGGTAATGTGTACCTCGCCAATGTTAAACAGCGGCATATCTTAGAAGCACTAGCATAGACCCTCTGCTTGTTTAACTTCTAAGTTCCAGAGCCTGAAACTGGTCGGCATTTCAAGGTGGGAGCTTGAGCGCTGCTGTTTAACGTAGCCTTATAGCCATTGCTGGCCCTGGCTGAAGCTGGTCAACGTGAGCTCTTGCAAGCTGAGGCTTTTAAGCCGCGGTCGTTGACATATAACAGCTAAGTTGCACCGCACATTAGCAAATCCCTGATCTGCTAAATATTTATATAATGTCTTAAATCGCATCACTGCACTAAAAATAATCTAATCTCATTACATGACGCACTTCATGCATAGTATGCTCCGCAGCCTGACGGGTCTTTTCAGTCCCTTCCTTCAAAACTGAAAGCACATAGCTTTTGTCTTTTTTAAAATGCTCTCTACGCTCCCTGATAGGTCCAATAATTCCTTCAAGAACTTCGATGAGTCGCTTTTTAAGAACTACATCTCCAAGTCCACCTCGTTGGTAGTGCGCTTTCAACTCTTCAACTTCCAACACGCGTGGATCAAATACGTCAAGGTACGCAAATACCGTATTGCCTTCCACTTTACCTGGATCAGTCACCTTCAGATGCGTAGGATCGGTATACATGCTCATCACTTTTTTTGCTATTACATCTGGAGAGTCAGAAAGATAGATAGCATTCCCTAAAGACTTGCTCATTTTAGCCTGACCATCAGTACCTGGTAATCGAGAAACCTTAGGGACTAATGCTTTTGCTTCAACGAGAATATCAGTCTGATAGACTCGATTAAAGCTCCGCACAATCTCATTGGTCTGTTCGATCATGGGAAGTTGGTCTTCACCAACGGGCACCACATCAGCCTTAATAAACGTAATGTCAGCAGCCTGACTAATCGGATAGCACAAGAAGCCCGCGTTAAGCTTTTCACCAAACCCCTTCTGAAGAATTTCTGTCTTTACGGTTGGATTACGCTGCAGCCGAGCAATGGTCACTAAATTCATATAATAAATAGTAAGCTCAGCAATTTCAGGGATCATCGACTGAATAAAGATGACTGATTTGTTCGGATCAATGCCAACAGCTAGATAATCATAGGCTACTTCAAGAACATTTTCTCGCACCTTCTCAGGCGTATCAAAGTTGTCAGTCAACGCCTGAACATCTGCAACAATGATATATTGCTTGTGTGTATCTTGTAGGATCAGCCTATTCAGAAGAGAGCCGACATAATGGCCAAGATGCAGGGGTCCTGTAGGTCGGTCACCGGTCAATACTATCGGAATAGGTGAAGTTTTTTTTGCAGCACTTTCTGCCTTTGAGCTCATAGCACCAAATCTCCATCAGATTTTTTAGTCTGCCAATAGCACCCTTCTCTGATATAAAAGCGCTGACTAAAAGTTCATTTCAACAGATTTAACTTTTTTTGTTCGCCTAGATCAATCCAAGCTAAGAATCATACTATATGAACTTGGCAGATTTGTCCAAATAAGGTATACTCAGTACGGTCGAAAAAGGAGAGACCAAGCAGATCATTTCCCATATCTTACAAGCTTGTGAAGGGGCTTCATGACATACCTAACGGCAATGCTCGCCCATGTTGCGCGCACATTACCCTACCGCGATATTATAGAAGTACTTTTTTTTGCCGGAGCAATTTATTATATACAACTGTGGCTGAAGAAGGACAGCCAGCGTAATCTTCTTTTAGGATTCTATATTTATTGTGCACTCTTTTGTGCCTCATACTATGCAGATCTTCCGGTCCTACGTTTTATCTTATTTATATTTGCACCCGCAATAGCGATGCTCTTCATTATTTTGCATCAAGAAACATTGCAAAAGAATTTTATTACTCTCTCAAATCCTGCAACCCCTCTTAAGGACCAAAGTACCTGGATTGACGAGCTCATAAAATGTACTCTCACGGCTCTTAATAAGCATAAAGATATTATTCTCGTTCTTGAACGAAATGATCCTCTTAAAAACCTTATTCATGCGCCCTATTTTATTTATGCTGAACTTAAGAAGGATGTCTTTGAGATTCTTCTTGAGAAGCAGGCGGCAGGAAACGATTATATGATCTGGATAAATCAACAGGGAAAGATTGTTTCCATTAACTCATGTTGGAAGACACAGCTTGATGAAGATTGGATTTCCCAAGATGCAGAACATATGCATGTCTGGAAACAGCAGGCACTCTACTTTAGCAGTAAAACTGACGCTCTTGCGCTTAAGATCAATCCTGTTTCACGAAGTTTTGACGTTGTTTCACAAGGTCGCATTGTGGAAGGAATGACCGCAGATGCAGTGACTACCTACCTCAAGAAACAGCTTCTTCAAGGTTCACGAAAAGAAAAAGTAGCCATAGTCCAACCGCAAGCATCACAAAAATCAGCTTAACAACCTATGCACAAGATCGCCGGCTCATATGCTGGCGATCTTATATATGTGCTATCTTGTTAATCCACACACCATGCTACCGGGCGTGATTTTACACTCATGCATAGCACGTCGAAAAAGTTAAGAAGCATGCTCTCCTTATATAAGAAACTTGGGCCGCCTCTGAGAAGAAGTCACCCATCCATTCAAACAAACTATTAAAAAAGGGGAAATGTACATTCCTTGAGGACGAATAGAGAGTCCTCTATTCTTCTGCATGTCAAGGGACATGCATCTTCGATTAAACCCATCTATTACCAGGAAAGACTCGTTTGATAGCCTGTTTCTATACTTTTTATAGGCATGGGGAGTAAAGATCAGGGTCTAGGAAAAAAATTAATGTAGATATAGTATTAGTAGCAAAGGTATCGTAAACCCGCTTGACTACGAGAGCAAGAATATCTTTAAGAAGTTAAGCCTATGAAGGAATTATTATTATGAAAAATCTATTTATTTTTTGTGGACTACAGCTCTTAATAATAACGTGTGAGGCTGCAGAGTCATCATGCCTAGCAAAACCTCGATCTGAAGAGACTACGTCACAACCAACCAAATTGGAATCCCTCTTTAAAGTAATCAGATGGGGCAACATGGCTGAAGATGATCTTTTGAACAAGGTTGATGAATTACTTAGCCAGGGCTGCGATGTGAACCAAGAAGGATATCTAGGCAGAACCCTGCTCATGTTTGCAGCTGCTCGAGACTATAGAGCTGTAGTACAGAAGCTCATAGATGCAGGTGCCGATCTGAAAATTCGGGACAAAGTCGGTATGAATGCGCTTATGTTTGGCGCCTATCAAGGGCATGCGGAAATTTGTGCGCTTCTTATTGGACATATGGGGAGAATCAATATGGATGCTCCTGATACTAGCGAGACAACCGCCCTTATGTACGCTGCACGTAGCGGTAGTAAAGCTACGATTTCTCTGCTGTTACAGCATGGTGCTCAGGCCAATGCGCGAAATAAATCAGGTTCTACACCCCTTATGCAAGCCTGTGGTGTCTCGTTTCCGTCTGTCGAGGTGTCCTGGCGTTCATCTTCGCAAAAAGGGAAAATTATAACTTTGGCTGAGGCGCGTATTGCTGGCATAGATGCCTGTACAGAACTTCTGCAAATCGGAGCCGACATTACTGCCGTTGATGCAAGTGGCAAATCAGCACTTTTTTATGCTGCGTTAAATTTGCGAGAAGATGTATGCAAACTATTATTGAGTCGAGGAGCTACAAGTATACGAATTGTTGAACCAGACAACTTACTCTACGTGAACGACCTTATGTCAGCAGCTCTTTTAGGTAATGAAACTTGCTTAAAGGTATTGCTCGATGCTGGCGTGCCAGTAAATGCCAAAAATGATCACGGCGAAACAGCTCTTCTTAAAGCAGCTTCTAGAGGCCATCTACCCTGCATTTCTTGCTTGCTCGCTGCCAAAGCAGATTTAGAGCTATGCGATGATACCGGTCTTACACCGTTATATGCGGCAGCACAAGAAGATCAAAAAGAAGCTGTTGCCACTCTGCTTAAAGCGGGCGCTCGGCGAACTCTTGATCCTCGCTTTCAACATATCAATAGCAGGTTGTCATGGTAGAGCAAGAAAGATTTTTGTAAGTTGGTCAGTTATTATTGAAGGCCTTAGATAAAAAATTTGGCATACGAAGAGACTGAGACCACGAAAAAAATACATGCGATTATTGAAATCTGCCGACCCAAAATAAAAATTTCTTGCAAGCTAATCCAATTTAAAAAATAGTAGGGTTATTATGAAAAATCTGCTTATTATCTGTGGGCTCTTACTAGGACCCGTGATGCAGTGCGAGGCTGCGAAGCCATTATGCATTACAAAGTCTCAACATTCGTTGACGGACGACAAAGCACAGAAAGCAGAATTTGATTTGCTTGCCATAACCCTCCATCGGGACAATAGACCTGAGGATGAGCTGTTAAACAAAACTCGTAAATTACTTAATCAAGGAGTCGATATCAACCAAAAACATCACTCATTGACCTTACTCATGCTCGCGGTTGGGAAAGGGTATGGAGCTTTAGTACACATGCTGTTAGATGCAGGTGCTGATCTGAACATGCGCAGTTCAACAGGTATGACAGCACTCATGATTGGTGCTTATCAACAAGAAGCAGAAATGTGTAGGCTGCTTATTCAGCACATGGAGAAAAAGCGACAGTATGGTACCGTTGCCCGTGCTCTTATGGAGTGCATGGGTTCTTGTGATATTAAAGGAGCCTACCAAGTGCTCACAGGCTTTAATCAAGAAGGTATCGATGCTACCGATGATACTGGCATGACCGCCTTAATGTATGCGGCTCACAATAGAGACAAAACTACTACTGCCCTACTTCTCCATCATGGAGCGCAAGCTAATGCCCAAAACAAGTTTGGTATGACTCCTCTCATGCTATCCTGCGGGGCCCCTATACCACAGACAGAACGAGCCTTTGATGAAATCATTACTCTCAGTATAGATGCCTGTGTAGCGCTTCTGCAAAATGGTGCCGACATTAGGCGTCGAGATCAGAATGGAAGGTCAGCACTTTTGCATGCTGCAGAGGCCCTCGGAGAAGATGAATGCAAATTATTGTTGAGTCAAGGAGCCAAAGAAACGCACTTTAATAGATCTGGTTATCCCCCTATCAAGGCTGACAATCTTCCCCTAGCAGCATTGCATAATAAAGAGGTTTGCTTAAGAGTATTACTCGATGCTGGCGTGCCAGTAGATACTGCCCTACATGGTGGGACAACTACACTTCATTGCGCTGCTTCTTCTGGCAGCTTAGGGTGCATCAATACGTTACTCGATGCTGGAGCAGATACAGAACTACGCGATGAAAAGAGCTTTACACCATTGTATAATGCTGCAGCAAATGGTCATAAGCAGGCTGTTGATGCTCTTGTTAAAGCCGGTGCCAATCGAATTCTCGATTTTTCCTGTGTTGAACATGGATATTCTCGTCACCTAGGCGAAAGTATTAAAAAATGGTTTCAGCAAGAGAGGTACAATTATGAGGAGCTTGCCCAGGAGATCGATAGATTAAAAGAAAAATTCGGTCCAGTAGCAGGTCAAAAGAGGTTCTTATGAAAAATCTCTTTATTCTATACATGCTCTTGGTAGGATGGGAAATACGGTGCAATGCGGCAGAGCCATCTAGCTTAATGCGGGTTGAATCAACTGCCCCAAATACTACTTATGAAGATAAGCTGGACTCATTCTTGAACGTGTTGCAATGGCGCCAGGACAAGTCTGAAGACGAAGCTCTTGACGAGACTTGTGAATTACTTGGTCTTGGAATGAATGTCAATACAAGAGGATTACTACAAAGGACTCTTCTCATGGGCGCTGTTGTGCGAAATTTTAGAAATTTAGTGGAACTGCTGCTCGCTGAGGGTGCAGATCTAAGCCTTCGGGATGTGGATGGGATGTCCGCACTTATGCTTGGTGCCTATCATGGTCATGCAGAACTATGTAAGCTTCTCATTGATCATATGGAACGCAAAAATAAGGAGAAGCGCCAGTATGGTGCCATTGCACGGAACTTCCAGGAGCGAATCGGTATGTGTGATATCAAAGGAGCAGTACAAGTGCTAACAGGTTATGATCAGGACACTATCGATGCTCGAGATACGTATGAAATGACGGCACTTATGTATGCTGCACGTAGTTTAGACAGAGCTACGATTGCTGTACTGGTAAAGCATGGAGCTCAAGTTAATGCACAAAACAGGTCGGGCCATACTCCTCTTATGCAGGCTTGTGGAGTTAACATACCCACTGTAGAACGCTCCTGGCCTTTTATACATAGATCGCAACTCACTTTGAGCGAAGCAAGTATCGCAGGTGTTGAAGTCTGCCGAGAATTGCTTAAAAGCGGTGCACATACAAATATTCTTGATAATGCTGGCCACTCATCACTGGTTCATGCTGCAGCTCACTTGCGGGAAGATATCTGCACATTGTTATTAGCGTATGGAGCTGAAATTATAGTCTTAAGGCCGGATATGAGATCACGCTACACTAACGATTTTATGCTAGCAGCTCTTTATGGTAGAGAAAATTGCATGACCGTATTGCTCATGGCAGGTGTGCCCGTAAATGCTCAAGAGTCTGGTACAACAGCTCTTCACAATGCAGCCTCTCGAGGCAATCTAGGGTGCATCTCTACGTTACTCGGTGCTGGTGCAGATACAGCACTGAGAGATCATGAGGGTTATACTCCCCTGCAAAAAGCAGCTCAAAAGGGACAAAAAAATGCTGTTGCTATTTTACGAGAGGATAAAAAAGCAAGAGCCCAGCGTTGCCAAAGTAATAAAACATAAGAATTCTGAAACGCTTCTGAGCATGGAGTTACCAAGAGTGCAACTCACCTTTAACAAATCCCGCTAAATACTTTAGCTTTTCAGAATTTGCCTGTACCTCTTTGGTTGATGCAACTTCTATGATTTTGCCATCCTTCATAAGATATATGGTGCCCTCCACAGTATCATTAAGCACCAGATCCATATCATGAGTGGCCACCAGCACGATATGGCCCTCATCGGCTAACTGCTGAATTTGTTGGGCAACATGGCTGGTTAAAAAAGGGTCTAAGGCAGACGTCGGTTCATCAAGGCATATAACATAGGGATTAGTAGCTAACGCAC
Source organism: Candidatus Babelota bacterium (assembly GCA_013288045.1). Classification (GTDB taxonomy): domain Bacteria; phylum Babelota; class Babeliae; order Babelales; family Babelaceae; genus PRDV01. The sequence continues at coordinate 30,716 of JABDCP010000009.1, forward strand.
GAGCAATGGCTAGTCGCTGTTTTTGCCCTCCTGATAAACTACTAATTGCTGCTGATCCCTTATGCTCAAGCTTATATTTCTTGAGAAGCTCTTGCGCTATTCGATCAGCTTCATGTGCACTTTTATTATACACATGCTCAAGTGCTAAGGTGATATTCTGCTTCACCGTAAGATGGGGAAAGAGATTAAAATGCTGGAAAACCAAGCTTATTACTTTATGCACATTAGCATTATCTAACGTCTTATTATCAAGAGTAATCGTTCCTGCAGAACAGTGCTCAAGATCATTTAAAATACGCAATAATGTCGACTTGCCTGCACCGGACTCTCCCAGTAAAAAGGCGACATGTCCAGCAGGAACCTCCAAAGAAATATCGGTGAGGATCGGCTTGTTATTGATTGCTTTTGAGACATTATTAATTTTTAACATACCAACTCATCTTTCGTTCGATGTATTTAAATAGCAACTCAGAAACGGACGTGAGCACGAGATAAAAAAGCGCCACAAGACAGAAAATAGTTATCACGTCATATGTTTGGTTCATAATAGCTCGCGCTTCTTTATACAGCTCCATAACACCAATCACCGAAGCAAGACTAGAATCTTTTAGCAGTGTGATGTACTCCCCTACCAACGCAGGAAACATGATCCGTATTGCCTGTGGAATGACTATATAGCGCCCTATCTGCCATGAACTAAAACCGAGCACTTGCGCCGCTTCAATTTGTTCATTACCAACGCCAATAATGCCTGATTTTATAATCTGACTCATAAAGGCACTCGCATTAATAGCGATGGCACAGATAGCAGCCCAAAATGGAGAGAGCTCTAGGCCGAGCAAAGGCAAAACGTAGTAAAAAAATGTTATTTGAATAAGCATAGGAGTACCACGAATCAGCGTAACATAGAGAGTAATAGGAATCCGCACCAAAGCATTCTGGAGCGTATGCAAATATCCTAAGAGCACTCCTAAAGCAAAACCAAGAGAATACGATATGAGGGTAATTTGAACAGTAATCCAGGCTCCTTGCACTAAGCTAGGAACTGAGGTTAAAGCAAGCGATATATCAAAAGCCATGTCATTCCTTTAATAGTTGCTTAATTGCTTGTTGATAGATAGACCGTTCATGCTCTACCCAACCGAGGTAATCAACGCATTTTTTACTGCTTAGCTCGAGCTGTAAATTTCCCGATGCACCTTGATGGGTTTTCTGCTGTATGTTTACAACAGGATCTTCAGATGGCACCGATTCAGGTTCAAGCGCTACCTGCTTATAAGCATCTCGAAAAGGAACCCCCTTTTGCACCAATCGCAACGCATGATCGGTTGCAAAAAGCTCACTACTAAAAGCTCCCATACATGCTTCAGGATTAATTTTAAGCTGAGTAATTGTAAGCGTGCATATACGCACTGCATTAAGCGTTATCTCAAAACTATCCATAAGAGGCTCTTTGGTCTCTTGAAAATCTCGATTATATCCTGATGGCAGTGCTCGTATAATCATGAGGGTTTGCATAAGATTACTTAGTACCGTAGCCGATTTTGCACGGACCAATTCTAGTCCACAGGGATTTTTCTTTTGCGGCATTAAGCTACTTCCTGAACATAATTCTTGGGGAATTTCTACATACCCAAATTCTGGCGCACTAAAAATAATGAGATCTGTACTCAACTTGCTCAAATCGATCATTATCTGCGTTAATGCATGTACAACAATACTCTCTATCTTTCCTCGGCTATTGCTCACGTACACCACATTATTTTGTACTTTCACAAAACCTAAGAGATCTGCCACTTCTTGACGATCAATCGGCAGTATTACCCCATAGCCAGCTGCAGAACCCAACGGAGATTGATTAACCAATTCATAAGCGGTCTCTAACAGCATGATAGTATCAAGCAACGATTCGGCATATGCTCCAAAAAAGAGTCCAAGGGAAGACGGCATTGCACGTTGGAAATGAGTTCTTCCGGGCATAGGAATATCTTTGGTTGATTCCGCCAGTTCAAGCAATTTTTTGCAGAGCGCAAGTACTTCTTCGGTAACTCCGAGCAATTCATGTTTCATATACAATCGCATATCAAGCGCCACTTGATCATTTCGTGATCTCGCTGTATGAATTTTCTTGCCTAAATCTCCTAGCTGATCGATAAGAAAATTCTCAACTGCGGTGTGCACATCTTCATCGCTCTGTTGTATGAAAAAATTATTTTGTTCCGCTTGGCTTATGATCTCTTGTAAGCTTTTTTTAAGCAGCATGAATTCTTGCTTCGTTAAAATCCCTATGCTCATAAGCATATGGGCATGAGCAATACTGCCTAGGCAATCATAGACTATGAGGTTCTTATCAAGAATCGGATCTTTACCTACCGTAAAATGCTCAACGAGTTGATTAAGTTGATACTCTTTTTGCCATAACTTAGCCATTATTTGTTCCTTCACTATACTCTTGCTGCTGTCGTTTTATAAGCATTTCAAAAGGCAAACCCATAACCTTTGCTGCATGGGCACACCATCGTTGATCAAATTCAGTCGAAGTTATTGAACGTATTTCAGGGAAGAAAAGCCCTGTTTTTGAAGTACGCTCTACAATCGTTATGGTACCTTTATACAGTTGCAGCTTATAGGTACCATTAACCACTGTTTGAGTCTTTTCTACAAAAGCATCCAGCGTACTTTTCAGCGGATGGTACCACATACCATGATACGTAAGATAAGACCACATGGTATCTACATTCTTTTTGAACTGTATCTCTTCTTTGGTCAGACAAAACAGTTCAAGGTCTTGGTGCATTTTCAGAATAATATGCGCTGCTGGAGCCTCATATATTTCACGACTTTTCATGCCCATAATACCATCTTCAAACATATCAATAAGTCCTATACCATGCTTACCACCCAGAACATTGAGTTGCTCTACAATGGCATCTAAGGGCATCTCCTTGCCATCAAGATGAGTAGGAATACCGTTATTAAAAGCAAGCTCGATTTCTTCAGGAGTATCTGAAGCTTTTAAGGATGGTTTAAGCCATAACCATACGTCATCTGGTATTTGTTGATTGAGCCCTATAGCACCTGAGGCGATAGATCGGCACCACAAGGTTTTATCATCCCCACCAACAATCTGCTCAGTGACAGGTACCCCCCACGCTTTACATAGCTCCTGCTCTTCTGAACGTGTTAAATTGAAATCACGGACTGGAACAAGGATCTTAAGCCCTGGTGCAAACATCGTAAACACGTTATGCATTCGATATTGATCATTGCCTTTTCCTGTTGATCCCTCCATTAGCGCATCACAGCCTAGTCGTAATGCTTCTTGGGCAACTAACCGAGCTACCAACTGACGAGTCATTGAGGTAGAAACCGGATACCCGTTGTAGCTTGAATTAGCTTGAATAGCCTTTGGAAGCCACTGCTCAGTAAATTCTTTTTGTGCATCGATAACAATAGGCTCAATATTAAGCAACTTCGCTTTTTTGGTAACTTCTTCAAGTTCCTCTTTGCCTTGTCCTATATTCACGGTGATAGCAACTATTTCCTCTGCTTTGTATACTTTACGTAAAAGCTCGATACACAGCGATGAGTCAAGACCACCTGAAAAGGCTACGGCCACCTTCTTAACAGGCGGTATAGTAGTTGCCTGTATTTTTTCCATAATTGAAGTAATTGAGTTCATAATATTCCTTATTCTTGTTACTTGTTTATATTTGCCATCTTTAATCGTAAGGCTTGAGCCTTAATGAATCCTTGCGCATCGATTGGATTAAACCCACCAAGTTCATCCATGCTTGCAATGCTCTTGTTATAGAGCGATACCTGAGACTTCCTACTGGTGACGTAGGCGTTGCCTTTATATAAAGTCATATACACCGTACCACTTACCTGTTCCTGACTCTGGTTAATAGCGGCCATAAGAAATTTCATCTCAGGGCTAAACCAAAAGCCGTTATATATAAGCTCGGCAACTTTTGGCATAAGCATATCTTTCAGATGAGCAACCTCACGATCTAAGGTTAATCCTTCGAGATCTCGATGTGCTTTCCACAACATAGTGCCTGCCGGAGTCTCATAAATTCCTCGTGATTTTATGCCGATAAAACGATTTTCAACCATATCAACTCGGCCGATCCCGTGCAAAGCACCAAGCTCATTGAGATATTTAAACAGTGAAAGAGATCCGACTATCTGTTTTTCGCTATCTTGTTCAACAGCTACGGGAACTCCCTTTTCAAAAGTGATAGCAATCTTTACTGGCTCTTCAGGAGCATGCAATGGTGATTGTGTCCATTCGAAAATAGTATCACTCGAACCATACGCAGGATCCTCAAGCTCTCCTGCTTCGTAGCTAATGTGCATAAGATTTGCATCAATGCTATAGGGTTTTTTAACCGTAGCAGCAATCGGAATACATTGTTCCTGGGCATAGGCGATTAGATCTGAACGCCCTTTAAACTGCAGTAAAAACTCTTGGTCTTTCCATGGTGCTATAATCTGCACATCAGGCATCAATGAAAGATAGGTAAGTTCAAAACGTACTTGATCATTTCCTTTGCCCGTTGCACCATGCGCAAGGAGAGTACTCTTTTCTTTCCGCGCAATTTCTATCTGCTTGTGTGCAATAAGCGGACGCGCTAATGAAGTACCTAAAAGATAGCTTCCTTCATAGAGCGCGTTTGCTTTCAATGCTTGAAAAATATACGCTTCAACCAATTCTTCTTGAAGATTCTCTATATACACCTTACTTGCGCCAAGCGAGAGTGCCTTTTTTTTGATTTCTTCAAAATCTTCTTGTTGGCCGACATCAGCTACAAAGCAAATAACTTCATACCCTTTATTGCAAAGCCATTTGAGAATCACTGAAGTATCTAAACCGCCACTATAGGCTAAAATTACTTTCTTCTTCATTGTATTCCTCTGTTAAAAGTTGAGATGCCATTTCTTTTTAAGGTTATCTAAGGTCCCATCTCGTTCTAAGCCAGTAAGAGCGTGCTGAATCTGCTCAAACACTTCTGGGTATGCCTTTGGTACGGCTAGTGCATAGCTATCCGATACAGAAAGCGTAAGGATGTTAAACTTTTCAATCCCATAGAGATCAAAAAATGGTTGCACTGCTGCGCGCGAAGATACATAGGCATAGGCGCGACCATTGAGTACTGCAAGGAATGCCTCTGCAGGAGTTGCCAAACCTCTTAGATCAATTCCCTGCTGCTTTTTCATATAGCTCTCTGCAGAATAACCATCATTAACTATCACTTCTTTGCCCTGAAGATCCTCAATGCTTTTAGGCGAGGAGTCGGCTAAGGTAATAACCACCAATGGATCATTGGCCAGATAGAGCTTGGTGAAGAAAACTTTTTTGCTACGTTCTGGCGTTGGCGTCAAACCTGCAGCAAGGACCTGGATCCTACCTGATTGCGCTTCGATCAGGAGCGCATCAAAAGCCATATCTTTAAAGACAATTTCTTTGCCGAGATAGGTGCCTACTGCACGCACAAGATCGATTTCAAAACCAACAATGCTACCATTCTCTCGATATTCAAAGGGAGGAAAAGCAGGATTAGTACCAACCACGAGAACATTTTGATTGGATGCTCCATCTTTTTTGTAGCAATAGAGTACCGCAATCAAACCAGTAATACCTAGAAACAAGGCTATGAGTATCTTCTTCATATCATTCACTCTGTTGTTTGAGATTTCTTAAAATGAACACTTTGACAAACAGCTTCAAAAACTTTTTGTATATTTTTTATGGACTTTGGCGTAACCAACACAACATTTTCTCCTGCCAACGTTGCGAGAACTCCTGTATCAGTTTGCTGATCAAGAAAGTCACCAACAAACGGAGCCAGGCCTCCTAACGTTTTAACGACAATCATCGTTTCATTATGCACAATATCAACCACTCCAAGACGCATGATTTCTTGTTTAACATTAATCTCCTTAAGTTCATAAATCATGGTATCTTTAAATCTATATTTGGTAACACCAAGTTCTCGCAAATCACGAGAAACAACAGATTGATTGGTTACAATGCCATAGTCCTTTTTAAGGAGGTCGACCAACATATCCTGGTTTTCCACCGGATACTTCTTAATTAGGTCCTTAATAGCCTCTTTACGAGCCAGTAAATTCTCAATAGTAGCCATAATGCAACTCCTTTGTAAAATGAATTTTTATCCCAACCAACTCTCTGGTATTTTTCCAGCAATGGCCAGCCACGGTCATTATTGATCAAATTATATTGAATTATTATTCTTTATATTGTGAATTATAATTCATTTTATCGGGGAAGTCAAGGACTAAATAGAAGATGAAAATATAAATCGTGGAGAGAAGACAAAAGTCGGCCTCAAAGGCATTTTCGCAAGTCGAGCAACAAAAAAAGGCCCTCTGTCCAACAGCCTCGCACCTCGATTAGATAACATTGGGCTCAAATGGTCGATCAATCAGGACTCGAGAATTGACTCAAAAGGTACTACACGCAAAAGAAGATATAGAAATGAAAGTCAATGAAGCTGTATATACCGATCGGCATACTTTCCCACAAAACCCTGTGGATGAACCTAGACACCTCTACCAAAGAAGGAATTTTAAGCCAGGGAGCTCTAGGAGGCTTCCTCTCTTTTTGAAAGACGCTGATAGATATACGAAGCAATTATCAGCAAAGCTCCTACAAGTAAGAAAGCTCCTATGCGCATGCCAGTGTCAGGCATTCGATGAATAATTGAGCCCAATTTCAGCAGTGTGATAAGAAACAAAAAGAGCCCAATAAAGCGTACAGAACTATCTTTATACGCAAGACCACCAATAATAAGCAAAAAGGCTGTAATACCATAGTAAACCGTGAGTGCATATTCGCGGTAATCTGACGCTTGTGCAACTGATCGTCGAGATGCTTCACTTATAGGCTGTATAAAATACTGCAGGAGCGAAGTAATCTGCGCACGAGCCGATTGAAATAGCTCATAATAATGAATCACGAAAATAATATAGAGACGCACGAGGAGAAACAGTAATGCACCAATGACGAAGCTCACTGCCCGCCGTATAAAAACGTAGCGAGCATCTCCTTCAAGTTTCCCGCGTTCAGGAATGAGTGCAAGCGCAAAAAAGAAGAGAGAAAACAGTACTATAAGCCCTGCAAATAACAGGGTATACGAAAGTATGCTCAGTTGACCTAGGGGTGGTAAAAAACGATTGATGTGCGATAAATCAAACGATACATAATACAGAGCAGTGTAGAACAAGCTCATCAGTAAAGAAAAAGCTCCAACATAATACAACAAACGTTTCCGATAGATAAAACTCATAAGCACAACAACTGCACCATATCCTGCTGCCAGGAGCGCTTCAAAGGAAGGAATAAGCTGAACTTCAAAGATGGTTGCTATCACAAAAAGTGGCGCTATGAATGCCCCAGCTAAGGTAAGCGCCGAGAAAGAAGTATCATATTCTACTTTGTTAGGTTCGTGCGTCAAATAGGAGGCTAGCATGAGAATACCCATCAAAACCAGCGATGTGCAGATAGGTACGAAGAGCGCAATGGCGCCACCATCCCACAAGAATGGCCCTCTGAGAAATGACATGAGTATGAGTATGCTCATCGGCACAAGACTTATGAACAGAATAACTTCTCTTCGCACGAGAAACCACAAACCAGCAAGAAACACAAGCCCAGGAACAAGCAATCTTATTGCCTCATAAGAAGGCATAAACCCACTAACCGCTACTGTTCCATAACAGCTCACGGTTAAGGCAAGAAGCGTCGCCGTTACCGGACGGACGGGAACATTTCGGGTTAATAAAAAACCTATAAAATAAAGGGTCCCCATAATGAGAAAAACTGCAGTAAATAGGCTATACCCAGATCCACCAAAAATACCTTTCGTCAGTACAAAATAAGTTTCTCGCATTGAAGAAGTATGATACAAGACTTCATACAATCTTAAGACAGCAATCTGATTTGCAAGAAAAAGAAGAACGGCATCGTGTACTGTATTCCCTCTATCCTTCATCAGTCCATAATATGAACACACAAGGCAATAGAGTACTGCCATGCCTAACAAACCGATCATTTCGATATTAACTGAAAAGGAACCGAATTCAACTGCTATAAAGGTGCAAAAAGCACTCAGATATGCAAGGGAATACCAACTGTTTTTAAGAGCAACAATAAGAGCAGCGGCTGCCAGCACCAGAAAATAAGAAACCTCCAGAACTGTTCCCGTCATGCTACTATATACCGTAATAAATCCTCCAAAAAAGCTGAGATAGGCTATGTTGAGAGAATTGTAGTACACGGCAGCACTAAGCGAACCAAAAGAAACAATACCAAAACCAACAAGCGCTAAAGGCTGCGGAATAAGATGGTAATACGAAGATGCCGCAAAGATAGAGAGATAATACAAAATAATACCGCAGGCGAAGGTTGCACGTGACCATAATTGATACCGAGTCCATACATACCCACTTACTGCAATGAAGCCTGTAGCTATTGCTAATCCCAAAACCACTTGTAAAAGTGGACTTAGTACATCATGCTGTATCGCATACCGAACAAAGAAAAGAGCGCCCAGTGCAAATACAACAACCCCGAGTGTTTGCAACCAATATTTCCCAATCGTTAATTCAAGAGATCGCCAATCTCTTACTTTCTCTTTGGATGGTTCTTTAAGGGGGCGTACAAAAGGCTTTTTTTCTTCCTGTTTCTGACTGGGGGACTGTAACACGGTCTCAAGTTCTTTGATACGCTGCTCTTGTTGAGCTAGCTGTTCGCTGATTTTTTTGAGTTCTTGCAAAAGCTCATTATCGTTCTTTGCCATAGGGAGCAACCTCTCATTAGTGTACTCTTTCCATACTCATTTTTCTTCAGTATAAAAGTTTTCTCAAGAAATACTTCTCGTTCGAGCTCTTACTACTGCAGTCCTTTTCCATGAAAAAAGTTCAAAGCATCGCAACAACATCTTCATGAAGAAGGGCTGCTCTTTGTTTAAAGCAGCCCTTCTTCTTACTATTTGTTAGGCGATGTGAGATTCTTTTTTTCCCTTATACAAAAGTCCACCAATACCAAGACATGCCAGGTATGGGAGTGCAAAGAGAAGCCGCTCTTGTACTGAAGTACCAAGACTAAAGATACAATAGCACACAAGGCCAATAACTAATGCAAGAGATATGTACGTCAAAGGCACTTGAGAAGCTTTACCTCTTTGGCGTTGAAGAACACTCAATGAGATAAGGGGAAGAATAAATGACAAGATAACGCCCATGTTACTCAATGAGCCCACGATCGGAATGCTTGGCATAAGAGTTGCTATACTGAAAGACATAATCGCAATAATCATAATCGTGACCCAAGGGCGATACCATGCGGTTTCGAGGCGCAACACATGAGAGAAGTAAAAAAGATCCTGCTCTGCCATTGCATGAAGTACGGCCGCATTCGCATTCAAAAGCCCCGCTGCTGCTGCAAAAAGCATTAATGCAGAAGCTGCTGGAATAATGATTTTCATAAGCGTCTTGAAATAAGGGATTGGAAGCGTGAGGAAATCTGCAAAGGAAGAAGCTTGTTGTGCTGCAAGCTCCGTTGGACCCATAAGGTTCAATACCCCTAAAGTAAAGAGCGTATAGAGAAGCGCTGTAATAATAAAGCCTATAAGGATTGCAAGTGGCGCATTACGTTCACTATTTTCAATATGGTTACTGATGGAGCAGCAATACTCAAACCCTAAGTAACCAAATATCGCTAAAGGCATTGAATAGGGAATCATGCTCAACTCAGCAGAGGTCACCGTAAATGAAGGATTAATGATAAATGGCAACAGCAGAATAACCGATACGATCGGAATAATTTTTGAAATCGTTAATGAGTTAAGAATTCTACTGTAGAACTTCAAAGTCAACAGATTCAACCCGACTAAGATAAGAATAGTCACAAAATTAAAGAGCACTGGGTTTTCCGTAAACCAGGTCCAATTGGGACCTAAGGCACGTAGCAAGGTACCCCGCAAAGCCATCGTTTCAACCGCTATCGCAAAGGTATACCCAACAACATAGAGTAATCCACTCCAGAATCCAGCCGTCGTATTAAGACCAGCTTTTGCGTACCGATAAAAGCCTCCTGCTCCTGGGCTGTAACGGCTCATTTGCACCGTACTTAGCACAATTGGTAAAAACATTAAAGCAACCAGTAACCAGGTAATAAAGCTCGCGTTTCCCGCCACCGCAGCCATATATCCAGGTCCAATTAAAATCCCTGATCCAACCATAATATTGATATTCATCAATATAGCAGTCGTCAACGAAATTTTGTGTTGCTTCATGAGGAAACCTTTCTGGTAAGCTCTACATAGGCGCATTCGGATATCACAAAAAGATGAATAGGCCTTCAGAGCGTTTATGAGGGATCTTTCACTTTTCCTAGTACGGGAGCACTTTAATAGCAAAAGACACTTTAATAGCAAAAGACATTGTTACAGCATATCAGGTTAAAAAAATACGTAAAGCCAGTGTTACATGGGTGGCTGTGTAGGCCACACTTGATAGATTCGTGCTTTTCACTAGCCACTCGATCATACTTTTGGTACACTACTAAAAAAATGAAGCATGTATGAGATACCAGGCAAAGGTGCTCCTGTGGACACACCTAACATCTAAAGTGATGGTTACCCTATGAAATCATTCCGTACAGCTTTTACCAGCCCCATCTTTCTCAAAGTTTCATCCCTTATCTTAGGGTTTCTTCTCTGGTCTTCCGTAAGTGAGCTCTTTCCTCGCACACTGTGGGTAGCGGTCCCTATCTCTTTTTACAATAAAGACTTGCGCGCTATTAGCGCACCAGAATCAGTTCATATTGAGTTAAGCGGCAAACGATCACATATTAAACGTATTGATACTCATAATCTGGCAGTTCATATCGATGCACAAACATTGCACACGGGAGACAATCACCTAGCGATTACCCATGAGCAGCTTCTAATGCCGCCAAGCATAACGGTAGCAACAATAATCCCACAAAAAGTTGTGGTACAGGTAACTCAGGTGCCTCCTGTACGTAAAGGAGAGGCCTCATGAACCTATTCGGCACCGATGGCATCAGAAACAAAGTAGGCGCCTATCCTTTGACCCAAGAAGCGCTCCCCCTTTTAGGCAAGGCACTAGCACTCTGGTCCCAAGAAAAATATGGCCAAAATGACTCTCAAGCGTGCTTTCTTATCGCACAAGATACTCGCTATTCAGGACCCTGGATCAAAGCGGGACTTATGGCAGGCCTTCTACGCTATCCTCTTACCATTTATGATGTAGGGGTGTTACCAACACCGGGGGTATTTAATCTCATGCAAGAAGATAGCCGCTTTACCGGAGGAATTATTATCTCAGCATCTCATAACTTAGCTGAAGATAATGGTATTAAATTAGTGGATGCGCGTTCAGGCAAACTATCGGCATATGATGAGAAAAGAATTTGCGAGCTCATGAACCAACAAGGTACCGAACAGGACTTTGCGCAGCTCGGGAAAGAAATATCATTTGCGCAAGCAAAAACCCTCTACCGAAAAAATCTCCTTCGCTTATTCAGTCCCGGCTTTCTTACTGGTAAAACGATTGTTCTTGATTGCGCCAATGGAGCAAGCTCAGTGATAGCACCACATCTCTTTCGTGAGCTTGGAGCAACAGTTATTGCTATCCATAATGATCCCGATGGGTTCAACATAAATAGAAACTGTGGAGCAACTTCGCCTGAATCACTTCAGAAAGCGGTCGTTGCTCATGAGGCGTTTATGGGTTTTGCCTTTGATGGAGATGCTGATCGTCTCATTGCCGTGAATCGCAATGGAGAAATAAAGGATGGCGATGACCTTCTTGCGGTACTTCAGACACACCGTGACTATAAAGAAGAGCGCGCGTTAGTAAGTACCGTTATGGCTAACTATGGACTCACCGCCCACCTTATCCCCCTTGAAAAAAAGCTTCTTAGAACCCAGGTAGGAGATAAACATATTCTTGAGATCCTCGACGCTGAGAACCTTAATCTCGGTGGAGAGCCCTCAGGCCATATCATCTTAAAGAATATTATTCGGACAGGCGATGGCATGCTCGTCGCTCTGAAAGTCTTAGAAACGGTCATTCAAACGGGAAATGAAACTCTTGAGAGTTTCACAAAGTTCCCCCAAATCATTATCAACGTACCAATCAAGCATAAAAAAGATCTCAACGAGCCACCTTTTTCTACATTTATAGCAGCGCAGAAAGAACAGCTCAGTGCAGGACGGCTTCTCGTCCGTTATTCGGGAACTGAGCCCCTAGTTCGGGTACTTGTAGAGGGTAGAGATCTTGAAAAAGTTAAAGATGGTGCGCAAATAGTCGCAAAGTACCTCCAAGAAGCCCTTTCATAAAATTTGAACGTGTAGCTTTTAAAGTAAGAATGCCTAGGAGCTGCTCATCTCAACATCATTCTTTTGATGAGAACCAATTTCGTGAGGTCCCTGACTGCACTTCAACGTGAAGCTGTTAACTGCTTGCAAACTGCTTGGTGAGTGGATGAAGCTGAAAGTTGGCACTCCCTGGAACAAAATCGTGCAATCTTGCATCGACTGCATTGCAATGTAGTTTTTTTCTGACATGCTAGACAACAGTCAGTCTTTGCTCCTTTGGAAACCAAATAGTTAATAATGGTTGCATCACCTCTTCGGATAGCAACATCTAACGGATGAGAAACATCCTGCTCAAAACCAATATTAACGTTTGCCCCTGCCTCTATCAATATTTCTACCGTTTCGAAAACAGCTGCCGTATTGTCAGGACTCTTTAGTGCATGATGTAAAGCTGTCGTTTTATCGTCAATATTTACGAAATTAACTGAGGCCCCTAATTCCAGCAATTTTTTAATAGCTTTTTTGTTAGTTCTATTAGCCGCATGCGACAATACCGTAATTGGGCAGCACACATTAACTACTAGGCCAAGAGGCATATTGGTTCGACTTATGATTTCCTTTATCGCATTTTCAATCATTTCAGGATCATCCGCTAAAACAGCGTTTGCCAGACCCCCTACATTAAATTGAAAAATTCCATCTACTACCCCATGGGTTTCCTTGTTAATATT
>JABDCP010000010.1 GCA_013288045.1 Candidatus Babelota bacterium
TGAAACGATCGATGATCGCAATGCTGAGAATCATGCGAGCCGCTGGGCAGCTTTTGGGTGGAAGACGATCTGTATTGATGGACATGCTATGGAGGAGATCCTCATTGCATTAGATCAAGCACGCACTTCAGATAAGCCAACCGTTATTGTCGCAAAGACTATTAAAGGATATGGGCTTGAGGGCATCGAAGGAAAAAATGGTTATCATGGACATGCCTTTTCAAAAGAGCAGCTTCCTGACCTTCTTGCAAAAATGGCAGACCGTTTTAAGGAGGAATCTCAAATAACCTTTATTCCACCACGCATAAAGCCGTTTCATCGTGGAGTGCGACGAGCCATTTCCCTCTCTATGCCTCCAGCACCCTACACGAAAGAGATGAAGCGGGCAACAAGAAAAGCCTTTGGAGATGCCTTAGCAGTAGCGGGAGCCTTTGAAGAAAGAATTATTTCTCTTGATGCCGAGGTCAAAAATTCTACCTTTGCAGAAACGTTTGAACATAAGTTTCCTCAGCGATTTATACAGAGCTTCGTTGCTGAGCAGAATATGGTCGGCATGGGTATCGGTTTCTATGCACGGGGATACATTCCCATCTGTTCTACGTTTGCCTCCTTTATTACACGCGCTCATGATCAGATACGCATGGCAGCCATCGACAGAGCTGCCTTGAGATTGGTTGGTTCTCATGCTGGAGTATCTATAGGATCAGATGGCCCTTCCCAAATGGGTCTTGAAGATATAGCTCTTATCCGGTCCCTACCTGACAGTATTATTCTGTATCCGGCTGATGCGGTGAGTACCTATGCTCTTCTTCAAAAAATCGTTGCCTATGAAGCGGGTATAAGTTATCTACGCCTTACAAGAATGGATACCCCGATACTCTATGAACCAAGCCAGCCTTTTAGGGTAGGAGGCTGTAATGTACTTAAGGAAAGTGATGAAGACCAGGTCTGTATTATTGCCGCAGGAATTACGGTATTTGAGGCTCTTAAGGCATACGAAGAGCTCAAGGTAAGGAACATAAAGGTCTCCCTTATTGATCTCTATAGTGTAAAACCACTTGATAAAGAAACGGTTCTTCGCATGGCTCGTAAGGCCCATAATAAGGTTATTACCGTAGAGGATCATTTCAGGCAGGGTGGCCTGGGTGAAGCCGTCTGCTATGCTCTGCGTAATGAAGGGGTACATATAGAAGTATTAGCGGTCAATGAAATGTCTCGATCAGGAAAGCCCGATGAGCTTTTGGCGTTCCATAGAATTGACCATACTGCCATTCTTGAGGCTGTTTATTCCGTTATAGTCCTATAATTAAGGTATTCTGTCCCTGTCGCACACTCTTTTTCCCGAGCACTTGCAAAAAGTTTTTTTTCAGGTATAATTCATATTAGTCAAATAACAAACAGTAATAACTCTAAATTTGGAGATTTTATGAATTATATGAAACACATATTATTATCGTTAGTCGTGGTGTTACCATTAGGTAATGCTTTCGGAACATGCCGTAACGGCCGTTGCAGTAGAAAAGCTGTTAAGGTTATTAAGGTTCAAACTATTCAACCTAATAAAGGTGCAAGAGGCGCTGCAATCGTTAAGTTTGCACAATCTCGCAATCTAAGAAGAGGCAATGCTTTTGCAGGTAATAACGTTCATACGCATACCGCTGGTGTAAATAAGAATACCGGATGCAAAAATGGCGTATGCAATTTTGTAGGTAGAGCTCAGAACAATGCTCAACTTGTTGCAATGGCAAAAGCAGTTCTTGTAAATCAAAGATGTAAAGGAAAAGCATGTGCTAGACCTGCTAAAGGCGCAAAGCCAGCAGTTAAAGGCGGCAAACCTACATGTAAAGGTGGGGTGTGTGCTAGACCTACTAAAGGTGAAAAGCCAGCGGCTAAAGGTAAAGGCGACAAGCCAGCAGTTAAAGGTGGAAAACCAGCTGTAGCTAAACCGGTTCCTATGACTGTAAAACCAGCTCCTCGAGCAGGAAATGCAGGAAGAAATCCACGTACGATTGCTCGTCCAGTACCAGCACCTGTTGTAGAAGAAGATGATAATGCTTCAGAAGTTGATGAAGAAGAAGCAGCACCTGAAGAGCAAGAAGTTGCTCGACGTCAGTATGACAGAGTGCCAGCTGAAGCATCTTCATTCTTTGGAAGATTAGGTCAATGGTTCTAAGTCTCTCATAGACTCTTTATATGTGTTCGGGAGCAGGGTACCTTCTTGGTACTTTGCTCCCGAAGTTTTTTAACGATGGATTGGAATCTCATTCAGCATGAGTTTGTAAAGTTCTTTTCCGAAGCTAGCTACTAGCTTCTTCTTTGACTTTTATGCGATGGTTGGTCAATTGGATTATTAACGAGTGATGTAAAACGATGCTCCGATGCTTTATTATTTGAATAAAGTAGCCATCCTTCCCTCATATCAGGGCACATTCTGCACTTCGGTACATATATGGGTTAACTCATTAGATCCTGTATGCTCTCTCATGAGCTCCATGAGTTGCGGAAGCAATTCCAGGAACTTTGGCAAAAGGAACTCGATGTGCAAAAGTTCTCGGTGAGGATATTTAACATTCAGTTCTACGACAGGACAATGCTTTGGAAAATGGCGCTCAGAAAACAGGGGACCGAGTTCCTTGAGATTTGAAAATGTAAATTCAAGGCCAAAGTTTTTAAGATACTCAAGAAATGCATGCAATCCTTGCGGATCGATTACCTGTAAAATATCATGGTGCGAATGAATAGAGTATACCTTTTGAAACAATGTATCTTTTGCATAATCGGCCGTTTCTACTTGCACAGGGCAGGCAAGGAGTATAAGTTCATCGATGGTAAGGTGGATCGGAGTTGAGTAGGTATCTGCGGCATGCTTGAGGCACAAGGCAACATTTCCTCCGTGGCTATGCGTGAGTATGCGTAAGAAGATATCCTTATTAGTTTTAGCATACTCTTTTTTTAGTCTGATCAGGTCTTTGTAAAGCTCATTAGCAGCTTTTTTTCGTACTGTATGATTAAGATCACCCGACCAGCCAAAAGCGTAACAATGATCTCTAGGAAAATCCTGAGGATACTTGGTACTCAGCATCGTCAGAAAATCTGTAGTATGGCTTTCTGGAAGGTCAGATAGTTTGGTAATGCCTTGAGGACAACGGAAAAAACGGTACACCGGAGGTAGATGAAGAATCGGTTCTAGGGGAAGTGTGCCATGAATAAATAAGGTGACCGGGATACGTTCCATAGCGTGAACTTTCGAGTTTCCTTGATGTATTGCTTTGAGTATATCAATTTGGTGGGTTCTCACAATGCATGAATGTACTTTTATCTCATCGCCCAATAAGTATATTATCTATGTCCTTCATCCACACGAGTTCTACTCTCTAAACCCCATTAAAACCCAGAATGTTCATTGCTCAAAAGTGCATATTAGAGAGTATATAGAAGACACGTGCCCCCAATGTCCTTTTAGAAAGTGCTCTATGGGCGGCAAGTGAATGATATTATTTTTCACTAGCATTTATTGGTATATGTGGTATACTATTAATACATTGATACGTTACAATTCGCATGTTTTTACCAAGAAAGGGCTTTGTCATGGAGATTTTCGCTTGGTGGGGCCTTTTTTTTGCGCTCTGCCTATTATTAGAGTTAAGTTCACCCGGATACTTCTTTTTCCTTTCGTTTTCGATAGGATCGTTAGCTGCAGGCGTTGCTGCATGGTACGATGTGGCACCTATGGTGCAAGGAGGGATATTTTTGGGTATCTCAGCTCTTACCTTTGCTCTTCTACGACGGTATGTTAAACGTATTGAGCAAAAAGGTGCTATAAAAACCAATGTTGATGCGCTGCATGGTAAAAAGTGTGTAGTGACTGAAGATATCAGCCCGCTGTCACGAGGCTGGGTACTAGTAGATGGTGAACCATGGGCAGCGTTACCCTATGATGATACTCCCATTAAGAAAGGTGCGGTAGTAAAAGTTATAGGTAGTGCCGGTACCCATCTTACGGTAAAGAAATTAGAAAACAATGCATAACTTAAGAGGTGTCCTATGATACTCATGATTGTATTAGCTGTTATAGTGCTGCTTGCAGCGCTTCTTATGGTGCGCTCTGTGTATTTAGTACCACAGGCAGAGGCCATTATTGTTGAACGTTTAGGACGCTATGATCGTACGCTTACGGCGGGGATACATTTTTTGGTGCCTTTCATGGAGAGGCCACATTATGTTACCTGGAGCTATTTGCTTGCAGGCTCGGATCGTAAGTACCATCGTTTTGTCAAAACTTTTTATCAGATCGATTTACGAGAACGCGTGTACGATTTTCCAAAGCAAAATGTTATCACAAGAGATAACGTGATGATGGAAGTAAATGCGCTTCTGTATTATCATATTACTGATCCAAAGAGAGCGATTTACGAAGTGGTTAATGTGCCTGAAGCGATCGAGAAGCTCACGCAAACAACATTGCGTAACGTTATCGGATCGTTAGATCTTGATGAAAGTTTGGTCTCTCGCGACGCTATCAACGAAAAGTTGCGGCTCAATCTTGATGCAGCAACCGACAAATGGGGCGTAAAGATTACCCGTGTTGAGCTTCAAGAAGTGAATCCACCTCAGGATATCCGTATCGCTATGGAAAAACAGATGCGTGCTGAACGGGATCGTCGTGCAGTAATTTTAGAGTCTGAAGGACTTAAACAGGCGGCGATTTTAACGGCTGAAGGGCAACGAGAATCTGCGATTTTGAAAGCTCGCGGTGTTGCTGAGTCGAAGGTGATTGAAGCTCGTGGTGAAGCAGAAGCACGTCTTCAGGTTATCGAGGCTGAAGCAAAAGCGATCGATTTAGTGAAGAATGCGGCTCCAGGTCAAGATCCGCTGAGCTACCTAGCGGCGATACAGTATATTAAGACGATACCGTCCCTTATGGAAGGTAAAGATAATAAGCTTATCGTAGTTCCGTATGAAGCGGCTGGACTTGGCGGTTCAATTGCTGCGATGAAGAAAATACTTTCACAAGCATAAGGTAACGATCTAGAAAGCCGTGTCTCATTTGATAGCCACGGCTTTCTTAGACCCACTTGAGCTTGAGATGTTTTATTGGTACTTTAGGATGGTCTGCATATGGGTGCAGCGTAACTCTCTACAATAAAGGAGTCCAGATGAAAAATATTATCTCTACCTTATGCATTGTTGCATTACTCTGCAGTGGAGTTGGAACTTTTATGCTTTCAGCTAAATGCGGTAAGAAATGCAGCAGCAGCACATGCACAAAAGATTGTGACTGTGGGCAAAGCGGAAAATCTTGCCGTTCAGGTTCTTGCAGATAAGTGCATAACTTAGTTAGCTTAGAAGGTCGCGAGGAAATTCGCGGCCTTCTTCAGTTGTAGCTTCTGAATGATGTGCCCATGGAGCATCGGGATCGGTAGGTACTACTTTCAAAAGCGTAAATATTCCCCCATTAGGTGTTACTTCTAAGGGGATGTCGGTCATATGGCTTAGGCTTTGATGGCGTGTTAAAGCATACAAAGGCCAGGTTCCCGGGTTCCATGCAGTAAATTCAATCGTTCGAGTTGTTCCGGGAAGAAGATGAAGTGTTGCTCCTTTTATTTGGGCAGTCTTAGAAATGGGTCCACCTTCGGTTCCTACGAGGGTCCAGGTGTAGCCATGCAAAAAGAGTGGATAGGTATTGAGCGCCATAGATCCTACATGGAGGCGCACCCGCTCTCCTTGGCGTAAGGTGATTAGGGGAATGCTCGGGGCCGCATGACCGTTCAAGGTGAACCAATTAAATTGATTTGTCGCGGTGTTTGGAGTGAGTGTCTGTGAATTTAGTGCCCATTCTTGTACAAGAAGAGCTATGTGTCTATCGACAGGTTCTTCATACTGCTTTGGGTGAACGATAACCATACCAACGAGTCCATATCTATTCTGCTTTGCAATAGAGCAGCCTGAGTGGTACAGATAGGTTCCTTCTTGATAGGCCGTGAATTCGTACACATGGGTCTCTCCAGGTAGTACGGGATTCCTTTCTGAAGATTTATCAAGGGCATGAGGATGTTCAAGGCCATGCCAGTGTATGAGTGTCGGTTCTGGTAATTCATTTCTAAAGATGACACGTACCTTATCTCCCACCGTGAGCTCAATGGTAGGTCCTGGCGTACTGCCATTATAGCCCCAGCCGTTGAGCTTCTTTTTGGTGGGTAATGCTTTTATGCCAAGAATAGATTTCATGGCGTGCAGTAATTGATGGTGCGTAGCTGCTCCATCTGTTAAGGTCTGCTCAACCGGTTGTGCCGTCAACCGAAATACTTTTATGTCCCCAATTTTGGTATACCCTAGAGGCTTTATGCCGGGAGTTTCGACGATACCGATTTCTTTTCCTGTATTGGAGGGCTTTGGGGAGATCCGTATGTTCGAACTCTTCCAGGCATAGTTTGGGTACTCAGATTGTTCTGAGTATCTTTCTTTAGTAGTTACTGCAAGCTTTGTGCTCCCCTGCAAGGCGCTAAGAGATAGCATCAATGAGGGTATAGGTACGAGTAAGCAAAGTATCTTTTTCATCATTTGACTCATTGAGGGTATTTCAGCAGCGACTCTTTTTCCCCGATGCTGTTCCTAGATAGAGCGTGCCATAGAGTCTTTGTTAAAGTCTAGATTTGGAGAAGAAATTTTGTTTATCCAAAGAGATGGCGATGGCATTGCTAAGGGTACCCATAAGGGTAACGTTAGGTGTGTTAAGGAATTTCAGAGCGCCAGTTATAAGGAGCTTTTCTAGCCAATGGCATCAATGTTCCTACCTATGGTACATTATGTACCATAGGTAGGATTTAATTGCTTTTACGAAGCTACAGCTGCCGCAGTTGGCTGAGGAGGTCTGCTTTTGATGCTTTCGCTCATTTTCTCAAGCTTCTGGATCTTCTCTTCATGCGATCACTGCTTGTGCTAAAGGAGGTGGGGTTGGCGTACCAGATGTTTGAAAGCGGCAGTTGCAAGGACATGTAATAGACTCTGTAAGTGGATGGCTTGCATCAATATAGCCCGTGAACAGAGAAGGAGTTGCAGGGAGAAGTACTATTGGTCCAAAACACAGTGCATTTTGACAGATTTGGTATAGACCACACATACTTGTGCTTGTGCACGGCGTCGTAGGTGTACCCCAGAAGTTTTTGCTTACCAAGTAACTGACATTGCTTCCACCGTCTTGGATATCAGCAGTAAAACCGGAGAAGGTATTTTCATGGGCCCTAATGAGTCCATTAAACGCTCCTATTAAAGTTGTGGTTTTAAAACCAGTGCTCGAGCTAGTACCGAAGAAACAATTACCTTCTACAGTAATATCAAGGAAAGTCCAAGGTATGGAGCTAGAAAGGGATGCATTTAGGTCGATACCTATAGATCCAGTGAAGCAGTTCCCTATGATTTCAGTGATTTCTACAGGCTTGGCGGCAGTGGTATTAAAGGCTTCTGCAAGATAGAAAGTTCCATCGGTAACCGTGTTGCTACATAGCTTAGTTCGTTGTATGCCGTTAGCAACTACTTGTGACTCGAAAAAAGTTTTAACATTGTTGCTGATTGAGTTTGTTACAGTTACTTTGCTTTTTGATGAGTTGGTATTGAATATTCCAATAGCTGCAAAGGAACCAATTTCAAATGAGCAGGAATCAATGTCCATTTTTAGCTCTGGTGAAGGCCCTGGCTTGGTAATATCAAAAAATGGATTGCCCGCAATATTATAACTAGCAATATTATAAAAGGAGGAATTCTTTATGAGAACTTTCTGAACACTTCCATTATGGGGGAAGCAAAGGAATCCGAATCCGGCAACCCCAACAAAATCATGAAAATATGAATCTCTAACAACAACGGAAGAAAAGGCAGTGGTAGTACCACCTACAGGTTCAGACGTGATACCATTAGCATTAAGTTGAGCAAACTCGCACTTGCATACTATTAATTCCCGATGAGCAGGGGTTACCGGAAAATCTTGAATTCCAGGACCTGCATGATTGTTGCGAATAATAACATGCTCTATAAGAGTTTCTCCAGACTGTGAGCATTGACCCTGAATTCCTCCTACGAGTAAACCTGCAAAGGGACCACCGGCGGGAACTGTGACATTTCCTTGGTTATGACCGGTAATGAGGCAATCCTGTACGATAAGGTTCGTTGAGCTATCATAATTGATAGCAGAGGATTTGGTATCTTTAAAATAGATATTCTTAATGACGTTATCACCAGTAGCGGTAACACCGACTCCATTAGAGTTGGTAATGATCGATTGTATGGTTGATCCAGTGAAATCTGTTGGATTACAAGACCCTATAATTTGTTGTCCTGGTTTGAGGGTTATGCCTCCATCCAGTGCTGTTAGTGATGGAAGCACAATGAGTACATCCCACGTAACAAGCGCTGCAGCCGCGAGTGTTGCGAAAGGATTCTTTTTGGTACCATCACCATATGGCGAGGCATTGGCTTTGACATATTTTACGACTTCTTCCTTAGGACAGGATTTGTCAGCTTGTGCTAACGTAGGTGCGAGAAGCGCAAGGGTTACGAGTAACAGCAGAGATTGAGATACGAACTTCATAGGATTTCCCCCTTTGTAAAGATTTATTTCTGGGTTCACTACCCAGTTACTCTTAGGGTACTCTAAAGAAAATTCCGAAAGCAATAGTTTGTGCTGTTAGCACAAGAGAGGTGGATGGTAAGTCATGCTAGTTATTTTTGATGAAGGATAAAAGGCTTGGTGATCTTGGGTAGTTAGCCAATGCTCCTACCTATGATACATACTGTACCATAGGTAGGAACTTGATTACTTTTAAGAAACTACAGCTCCCGCAGTTGTTTTATGGGCACCGTTTTTGATGCTTTCGCGTATTCTTTCAAGCTTCTGGAGCTTCTCTTCAGTAGAGAGCACTGCTTGTAGTAAAGGTGGCGGTGTTGGTGTACCAGATTTTGAAAAGCAGCAGTTGCGAGGACATTTAATAGAAACTGCAAGTGGATGACTTGCATCAATGAAGCCAGTATAAGGAGGAGCTGGAGCAACAACTATTGGACCGAGACAAGAACCATGCTCACAGGTTTGAAATGTTGGACAAGGACTTGTGGTTGAGCAAGTTGTCGTAGGAGTACCCCAGAAGTTTCTGCTTACCAGGTAACTTACATTACTTCCATTGTCTTTAATATCAGTAGTGAAACCAGAGAAGGTATTTTCATGGGCATTAATGAGTCCATTAAACTTGCCTGGGGTGGCTGAAGTTATGGTATCAAACAAAATACTGCCAGTGCCGGACCCGTAGAAACAATTACATTCTGCAGTAATATCAAGGAGGGTCCAAGCTATGCTTGGGATTAGTTCGATACCTATAGATCCAGTAGATCCAGTGAAGCAGTTCCCTATGATTTCAGTGATTTCTACCGGCATTGGAAGAGTCACTAAGGAATGGAATGCTTGTGCTTCGTAAAAAGTTCCTCCCGTAACGGTGTTGCCACAGAGTCTATTGTGTTGTACGCCGTTATCAACCACTTGTGACTGGAAAAAAATGCCCACATTGTTACCGATGGAGTTTTCTACAATTGCTTCGCTTTTTAGTGATGAGGTATTTTGTATTAATACAGCTCCAGTGGTAGCATTTTCAAATGAGCATGCATCTACTAGTATTTTTAGATCAGATCCCGATTTAGGAAAGGCGGTAACAGGTGGAAAGTTGCCAAGAATGGATGCCCCAACATTATCAAATAATGAGCTTTTGACACAAACAGTTTCTGTTGTGCCGCTAAATGGTTCACAAAAGATTCCATTGCCATTAGTAATATCGTGAAAATAGGAGTCTTTCACCACGACATTTGAGGACGTATTGGTTACTGCAAGGGGAGTAAAAATACCCGTATTATTGAGTCCAGAAAACTCGCAATTACATACGGTTAACTCTCGATGAGCAGCATTGGTCGTGTAATCAGTGATTCCTGTTCCATTTTTGTTGTTTCTAATAATTACGTGCTCTATAAGAGTTTCACCGGAGTTTCCGTTTTTACCCTGTATGCCTGCTGCTTGTAGCCCAGCAGTAAATATAGCATCTACGTCGACAATGACGTTTCCTTGGTTGTGGCCGGTAATAAGGCAGTCCTGCACAGTCAGGTCCGTTGCGTTATCGTAATTGATCGCAGAAGAGAAGGTATCCTTAAAATAGATGTTCTTAATGACATTATCGCCAGTAGCGATAACACCGACTCCATTATTAGTTGCCAAAGAAGAGTTTGTAATGATCGGTTGTGTTGGGGATACAGAAATATCTGTTGGATCGCAGGCTCCTATGATTTTTTGTCCGTTCTTGAGAGTTATACCCCCCCCCAAGTGTCATTGTTGAAGGAAGTACAATGAGTACATCCCACGTAGCAAGTGCTGCAGCAGCAAGTGTTGAGAAGGGATGCTTTTTGGAACCGTTACCGTTTGGTGAGGCAGTGGCTTGAACATATTTTACGACTTCTTCATGACAGTGCTTGTCAGATTTAGCTAACGCAGGTGCGAGAAGCGTAAGAGTTACGAATAACATAAGAAATTTGGATACGAACTTCATTGGATTTCCCCCTTTGAAACGATTTGTTTTTCTGGGCTCACTACCCAGTTACTTTCAGCGTACTCTAAAGAAAATTTTGAAAGCAATAGTTTCGATAATCAATTTTAAGGCACTGTAGATTTAGGATTTTCTCAAGAGAGTGCAAGATTATATTGATCTGTATTGTTTAATAAAAGATGCTCTCCTTGGTTGACGTTCCAAATCTTTGGCGATTGTATCTTAGGTCATGCTGAACCTTCATCTATTTTCACCATTTGTAAGCATGGCATTAAGGATCAATGCGAGCTACTTTAGATGACTTTCTGGCGCTTTGGGAGATCGTGCTGACAGGAATTATGTGAGGGGTTGATTAACCGATTCGTAGAACTGAGGTTTTATTGTATCTTCTGGTAAGTCTTCGTACCCAGATTCTTTGGGTTTTTGCGGCTGAGCAACTATAATCAGAGCATAGTCTGCTGATCTAACTTCATCTGAAGAACCTTGGATACCTGATTCTTGATTTTCCTCGTCAGCTGATGAGGCCTGGTTGTGCATGCCGCACCAGCCCCGCACAAATGCCACAACCCCAGCTATAATGCTACATAAAGCCAAACCGCCACCTACTGCACCCCCAATAATAGCATAGGGGTTTTTGCTGGTAGTAGGACTTATAAAAGGGATTGCTGAAGTATCGGATGAGCTTGGGGCCGTTGTTGTACTGTGAGCTGTATTTGGGGTTGGTGTAGCAGTAATGCCGGTACTATTGACAGGGGCGGTTGAGCTCTGATTGAAATTTGGAAGCGGAGTCGGTACCGCGCTACTCATAATTGATGAAGATTGAGTCGCTAGAGATATGCTAGGCGTGTTCGAAATACTGGTTTCTGTATTTATAGTAGGTGGAGATTGATTTACTAGAGAGCTACTAGCACTTTCTGAGAGACTTGTTGCAGTATTTAATGGCGTTGGAGATTGAGTTGTTAGGGTGGTGCTAGGCATGTTGGAAATGCTGGTTGTTGTATCTGTTGCCAATGAAGGTTGAGTAGCTACAGAAGTGCTCGGCATGTTAGTTATGGATGGATTAATTTGAATCATCCCTTGTGCCGTATTTATCCTTGGTTCAGCTAAATCAATAAACGTAGAATCGATATAAATTGTGTTAAGATAACCAATAGCCCGTGTAACGAGAAGACAGCTTAGTGCGGGATTTACATTATTATTATCTCCGTAATCGTTCCAAACGCCGTTTGAAAATGTCCATCCTAAGCCGCAGCTTGTAATGTTACCGGAGTTTTTATCACGAAGCACAAATGTTGCGTTACTGGAATCAAAAATAGTAGAACCATAAGTGGTTGGAATATTATTTCCACTAATAGTCATTGGCAAAATGGGCACAACTGTACTATTGGATGTTATATTTTGATAACTATTTGTTACTGATAACGCTGTAGCACGAGGCATTCCAATTGAGGACTCCTTGTTTTGCAGAGCAAGAGCAATCGTCAGCGCTTTCCCCGGATGCTCTCGCACAAGTTTTAATCCTGACTTCACCATTTTAAACCCCGACTTACAGAGTACCAAAAGGGATTGTAGAGTTTTGGCTCCATAAGAACGAGTATCTGGAGAGCTAGTATCGCCCATCAAATCATTGCTTGTAGATTGATGTTTAGGGCCGTTTACTTTTTTTGAGGCAACTTTTTTGGTAGAAGCTTTCTGCGTGGCCTTTTTTTTAAGTGCAACTTTTGGAGTAGCTTGTGACCTTGCCTGATAAGACTCATTTTCAAGGTTGTGAGAAAGAAGCTCAATAGAAGCTGCTGATGTTGATGTGACAAAACTTGCCATCACACTAAACACCATTCCTATCGCAAACCACTTTTTCAACCAAATTGACATTTTTTTCCTCGATTTTCAACTAACTATATTCTATCATATTTATTTTCCAGAAATTGTCAAGCCTTTTCCAGTTTTTTTCGAGCAATTGTCTCACTGGTTGGTCGTTTACATCAATATTGTTTTCGAATTGTCCAATCTGCTACAATATTTCTCACTTGATTTCTAAATTGTCTGCATTGCGAGCGTCCTCTGATTATGAGCTTGAAAGAAGTTTGCCCTCACTTGCCCTTCATACCCTTGGTATGAGCCTGGAGCTGAACCCTAATGCCTTGAATACTCATGTTGGATACCCAATTCATGATCATACGCTTGAGCAGGAGGATGATTTCTTGCTCATGCGATATTAGCCCGCACAAGTGCCAATCTAGAAATACCTGCGGCATCCAATAATATCATAGGGAGGTTGGGATGATAGGAATTAGGTAAAGATTGATTAGGTTCTCATTTTGCAGCTGTCGGCAAGCCAACATATCCAGAATTGCTAGAGGGTTGAGGAAACAAATCGTATTGAGATCTGCTTGTAGCTGCTGGCATGTCTTCGCACTCAGATTTGACCGGTGCTTTTGGCTGAGTCACTATAATCAGAGCATAGTCTGATGATGTAACATCATCTGGAGCAGGATGTGCAATACCTAATTCAGGATTAAGCGTTTGAACAGAGGAGAATTTTTTGTGCATACCACACCAGCCTCGCATAACTCCCACAACCACTGCTATAATGCCACAACAACCTAGAACAACTCCACCCACCGCCCCCCCAATAATACCATAGGAAGGTTTGCTGGCAGGAATTAGAGTGATTGATGAAGCATCGGAGGCACTTGAGGTAGCTGTTGTTTCATGAGCTTTACTTGGTGTTGGTAGAGCAGTAATATTGGAACTATTGACAGGGTTGGTCTCTGAAAGTGAAGCAGGCAGAAATGGAGTTGTCTCTTGAGTAGGATAATATAGATTTGACGCTGGCATTGAAGGTGTTGCAGGGTGAAATAGAGTAGGTGCAAATGGAGTTGTCTCTTGAGTTGGATAATATAGAGTAGGCGCAAACGGAGTTGTCTCTTGAGTTGAATAATATAGAGTTGGCGCTGGCGTTTCTTGAGTTGGAAAATGAGGAAAAATTAGAGTCAGCTTTGTCGTTGGATAGGGAGTTAGAGTACTCGCGGTAATTGAAGTTGAAGTATTCGCTGTAACAGAAGGCATTCTGAATGAGGATGTTTTATTTTGTAGTGCAAGAGTAATTGTCAGAGCTTTTACTGGATGCTTTCGCACAAATTTTAATCCTGACTTCACAAGTTTTGATCCTGCCTTTGAGAGCACAAAAAGGGATTGTAAAGCTTGGGCCCCATAAGAAAGAGTATCTGGGGATTTATCATCCACCATCGGATAACTACTTGTAGGCTGATTTTTAGAGACCGTTGCTTTTTTTGATGCAATTTTTCGGGTAGAAGCGTTTTGCCTGGCTTTCTTTTTAGGTGCGATTGTTTGCGTGACTTTTGACTTTGCCTGATAAGACTCATTTTCAAGGCTGCGAGGAAGCTCAATAGAAGCTGCTGATATTAATGTGACAGAAGTTACCATCACACTAAATACCATCCCTGCTGCGCACCATTCTTTCAACCAAGCTGACATTTTTCCCTCAATTTTCTTATAACTCAATGCTACTTGGTAGATCTTCCTGAATTAGGCAGAAATTGTCAAGCCCTTGTCGTCGTTATAGGAGTGATTCCTGCATTATCTCAATATTTACATCGAGCCATTTCTTCATGAGCCTAATCTACTGCGATATTTCTCACTTGATAGAAATACCTTTTCAAAGTGAGCCTGAGTAACCAGCGCTTTCTCATCGCGGACTGCATGAATAGCTGCCTCATTGACGATGTTTGCAAGGTCAGAACAGGTGAGGCCGCGAGTTTTCTGGGCGAGGACTCCGAAATTAAGATTTCCATCAGTTTTGATTTTTGCAGCATGGAGGCGCAAGATAGCTTCTCGGCTTTGTTCATCAGGAAGAGGTACCGTTACTATTCGATCGAATCTGCCTGCACGAATCAGCGCAGGATCTAAATCCTGGTGGCGATTTGTTGCGGCAATGACGAAGATATCATCGTCTTGTTTAAATCCATCTAGCTGATTAAGGAGTTCATTTATCGTAGCACGGTATTCCATCGCATAACCACTTTCAACGTTGCTACTGCGTTTACATCCAATTGCGTCGAATTCATCAATAAAAATAATCGCTTTTTGATAAGCGCTATCTTTAATAGCAGCACGAGCTTCGTCAAATAGCTCTTGTATGCTCTGAGGTCCTTGCCCAGCATATTTACCAATAAAACGATTGGCCGTTGTGGCGATGAATTTTGCATTGACCTCACCAGCTATAGCACGGGCAATAGAAGTTTTACCTGTTCCCGGGGGACCGACAAGTAGGATACCTTTTGGCATATGGGCCCCTACAGCACGATATTTGTCACTTTGGGCGATAAAGTCAGTCACTTCACGGATATCTTGAGGAATAGTACCGGCAAGATTGGCAAACGTATAGGGTTTCTGCGGAGTCTGTCCGGTCGATTCTTCCGAGCTTGAGTTTATTATAGCCTTCGCTCCGAAGGTTACCTGTTTCTTGGTGAGTGCTGCACATGATACCCCTGCATGAACTCCTCCTAAAAAGACCCCTATGTTATCAAGCAAAGAAATTCCTATATTGTCAAAGAGAGAACCAGGAGCACGAGTGGGAAACATACCTGCGAGGGAACCAAGGATATGAGCTGTAATGCCAACTCCATGGCCAACGGATCCATGAGCAAGCTCAGTTGTAGAGTCACCACATATATAGCCAAGAGCACAACCAAGTGCCGCAAGACCGTACTTAGTTTTGCTTGGTTGAGAGCGCACACTGTTCAGGGTATGGTAGGTAAAAAATCCATTAGACAGGGCAATAGCCAATGTCTTTGCTTTGTCTGCAGGCTGTATACTTAGGATGAAGGTACTCATAAGAGTGATGCACAAGATTCTTGGAAGAAACGAGCGCAATCGAAATGCTTTTTGCATGGAATCTTCTCACTGTAGTTATATAATTCTATATAGGTCATTATTTGTTTAGTATAGCAGCTGAGCAGGCGTTCTTCAAAAGGCTTGAATCAATGGAGTATAATGAAAGGTTGTGTTCGTAATGACAGTATGAAGAAGGGTGAAGAAAGGATAACATCTTTGATACCTGCGTGTAGCGACTCTGCTTGGAGCGCCACTCATAGAGCCATGCCCTTCTCAGAGATTCTGAAGGTCTATACCGGTCTCGATTTTCTGCTTTCCAGGCTCATTCCTAGTTGCTTCATCTAAGAGCAATGAAGAGTAAGATAGCCTATCCAAGGAGGGCTGCCAGTCCTTTGAATCCTTGTTCCTGGGCAATCATCTGTGCGGTTTTACCCGCTTTAGTCCTCAAGCTTCTATTGGCTCCTCTGCTGAGAAGTAGCTTACACGCAGCTTCTTGGTTGGCCATTGCTGCCCTATGAAGTGGTGTATAGCCTTCGGTATCGGGCAAATCGACAGGGACTCTCAAGTTTAGGTGCATTTCTATAATCTCACAGATCCCTTCCTGAGATGCTTTATGAATAAGAGGGATCGAAACGTATCTTTTTTCGGCAGTCTTAGATTGTGCTGAAGCCTTAGCTAGAGGGGTAATCAATTCTGGCGACATTAGTATATACCCTGCAAGTTGTACGGGTAATTGTTCATATCCCTGGGCCGATTTAAATGCCGATTCTGGCATTGTTGCATATCCAGAAGGTGCCTGTGGTATGTTTCCATATCTTTGCGAGTTATTAACAGAAGAGCTTTCAAGGAGAGTTGCGAGTTTCGCAAGCTGTAGTTCCTTCGCGAGCATTAATGCTGTTTTACCATCTAAAGTCGTGAGGTTTCTATCTGCTCTGTGTGCTAAGAGTAATTTACAGCTGTTTTCTTGGCCGGCCATCACTCCCCTATGAAGAGGAGTAAATCCGGCGTCATCACGCAAATCGACCGGAACGCCTAAACTAAGCAAGACCTCAAGATCTTCACAAGATCCTTCTGTTGCTGCCTTATGGAGCGTTGCATAGGAGTCGTTAGAGTTTTCTGGTTGCCGAGGAAGTACTGAACAATAATGGGCACTTGCTGTATCTTTGAATTCTGCAGCAACGGGAACTGCCACATAGCCGTCTGGCTGCCGAACATGGACTGCCTCATAATGGCCATTTACTGAGACCTGAGCTTTCTCAGATTTTCCATCAAGTGGGGCAGAAACATCCTCATAATTATTCTTTGCCTTAGTCGGTATAATTTGATAGGGCTGCTTGTTTACTGCTCCGTCATGGTCATTTTCGTTGTTGGTACTTACATATTTAATACTGACGTTAGGAGAAACTATGCCTTGAGCTGCGCCTTCCTCTGCTAATTCACCCCGTCTTGCATTCAGAGTCGCGAGAAATTTTCTTAAGAGTTTATTCTTCTTACTGAAGTAAAATCCAGAACCCTTACAGTTTGCATGAAATTCTATAAGTCTTAGACCAATAGGTCCATTTGAGGCTATAGCTGCCAATAAAAGCGGTGTGTTCCCCTGCTTGTCTGGACGTGAGAGATCAGCTCTATGAGCGAGCAAAAGATCCACCATCCTTCTATTATTATCCTCAATTGCTCTGTGAATCGGAGTTTTTTGATTTTTTAAGGTAGGTATGTTTGGATTAGCACGATTATTGAGCAAGACAGAGGCAGCTTCATAACTATCACGTAAAACTGCAGTGAAAAGAGCTGTTGCCCCACTATGTGTTTGTATATCGACATGTGCTCCACGATCGATGAGTATTTTGCATAGTTCTGAATGATTATTCATACTTGCTGCATGTAATGCTGTTCCACCATCAGGTGATTGAGCATTTACCTCTGCTCCGTAATTTAATAATAATTGAGTTATTGTCTTATGGCCTAATTGACTTGCAATGTATAAGAGTGTAACGCCTTGGTGATTCACCCCATTAACCTTGACTCCCCGCGATAAGAGCCTTTTTACCTCATTAATCTCATTATTAGTACAGGCGAGCTCAATGTCTGAGACAGCATTTTCAATAACTGCTTGCTGCATCCCTCTAAGAGAACCTATACTGAATACTAGTGTTCCTACAATGTGTACAAGTATGTTTTTATTCATGTCGGTCCTTCTCTTGGTTATCACAAGAAACATCTTATAGTTGAAGCCTCTTTAGACGTGTAACCCCTTCTTTTGGAGCCTTTACCAGAGCCTGATTTAAGCTCTTTTCCGTTTAATACTACAAGACTTTTCAAAAAGTCTTAGCTTAAGGGTAGCATGATTTTTTTTGTCTGGCCAGAAATTATTACAAAAAAACAAATTAATTTCTGCGCTTGGCTCAAAAATACCCCACACGAGATTCTTCTCGCAATCTTTGAGCTTCTCAGGGGGGCTGTTAGGTGTTTTCGGTAATAATTAAAAGGATCATGACTCTGAATAGCGCTCATAAACAAACACAGTGCTATGTGTTGTCTCTATCCAAGTGGTGCCATGCGGATTGTAGAAAAAACTCCCAAGATTGGTTCTTGGGAGTTTCGTTTCAGATAATCTGTTTAATCTGTTTCTTATTCGTCGTCATCCTCATCATTGAGGGTTTCTTCAGCAGAGATATTGAACTCCTTATCAAAGAAGGTCTGAAGCTTCTTGCTTCGTGAAGGATGGCGGAGTTTACGGAGCGCTTTTACTTCGATTTGGCGAATACGTTCACGAGTTACCGAGAAGTCTTTACCTACCTCTTCAAGAGTATGCTCAGAGGCGACATCGATACCGAAGCGCATTTTAAGTACTTTTTCTTCACGAGGTGTAAGTGTTTTAAGCACTTCACGGACACGATCTTTTAAGTCACTGTTAGCAACCGTATCTGCCGGTGAAAACTCATTTTCGCTTTCAATAAAATCTTTAATGAAAGCATCTTCACTATCACCAACAGGCGTTTCAAGAGAAATAGGCTCTTTCGAGATCTTGATAATATTCTTTATCTTCTTCTCGTCGATATTAAGCTCTTTTGCTAACTCAGTGTGTGTTGGTTCACGGCCATGCTCTTGAATGAAGGTTCGCTTAATTTTATTGATCTTATTAAGCGTTTCAACCATATGAACGGGTACACGAATAGTTCGTGACTGATCTGCGATAGCACGAGTAATGGCCTGGCGGATCCACCAGGTTGCATAGGTAGAGAACTTAAAGCCCCGTTCAAATTCGAACTTTTCTACCGCTTTCATCAGACCGATGTTTCCCTCTTGGATCAGATCAAGAAAATGAAGACCACGGTTTACATATTTTTTAGCGATATTGACTACAAGACGGAGGTTTGCCCTTGCAAGATCATCTTTTGCTCGCTTATCTATGACCTGCCCTGTTTTGAGCATCGTATAGTATCTAAAGATATCGTCTTGGGGAAGTCCTGCTTCTTGCTCAGACTTTTTGATCGCTTTCAGAGCACCGCGCATAAGCCGATGGACCTCTTCCATACGTTGCTGTTCTTCTTCAGTGCGTTGCTTCTTAGCCTCTAAGGACATATGTTCAGTCTCATAGTATTGACTTGCTTCTGTACGCTCTTTGATCTTGTTGATGATCTTTTCAAGGCGCTTTGAAAGTTTGCGAATGAACTTATTAGAGAGCTTTATCGACTGTATCGTCTCAGCTATATCATTTTTATTGGCTTGGACGGCTGCAAGCATCTCTTTTTTCATCTCAGAAGAATTAAGCTTATCTCGATAGCTTCGATAAATCTTAGATTCATTGTCCACAAGCTCTTTTATTTTAGCGATGGTCTTAAGAAGGAGCTTCTTTTCTTCTTCGACTTTGGGAGCATTCTCTTCATCAAATTCAGTAAATTGAATGATATCTTTTACCGGAACTGAGTTCTTTTCAAGCCGTTCTCCCAGTGAAATAATCTCTTTATGAATAAAAGGAAATCGGGAGATCGCTTCAATAGATTCTCGTTTGCCCTGTGTTATTTTATTCGCGATGATAGATTCTGTCTTTTTATTTAACAGAGGGATCTTGCCGATATCTCGTAAATAGCATTTAACGCCATCAGCAATATGAGCAGCTTCGCCCACAACTCGAACGGTAGAGCGTCCATCCTCTTCATCTTCTTCATCTTCATCAACATCTTCTTCGTCGCCCACATAGTCGATCGATGATTTTAAGTGTGAGGTTAAATGTTCTTTCTTCGATTCCTCTTTGTCAAAATCTTGAAGAGCTTCTTCTTTGTCGATCTCTTCTTGCATAACAAGAGTCACATTAGATTTCTCAAGAGCTTTTAATAGGTCAGCCGTTTCAATCTCTGACAGATGATTATTTTCGCTAAACTCCATGATCTCTTCATAGCTCAAAGCCGCAGACTGTTTTCCACGCTCGATAAGCTCATCGATGAGTTCTTGTGTTTCACCCGCTTCAATCTCTTTTTTAGGCGCGGCAACATTTTTAGGCTTCGGTTTTTGAGGCCGTCGTAGAGGTTCAACAGGAGTAGCTGGCTTTTTAGCCTCAAGGACGCTCTTTGGCATAACTTTTGGGGTAAGGGCTTTTTGCTCAACGGCTTTTGGTGTAACCTTAAGCGGAGCTTTAGGAGAAGCCTTTTGAGTTGCTTTAGGTGTAACCTTAGGCTGAGCTTTTGGGGTTGCTTTAGGTGCAACTTTTGGCGTAACTTTTGACTTTGTGGTCTTTGTTGGCTCTACTGTTTTTTTCTTCGTCATGTTATACCCCTTACAAGCATTTTAGTTTTAAGCGCATTAAGGTCATTGAGTAACTGAGCTACCTGTGTTCGCTCTCCCTGCTTTTCCGCCTCTTCTATCCTTAGTTTGACATCATGGACTTTCTTTTTCCACTGTTTCTTATAAATCTGAGTAAGCTGGGCAGGTTCAAGGAGTTCTTTATCGCCCGGTTCTTCTTGGGTAATACACTGACTGATAAATGACTTTTCAGGTTCACCAAGTCGTTCAAACAGTGCGATAAGATCGGTACCTTCATTACTTTTTGAAGCACTCCAAGCATCAAAGACCTTTTTTAATGGTGTATCGAGCAGTAACCCCAAGAGTACTTCATCTTCTGGGGCAAGTACATTTCTATGAGATAGTATAGCAGAAAATAGCTTTTTTTCTAACGGGGATGCGCTAAGTTTAGAGGTTTCTTGGCTTTTGGATGGAATATGCGCTTTTTTCTGACTCATAATGCTCTGCTTGAGGGTATTCAAAGGTACCATGAATCGCTCACTTGCCTGCTGAAGCAGAAGGTCGCGCTTAAGAGGATCTGATAATGATCCAATCAGTTCAAGAATCTTCGTAGTAGCAGCCAGTTTTCCTTGGAGACTCTTATTCTTAAAGTCGTCTGCGAAGTGATGTACGACATATGAAAAAATATCATGGGCAGATGCTAATGGTTCCTTAAGACTCTTATGCTTGCTCAGATATGACGCAGGATCATCCTCTTTGGGTAGTATAATTACATAGGGATCGATCGACACTTCCCAGCAGAGCTCAGCAAGCCGTATAATAGCATTTTGTCCGGCAGAGTCGCCATCATAGAGGACATACAACCTCTCAGCATAGTGCGCTAACTGCTTTAAATGGTCAGGTGTGCAGGCGGTGCCAAGCGTAGCTACTGAATTGGTATAGCCATACTGATGCATCATAATAAGGTCCGTATATCCTTCAACAAGAAAGACCGCTTCTTCTTTTGAAATAGCCTTCTTAGCCTTATCTAGGCCAAAAAGTAAGGTTCCTTTATTAAAAAAAACGTGATCTTGAGAGTTATAGTATTTAGCTCGGTCGTCACCGTCCTTAAAAACCCTTCCTCCAAAACCAACCGTATGGCCAAGATGGTCATGTATCGGAAATATAATACGCTCATCAAAGGTTGTATAGAGGCCCATTTTGCCCTCTTTGATAATGTGCGCATCTATAAAGTTTTGTGCAAGGACTCCTTCCTTTGTGGCAAAGTTTAGGAGGCTCCGTACATCGGTTGAGCAGTATCCCAGGGAAAAGGAGGATATGCTTCCTTCTGTTATCTGACGATCAATTAGATAGCGGTGTGCGAGGGGATTTTTGGTGAGCTGCTCTTGGCACCACTTTGAAAACAGCTCACAGGTTTTATAGTAGCTTTTCTTTGCATCATAGGTTTCTGTTTTCTTATCCCAGGACATATCCTCGGGCAACGAGATGCCGTTCCGTTCAACAAGATGGCGTGCCGCTTCTAAGGGTGAGCAATGTTCAACTTTTGCGATAAAGGAGATAACGTCGCCCCCTTCATGGCAGCCAAAGCAGTAGAAGATCTCCTTGTGAGGACTTACGGTGAAAGAAGCGGTACGTTCATGGTGAAAAGGGCAGCATCCTTTCCAGTACATGCCGGCCTTTTTAAGGGTCGTATATTCACCGATAACATTGAGTATCGGTACTCGTTGTTTAATATAACTAAAGAGATTCATAGGTCGTCGGTGCCCGTTGGCGAACTATCATAATGCTGAGCGCTCCTATAAAAAGAGCTGCTGCAACGAGCTGATAGAACGAAAGATGAGGAAGTGATTTAACCAGTATACGATCTCCCCGAACAAAATCAATTAGAAACCGTTCAAGGCTCATGCCCATGATATAAAGTAGGGTGATAACACCAGCTTGCGGTTTAGAGCGCTCCGCATAGAGATATAATGCTATGAATAAGCATGCGTATACGAGAGAGCTATACAGTTGACTTGGATGGAGGGGAACATTAAGTGGCGCAAGAGCCTGAGGGTGCGTATAGGTAAAGCCAAAAATACTGTCGGTTGGAGCGCCATGGCAGCATCCTACTATGAAGCATCCTATGCGTGCAATACTATGCACAAGAGGGGCATAGAGCGCTGCAATGTCAGCAACGGGTGCAAAGGGAACTCCAAGTTGACGCAAGCGCCAGCTACTAAAGAGTAGCACCCCCAACAAGCCACCCAGTATGGAAAGGCCGCCATCCCAGAGGCTGATCATAGCATACAGGGTTGGATAGTCTGATAAGCTGCTGAGTATATGGAGGACCCTGCCGCCTAACAGTGCAGCAAGTGCTGACTCGATAATAAGATTAAAAAAAGCTGAGCTGCTCATATACTGGGCACGAGTAGGGTGCCGATTGGCATAATACAAAAATACTCCGATGCCGATCATAATAGCCGTGTTGTAGCCATTAAACTCGAGTGGTCCATATAAGGTGAGCAGTTTAGGATTCATGAGGCTCCTTTTTGCGGTGCTCTCGCACTTTAAATATCACTAATGAAATTGCAGCAGGGGTCATTCCCGTAATGAGCTGCGCTTGGGCTATGGTACTCGGCCTGATAGAGGTAAATTTTTGGCGTAGCTCAATTGAAAGGCCAGGTATATCGTCATAGCTAAAGGATGAAGGAATTTCAAGGCTCTGATAATAGTGGGTCTTAGCAACCTCCTTCTCTTCCCGTTCAATATACGGGCCATACAGAAGATCCGCATAGACCATCGTACGTGCTCTGTCTGAAAGCGGTTCTGGTGCTATCTGAGTAATATGAGCATACACATCATCTACCCGTCCTTCTCCAAGCCATTGTTTGAGGGCAAGAAACTGATGTTTGTTAGAGGCGAGCAGAGTACCACAGGTACGTACGAGTTCACGCTCCTGTGTAATTGCAGCATAGGTACTATCGCTGATCAGCCCATGCGCGTGTGCCTTGTCTCCCAATCGATCAAAGACATTGTCTTGACGGAGGATAAGGCGCCGTTCTGCACGTGAGGTAAACATACGGTACGGCTCATCGATACTGAGTGTGACTAGATCATCGATCATGATACCGATATAGCCTTCGGTACGTGCTATAATAAAGGGCTCTTTATTTTGTACTTTATGCGCAGCATTAATGCCTGCTATGATGCCCTGTCCTGCAGCCTCTTCATAGCCGGTAGTCCCGTTGATTTGTCCTGCAAGAAAGAGTCCCGGAATCGTTTTAACTTCGAGCGTATGCTTGAGCTGGTTGGGTAATACACAATCATATTCGACTGCATAACCTGGTCGTACAATCTCCGCTTTTTCAAAGCCTTTTATCGACCTAATAAACTCCTCCTGCACTTCAAGAGGCATCGAGGTAGAGAGGCCATTAGGATAGATTTCCTCGCTTGAGGCACTTTCTGGTTCGACAAATACATGATGGGAAGTTTTGCCTGCAAAGCGGGAGATTTTATCTTCAATTGAAGGGCAGTATCGTGGCGGAGTGCCTTTGATATGACCTGTAAATATGGGCGACTTCTCAAAATTCTTCGTTAAAATTGCATGGGTCTTTTCATTGGTATGGGTAATATAGCAGCCCATTTTATGCGTAACCTGATGAGGCTCAAACTCAAAGAGAGAAGAAAGCTCATCAGATCCTTGGTATTCCATCTGAGTAAAATCTAAACTGCTGCGCAATAAGCGTGGAGGGGTTCCTGTTTTTAAACGTTTCATGGAAAGGCCGCGTGAACTTAAGAAGCTCGAAAGTTTGGTAACTGCTTCTTCTCCCTGTCTTCCTGCTTGGTAGTTATCATAGCCTACATGACATAGGCCATTTAGAAAAGTACCTGTAGTAAGGACGACCGAAGAAGCTTCATAGATGGTTCCTTCTTGGGTACGCACTCCTTTAATTGAGCCATCTTCATGAAGAAGTAGCTCATCAACGAGCCCGCTCATAATTGTAAGGTTGGTAACCTGTGCTAACTCTTTTTGACTGCGCTCAGCATAGGCCACCTTGTCGATTTGTAGACGTAGTCCATGAACAGCAGGACCTTTTCTTGTATTGAGCATACGTGCTTGAAGATAGGTGCTCGTACAGAGTTTTGGCATGAGGCCACCTAGTGCACTAATCTCAAAGACGATATGCCCTTTGCCGATGCCCCCAATAGCAGGGTTACACGGCATATGACCTATGCGATCGAGTTTAAGGCTTAGTAGTAGGGTACGGGAGCCGAGCCGGGCTGCTGCATAGGCAGCTTCAATTCCTGCATGGCCACCGCCAACCACGATAACATCAAATTTTTGCATGTTCATAGAGTGTATTGGTTACGGATTACTTGATTATTTCTTAGTATACCATACATCTTTTGACCTAGCCACTATGATGCATCACGTTTTGCATTCAAAGCTTCCTTTCAAGAGTGAAAGAACTGCGATAATCATTCCTTGCTAGGGTGAAAGCTGACTAACATGCGTGGAGTCACTAGTTTCGTTTTTTCTATTTTTTTTGGGGTTGTTTTTAAAAAGATCGTCTAGTTGCGCAATTGTGGTTTTGATAGGTTCATTTTTTGATGTTTCCGCCATCAAAAATAGCCTCGATGTGCCACCTTAATTTTCGAGGTTACTTGATGGTAAATGTGTTTAGAAATGAGATGACTTTGTGTGTAAGCGATCGATCGACTTTGCAATCAGATCTGGTGCCTGAAGCAATATTGTTAGATGCTTGGCATTAACAATTTCGGCGAAGTGATAGGTAGTAGCCGGAATACTATCTGCTAACTTTACCATTGCGGTCGCATCAAACTGTTCATCCTCGGAAGCGCTAATGAGGACGGTAGGAAGGGTAATTGCTTCAAAAACTTTCTTGGTTTCATAGGGCGTTGTCGCACAAGACATCGTGTAGGTGTAGTAAGTAAGGATGTTGTTATCCTTCAAAATCTCGTCTGGATAATTGAAATAAACTGCCGGAGTATGTGCACAAAAATATCCGTTACTCATACCAGCAACGATGTATACCCAGCTACGCACTTTTTTTACAAAGCTTAGTGCCGGATCTTTATGCTCTTTCAGAACTCCCGACATAGGTCCAAGATAGGGCGCTAACACTATCACCCCGTCTACCTTTTGGTGCTTTGGCCATGCAGCATAGTTGAGCAATAATCCCGCCCCTGAGGAATGTGCGGCAAGATACAGGGGAAGTTTCGGGTGTGTAGCTCGAACACAGTTAACCATAGACGAAACATCGTCCCATACGATTTCAATGGTTGGCGCGTCACCACGAGCACCGGCAGAGTTGCCATGGCCTCGAATATCAACGATGTATGACGCTACTCCATGCTTCTCAGCCAACTCTTTGGCAATCCACTGGTGAATAGAGTTTCCATATAAGCCAGCACCATGGTAGAAAATCATCGCAGCCCGGGGAGCCTTGGGAATATAAGAGTAATATGCAAGTTTGCAGCCATCAGAAGCAACAACATGCGAAGGCTGCTTTAACTCAAACGGTCGAATCTGTTGTATTTCAGTGAAGGAAAACGGACTTATGATCATACATAGTTCTATTTAGAAGTTTCACGAGTATTTTCTATGAGACACCACCAAAGTATACACCTTTATGAGTGAGAGCTAAAGAAGAAAGGTGCTTTGAGAAAATGTGCCCATCTACCCGTCGCTTACAAGGTTATAGACAAAGATGCTGCAAGAACCTGCACGTGTACTCGTGGTATGCTTTTAAAAAGATCTCTTATATCTTCCTCAAAATCATCGTGCAGAGCAAAGCGGTGTCTCACCCTGAGTATCTTTGTGCACAGTAGAGGCTCCTTTGCCAAAGAGTACTATAGGTCGTTCTAATGATCGTTTTGCAATGCATCTGGCGGACTGCTTATCCTATTTTTTTGGGCCGTGAAATGCGTAGCAAAAATAGTTCTTATATCAGCACTAAAGACATCAACACATTGAAGTGCCGTTTTTCCTTCATTGTCTTTGTTCTCTGTCGGGGCTCCTCTTTTTAAGAGAAGTTGCACTGCATCTAATTGTGAAGACCATGCTGCCTTATGGAGGGCTGTTCTTCCCTCGTTATTTGCAAGCCCTATCTGTGCTTTTTTATCTAAGAGAAGTGTTATGCCTTCTACACAATCTCTTTCTGCGCAATAATGAAGTACAGTATTTCCTTCATTATCAGCGGCATCGATGTGGGCTTTTCTCTCTAAGAGCACTGCTAGTGATTTCACACTATCATTATTAGCTGCATCGTGGAGCGCTGTCTTTTCTTGATTGTCGCGTGCATCGATCTGTGCGCCATTGTCTAATAGTAGTTTTAGGGCTTCTGCCTGATTCTGATAAGCTGCATAGTGAAGGGCTGTTTTTCCATCAACATCTGCTCGTGCGATCTGTGCTCCTCTTGCTAAGAGAAGTTCAATAGCTCCCACATGACCACTTTCGCTTGCTACATGAAGGGCTGTTCTTCCAAGATTATCTGTCATAGTGATTAGCTGAGGGTCTCTATCTAACAGAAATTCTATTACTTCTACGCGACCATGCGGTGAAACAGCATGATGAAGGACTGTTCTTTCGCAAGCATCTTTTTCTTGAATTGAGACTCCTCTTGTAAGGAGAAGCTCAAGTGCCTTTTTTTGTCCGAAAGAAGCAGCCTGAAAGAGTGCATGGCATCCATACTGAGTTTGGCCGATGCGTGCGCCACTATCTAAAAGAACGGTCATCACATCTACATGACCATGAGCAGCAGCCTCATGCAGTGGAGTATGTTCCGAAAGATTTGCGGCCTCTAGGTCTGCTTTTCTCGCTACGAGAAGTCGTACTGCATCAGTATGACCTTGCAGTGCAGCGAGATGGAGTGCTGTTTCTAGGTTTATATTTTTCGCATTAATTGCGTTTCCTTGATCCAAAAGGAGCCTTAGCGCGTTGCTGTTGCCATCCCATGCAGCAATAAATAGAGGGGTAGTGCTGCATTTTTCTTTAATAAAGCGTTTCCAAAGGGCAGCATTGGCGGCACCTTTTAGTAATTCTGCTAGCGCAAAAGAACGGATAGATCTCTGATCTATTGAACTGTCCATATCTTTGAGCTGCTCGACTAATTTTTTTTCGGTGATATTTTTTTTATCCAATGAATCTATCAAAATTTTCCGTATACGATCATTTTCTACAGCTCTTTTCTTAACCTTCTGGTCTTCAGAATCATCATCACGTTGTCGTTTCTCAAGAAGCTCATCAGCTGCATCTAAAAGCTGCCATAATAGACGATTATGAGATTCGACTTCTGTCATTCCATAGAGAGGTTGTGAACATGCTATGAAAAGCAT
Source organism: Candidatus Babelota bacterium (assembly GCA_013288045.1). Classification (GTDB taxonomy): domain Bacteria; phylum Babelota; class Babeliae; order Babelales; family Babelaceae; genus PRDV01. The sequence continues at coordinate 27,510 of JABDCP010000010.1, forward strand.
GACTATACTTAAAAACTTTTTCATATCCAATTCCTTTAATCTTTTGGGGTCGTACATTATGAATATAATTCTAGCATGTATTTTCAATTTGTCAATGCCGTGGGGGGTGGTATAGGCCCCTCTACCGATCGGTTCTGTCAATCGACCAAGGAAGGAGCTTGTGAAAATACTATATTATGTTACAATTAGAATATTAATATAACAGTTGGTAGTACCTTTGGAGACATGCTATGAAATTTTTACGTATAAGCTTTATAACTGCTTTACTTGCAAGTGCATTCACGCCACTCTGTCCAATGGATATGGTTAACGATACTGTACCTATTTTTCGACTAAATGGGGAGGCCCTTCAGCAAAGGAGAAGGTTGGAATTACTTGTTTTTGAGCATAATGGCGAGATGCATGCGCTTGTAAGACGGCGTGGTTTGCTCGATGCTATAGGTGACGTGTACATGCGTGCGCGATATATAGAGGAGATGGATACACTTCTTCGATCGATGTTCCATATCTCCCGTAAAGAAGAAGGCTCGGAGATGTTTTTGAACCCTGAACTGGCTGCGGAAGGAAAGCGAATTTCCGAATTAGTGAGCGCAAGCAATGGAGCGCCTTTTAATGTGCTGATCTCAGGAAGTCCAGGTACCGGTAAAACCATGTTTGCGAAGCAGTTAGTACCACAGTTTATGGAATATATCTATCTTGATGCAGCTAATCTTTTACAATTTGATACTGAACTAGCGACAGTTCTCATACAAAAGCTCTTTCATTATGCTGAAATGTTACCCTGCATAAGAGCAATTGTTATTGATGATGCTGACGCACTCCTTGGAAATTATGCTAGGGCTGCAGAGAAAAGGCGTAAGATGATTAAACTTGTTCTAGAGTACATGAACAAAAAAGACAGGAGCTGCACGGTAATCCTTATCACAAATCGTGAAGAAGCTATCCCTGGAGCAATCCTAAACAGTTGTGCTCAACGCATTCATTTTAAAGCTCCCGATAAAAATGTACGGCTCGCAATTCTTAAATATGCTGTTAATAAGATAGTAGTGCGTGCAGTGGACTTACAACCTGCCACCTCTTCACGTATGAGCTGGAAGTATTGGTTTGGTAGAGATACAAATATTGTGCCACCTACTATTGAAGAAGGAGCTCTTTCTGACGAGGTTCTCGAAGCATTAGCGGACAGGCTTGAAGGATTTGTGCCGCGTGAGATTATTTGTCTTGTCAGAAGCATTCAAGATACTGCTTTAGCGACCAATGAAAATATAATCACTCCATCGCTCATTAATGGAGTTGTTGCTCCCAGAATTTTAGAACATCAAGCAATGAGAGCTTCCCCGAGAGAACCACAGGATTAAAGATCTCGTTACCAGGAACGCCTCGATGCGTTGTTTCTATTTGAAACATTGAATAAATTTTAATATTATGTTACTGTTATAACAGTAATCAATAATAAGAGTAATTCACTGGAGAAACAACTATGAATTTTGTAGGTAAAAGCCTTATAGTGGCTAGTATTACTTGTGTGATAGTGCAGATATCCGCAATGGAAAAAGGCAAGCCCGTTAACCCAATACATCAATATATTCAAAATAAATATGGTAAGGGACAACAGAAGCCTGCAGAACAGCAAAAACCTGCTCAACAAGCTCCTAAGCAAAAAGCAAAAGAAACCAAGGACTAAAACCAAGTATACAAATGGGCGCTGGAATGATCTTCCGGCGCTCTTTTGCTTGTTAGTGCTAATGTGAAAAGTTCCGGTATAGTCGAATAACTGCCGATAAGGCGCAGAGAATGCATAGGATTGTATAACCTAATTGAGGCTCAATAGAGAAGAAAAATAGGAAGCCCCGGCTTTCTTAGCTAGGGCTATCAGTTATTTTTGGAGTCGTGCTTGAAGAATAGTGGTGATTTTGGTAAGACCGTTTGGCTGGTTAAGCATATCTTTAACATGCTTGGTGAGTGCAGGTTCGCCGAACCTTTCTTTGTGATTCTTAAATGCTAAACCGATAAGTGCTGGTTGGCGACTTCTCAGAGCAGTATTGAACTCTTTTAAAAAAGGTTTAAGAGATTCGACCTTGTCATCCCCTTTTTTCTTGATGAGGCCCATAAGTTGCTTTACCCAATAGTTCATCGATTTTTCTGGTTTTACCGAAAGATCGAGAAAGTCTTTCATGAGTTGAAATGCATTCTCGTAATCTAGCTTTTCTTCACTCATAGGTACAAGGTCAACAGGAGCAGGTATCAAATCAGTTGAATTTGAACGTAAAGGGTTGGTAACAGCTTTCAAAGAAAGTGGCACACTCAAAAGAAGAGTCAGAGTACAGAGGGTTAGGTTTCTTTTCAGTAGTTCATTCATAGAAATATTTCCTTAATGGTAGGGGGAAGAGAAGATTAGGTTTTTCTTCCCAGTCTATCTAGCCTCTAGTGTATAACAGCTAGAGGGGATGTCAAAAGGTTAGGAAGAGGTCCCATGGTTCTTTTGTTGTAGCTGGTATGCTGCGAAAAATATCGGATAGCTGCCTTCAAGCCACACAGGTAGCTTCTGGGGTGTGTTGTTTAGGGCATCACCTTGAGTAGGTATATAATGATGCCGTATTATCCTCATAAGCAGGAGCCAACGCTGAAGTTCGGGATTCGTTTCCTTTGAGACTGCAGGAAGACGGCGATGCAGTGCAAGTCGCGCTTTAAATGCAGCTTTTAACTTTGGTAGTCCGAGCTTTAAAAGCTCTATTTGAGTTGTTTGGTTAAAAAGACCTTTATGCTCAGTAAAGACGTTCAATGGATCCTGTTTATTCTCAAGGCTTTTACGCAGCTGCTTTTCAAAAGCAGCGAACTTCTCTTTATTTGGTGCATGGTGTCTTAATTCTTCTATCCAAAACTCAAAGTTTTTGTCCGTTTGCACCGAAAGATTCATAAAATCTTTCATAAGTGCAGGAGCAGACTTGTAGTGAGGTTTTCCCGCGTGTAGGAAAGGCATCATCATACTTGATGCGGCTACGAGTAGTACTAGATATTTCATACAATTTCCTTAATATTCTTATTTCGAGTTATTCCGTGATTATACTATTATTGTAAGTTTTCAAGGGTGCACCTGTCAAAAGGGCCGAGATTATGCTAGACTGGGCACAAATTTTTGATAGATTTGAGCGAGGATCTATGCTGTATCATGGTTTTCAGTGGCTATCGTACTCGGTGCCTTTTTTTAGTGTTTTCCATTCTGTTCTTCTTCGAACGCTTCTAGGGTTAGGTACTGGCTTTGTGTTGTCACTCCTAGGAGGAGCGTGGTTTATTAAAGAATCTGCCCGCTTTCGTTCACAGGTACGTGAGGATACTCCCCAATCGCACCAGGCAAAAAATGATACTCCTACTATGGGAGGCCTTTTCGTTCTTGGTTCAGTGTTTGCAACTACTTTTCTGTGGTGCGACCTTACTCGCCCAGAAGTCTGGATCTTCATGGGCTGCCTAGCAGGCTATGGAGCGATCGGTTTCTGGGACGATATTATGAAAATCCGTTTCAAAAAAGGGATCAAGGAAAAGCATAAGTTTCTTGCCCAAATACTTGTAGGATTGCTTGTAACAGTGCTGTGGTATCTGGTGCTTACTCCCTCTACAGAGATTTCTATTCCTCTGGTGCCTTCTTTGCAGCTTTCACTTGGGTTGCTCCTTATTCCTTGGGCAACGTACATTCTCATTGGAACAAGCAATGCAGTTAACCTAACCGATGGTCTTGACGGCCTTGCAATAGGTTCGTTACTTGCTAACTATGGCACCTTTGCAGTGATATGTTATCTTTCGGGCTCTTATGTCTATGCTCAGCAGCTTTCCATACCGTATGTACACACCTCTGAGATTGCTCTCATAGGGGGGATATTAGTCGGGGCCTCATTGGGTTTTTTGTGGTATAATGCCTACCCTGCACAGGTATTTATGGGTGATGTTGGTTCGTTAGCATTGGGAAGTGGATTAGCGTTAATGGCTTTAATGGCGCGTCAAGAATTGCTTCTAGCTATTACGGGCGGGGTATTTGTTGCAGAGACGGTTTCGGTGATGCTGCAGGTAGCTTCCTATAAATTCTTAAAAAGGCGACTCTTTAAGATGGCTCCTATTCATCATCATTTTGAATTAGCAGGATGGCCTGAGACTCATATTACGACTCGCTTTGGTATCATTACGGGGCTCTTATGCATTATTGCGCTGAGCACTCTTATAGCCCGTTAAATCTTTTCAAAGAGGTTCTCCGGCCTTTCAAGAAGATGCTTTCTGTAGAACATAAAGCTTCCAAAGATAAGCAATCCTAAAAATACCAGAAGCATGATGGTTGGCCCTTGTACGCTTACGGTCCATATAAATGAACTAATCAAGAGTGAGCAACTTATGAGGCTCAGAATTGGTATAATCAGAGAATCTTTCTTTCTTGAAAGAAGTACTAAGAGTGCAATTGAGCTAAAGGTATACGCGATCGTAGCACCAAGGCTTGATACTTGCTGTAAGGGGATCTGGTACCCTTGAGTGATCAGAAGATAGGTAGTCGCAATAAGGCCTTCAGTAATAACGCATGCAAAGGGAACGCCATGCTTATTGAGTGAGATGAAGAGATTTTTCCCGAAGGTATGGTTATGCGAAGCAAGGGTATAGAGATTCCAACAGTTGCTAAACATAATGCCATAGGCCATTCCCAAGGAAGAAGAGGCGATAGCAAGATAAAAAAGTGAGAGAGCACTTTTCTTAATGGCTATCCCGTGGTGAGCAAGTGTGTTAAAAAGCTCAGGGAACATGTCTAAATAGCCCCCTGCAAGGGTACCCAAATGCATACCTAAACTTCCATAGAAAAAGAGTTGATAGAGAAAGACGATTGCCACTGCTATCCCATATGAAATAAAGATAGCGCGGGGACCATTTCGTTCAGAGTCAACGATGTGCGTGCTTAATGAGCAACTCGCCTCAAATCCGGTAAAGACATACAGAACGAGAGGCACCGTTAGTGGAACTCCAGAAATAATAAAGGTGTCAGGGGTAAAGTAAGCACCATTAAAAAGATAGAGTCCGCTGAATATTACAAAGATAATAGGAATCACTTTAAAACAGATGAACGCAAACTGTATCTGTTTGCCGATGCGCAGATTAAGGAGATTTAAGAGGGTAAAAAGAATGATGGCAAGTACATCGAGTACTAGAATGGGAAACATCTGAAGGAGGGGAATAGTTTTTTGTATGAAGGATAGACATACGTGAATACCAAGAGCGGTTGAGGTAAGCTTTGCGGTAAAGTAGGCCCAACTTGTGAGAAATCCAAAGAAGGGGCTTATGTGCCGTCCAAAATCATAGAAAGTGCTTGAATTGGGCGTTTGCCTAATAAGCGTGGCCATAGTCATGATTAAGGGGAGTAACAGGGTAGCAACCAGAAGATACACAAGTGGAGAAAGGCTTCCTGCTGCTTTCGTAAGCACGACAGTATTAATAAAGAAACCGGTACCCAACATAATATTAATGTTTATAAATATAGCCGCGAATAAAGAGATTTTGTGACTGGACATCTGAGCCTTTCCAAGTACTTCTTTTTATGTAGTCTAATACAACCGATCGAAGATGCCTAGTTGTTTGCAAGCTATCGCCAGGGTTAAGAACTAGTGAATGTCACTATGGGGGTTTGGTTGATTGATTGAATTATTTGGTCGTTAAAAAGGCGTTAAGGTCTTATTGCTCAGCTCGCTGCATTCTATCCGAGTTGCGGTGGCATCTGGATGTGTCTTGCGTAAAACGTAGCTGCCAGGGGGCAATAGGGTGCTTCAAGCTTTTTTCACATCGAATCCTGTCGTAGATCTGATAGCATCGTCTTTAAGGCCGACTTCTTCAAAAGCTTTAACTTTGTCAGGGTCATTATGATCAGTTCCTGCCGATGATCAAAAAATACCATAGGCAGGAAAAAGAGATTCTTAGGAAACGTGAGGAACGTTAGTTTGTTGATATCTCGCTTTGATCTTTGCCCCTTTTTTTTCAATCATTTCAAGCATCTCTTCAGCTGAGAATTTGCTAGTTTGTGAAGGAGTTGATGTGCCAAGCTTTGAATCAAAGCAGTTGGTGGGACATGTAATAGAGGATAAAAGAGGGTTGCTGGCATCTATGAAGCCCGTGCCAACCGTCGTTACTGTTGGGCCAAAGCAAAAACTGTTCTCACAGACTTGATACTTGCCACACATGCTTGTACTTGTACATGCAACAGTAGGGGTACCCCAAAAGTTCTTGCTGACTAGATAGTTTGCACTGCTTCCACCATCTGTAATATCGCTTTTAAAGCCTGCAAATGTGTTTTCATGTGCTTTAATAACTATAGCACCGCTATTACCCGATTGAACTTTAAAACCAATGCTACCGGGAGCATTTCCTCCATTGAAACAATTATCTTTAGCGCTTATTTCCAACAACTTCCATGCAGCACCAGCAAAAGGGGATTGAATCAGGAAGCCAGTAGAACCATTAAAGACATTTCCCTCGATAAAACTTTGCTCTACCGTAGGACCACCCGTACTAGTATCATAAAATATATTTCCGGTAACGGTATTTCCGCAAAGTTTGTTCATTTGTTGGCCGCCAAGTACTTGCGGAATAAAGAAACTTCCGACGTTGTTACCTATTGATTTTTCTACGGTTGTTTTGATAGAAGAGCTGTTCTCACTAGTAGGCATAATAGCAAATCCGATATTAGTAAATGTTGAATTTGCTATGCAAATTGTGGCAGTTGAATTGTTAAAACTGTCGACAAGTACCCCGTCTGCCGTATTGGGTACTAGGATTTCTTGAAATGAGCATGAGTCAACTTTCAGTTCTAGCTGGGAATTCTGATGCGGTAAGAGAGCTATTGCATTTCCACCACCGCGACCAACGTTATAAAATGTTGAACCCTTTACGAGCATAGTTTGTCGAGAGTTATTGCTAAATAGGAAAGATTGGATGCCTTCGCCATTTGCAGCAAAGTCATGAAAATATGAATTTTCAATTACAACAGAGGATGAAGTGTCCGGGTTTACCAGTTGGATATCAATACCTACAGGGAGTTGAGAAAACTCACAATCGCATAGTGATAATTTCCTATGGATGCCATTTGCCACGAGCTTTTCTGAAATACCCGCAAGTCCTTTCCCGCTGGGATTACTGATAATAACGTTTTCAAGACGAGTTTCTCCTGAATTTTGCTCTAATCCCCCGATTCCCGTTGAAGAACCAAGAGATGGATTTTGATTAAAACCGGTAATGCGGACATTCTGTACCATAAGATTTTTTGCTTGGTTAGTGTTGATTCCGCCAGAACTCGTAAAGTTAAAAAAGATGTTCTTAATGGTCGCATCACCAGTTACCACAACACCATTTCCACCATGAGTAGTGCCAGTGTTTGTTATAGTTGGTTGAGTTGTCGATACGATACCGGTTGGATCTTCGTCACCGATCAGTTTTTGTCCTGGCTTGAGGGTGATACCTCCATCAAGGTCAAATGGTGATGAGAGGACAATAAGCACGTCCCATGTGGCACTCTCAGCATCTGCAAGTGATGCAAAAGGATGTTTTTTGCTCCCATTACCCCCTGGGCGGGCGCCACCTTGGATATATTTTACCACTTCTTCTTCATGACATTTTTCTGATGTTGCTAACGTAGGTGCAAACAGCGTAAGTGCTAGCAGTAACCCTAAAGATTTGGATAAGAATTTCATACGATTCTCCCCTTCAAGAAATTGATTTCACCAGTTCACTATCCAGTTACATTCACTATATCCGATTGAAAATTAAGATTGCAAGGGTAGGTGAATCTTTTTGAAAATGGTTTCTTGAGCTCCGCTCATCAAAAATTGTATAAAGTGAGATTGGTTGCAATAGATCAGGCTACCAGCACTAAGACTTGCAGCATCTCTTGCTATAAGGGGGGTGATATGAGCGTCACAGCAAATTCTGAGCTATGCAACTTTGCTTCTTTCTTGAGTTTTACAGATATTTTTATGGCAAGTTCCTGCCTATGATATATAAGTATCATAGGCAGGAAAAAGATAACTTCTTAGGGGATCTGAACTGCTTCAGTTGGTTGATATTGTGCTGGAAAGGCTTTCTTTTTTTCAAGCATTTCACGCATCTCTTCAGCAGAGAGCTTGATAGTTTGTGGAAGAGGGGTTTGTGTGCCAGACTGTGAAGGGCTACAGCTTGAAGGACAGTTAATTGAAGTTGAAAGCGGTTTGCTTGCATCTATAAAGCCGGTGAAGCCTGGAATTGTAAGGTTGGTCGTTGGGCCTAGGCAAAGATTGTTTTCACAGAGTTGGTACTGACCACACATACTTGTACTTGTGCAAGTCTTCGTAGGTGTACCCCAGAAGTTCTTGCTTACTAGATAGCTTGCACTGCTTCCACCATCTGTAATATCGCTTACGAATCCTGCAAACGAGTTTTCATGAGCTCTAATTGCTATACTACCGTGATTACCCGACTGAACATCAAAACCAATACTACCAGCGGCATTGCCTCCATTGAAACAATTATGTTCCGCGTTTATTTCCAACAACTTCCATGCAACACCGGCCGGAGGCGATTCAACCAGGAAGCCTATTGAACCACTAAAGACATTTCCTTCTAGAGTACTGAGCTCTACCGCAGAGGAACTGCCTGTATTTGTAGTATAGAAGGTGCCACCACTGACAGTGTTTCCACAAAGTTTGTTTGTTTGTTGACCAGCAAATAAGAGCGGTGTGAAGAAATTCGTGACATTGTTACCTATTGAGCATTTTACAAGCGTATCGATAGAAGAGGCGTCAAAACTTGCGGGCTCTATAGCAAATGGCGTATTATTAAAGGTTGAATCTTCTACCTCCATTTTGATAGAAGAGGCGTCAAAACTAGCGGGCTCTATAGCAGGCATGTTAGTAAATGTTGAATGTTCTACGCTAATTGTGGTCGAAGAATTGTTAAAACTATCTACAATCACTCCTTGGGCAGTATTAGGTATTAGAATTTCTTCAAATGAAGAGGAGTCAATTTTTAGTTCTAGCTGGGAAGTCTGTTGTGGTTCGACAAAAATTGTAGCGCCATTACCAACACCAACGTTATAAAATGTTGAATTCTTTAGGAGCATAGTTTGTTGACTGTTATTAAATAGTAGACCAAAGATTCCGATGCCGTTTGCAAAAAAGTCATGAAAATATGAATTTTCAATTTTTAAGGTAGATGTGGTGTCGGGGTTTGCGACTTGGATAAAGATACCTTCATGGAGTTGAGTAAATTCACAATTACATATTAAGAATTTCCTATGGATGCCGTTTGCTGAGAGACTTTCAAATATACCTGAGAATCCTTTCCCGCTTGGATTGCTGATTATAACGTTTTCAAGACGAGTTACTCCTGACTTTTGTTCGAATCCCCCTATTCCAAAGGAGGAAAAAAGTACGGGATTTTGATTAAAACCGGTAATACGGACATTTTGCACAGTAAGATTTTCTGCTTGAGTAGTATCGATTCCATTTTTATTAGTATTGTTAAAAAAGATGTTCTTAATCGTAGCATCACCAGTAACAACAACACCATTTCCACCATTAGTAGTACCTGTGTTTATAATAGTAGGCTGTGTCGGCGATACGGCTATGCCGGTTGGATCTTCCTCACCAATAAGTTTCTGTCCTGGCTTGAGGGTAATGCCTCCGTCAAGGTCAAATGGTGATGAGAGGACAAAAAGGACATCCCAGTTATGTTGCTCTGCATCTGCAAGTGATGAAAATGGACGCTTTTTGCTACCATTACCACCTGGTCTGGCACCACCTTGGACATATTTGACAACCTCGTGACTATATTCAGATGTTGCAAATGCTGATGTGAGCATCATAAGGGTTACGAATACCCCTAGTAATGTAGATAAGAACTTCATATGTTTTCACCCCTTTAGCAAATTGATTTCACGGGTTCTTTTCCCGTTTACTGTCAGATTACTCTAGTGCAAACTATCATTGCAAGAGTTTAAGGACTTTTTCAGAGAGCTGTTTTGTTCTTTTTTGCCTAGCTATCCCAGTGGGTTTATAAAGGTGAATAGCATTACATGTAAGCGTTATATAATCGGTTCCTGCCTATGGTACAGTATATGCATAGGCAGGAAAGAAATAACCTTTTAAGGAACTTGAGATGCTTTAGTTTGGTAATATCTGGCTCTGATCTGTTCCCTGCTTTTTTCTATCATTTCATGTCTCTGTTCATCAGAGAGCTCGATAGTTTGTTGAAGTGGTGTTTTAGACTGTACATTGCAACAGCCGTGAGGACATTGAATAGACTGGGCAAGCGGATGACTAGCATCAATATATCCACTGCCATTACTGGAAACGGTTGGCCCTAGGCACATCCCGCCTTTACAGATTTGATATGGAGGAATGCAATCTGCACTGGTCATGCAACTTGTGGTTGGTCCCCAAAAGTTTTTGCTCACCAGATAATTAACATTGCTTCCAGCATCCGTAATATCTCTGGTGAATGACACAAACGAATTTTCATGTGCATTATAGATCACACTACCAATATTCTTGTTTGCAATAGTTCTAAATGCAACACTTCCCGTAGTGCCTGTGAAACAATTATGCTCAGCAATTATATCTAGTAGGGCCCATTTATTGGGGTTATTATTAATCTGAAAAACAGTATTTCCGATAAAGAGATTATCAGTAATATGAGCTCTTTCTACGGGGAAAAAATTGCTCGTATTAGTTACACTGTAAAAGCCTTGTGCAGTAACTGTATTACCACAGAACTTCTCTTGTACTGTGCTTGGTTGTGTGTCTTCGTTATCTTCTATCCTACTGTTATAGAAAAATGCATTTCCAGTTGTTACTAGTGAGTTTTTTGCAGTGATATTGCATAAAGAATTAAAGCTAAAAAGAGCAATGGTATCTACAAAATTTGGTGTAGTTGTTTCGGTAAATGAGCATGAATCAACGCATATTTTTAAATCGGATTCGCGTGCTTCGAGCACAATCTCACAGCCAAAAACAATACCAACATTAGTAAAAATTGAATTTTTTAAAAGAACAGTTTCCGTCGCATTTATCGGCTGACATACGAGGCCTGCTCCCGCTCCAGTAAAATCATGCAAGTAACAATCTTTAATAATGACAGAAGAAGACGCAGCTGCAGTTGTTGGCTGAGTATAGATACCGTTGTTGGTAAGTCCAGAAAACTCGCAATTGCATACCGTTAGGTCTCGATGAACATGAGGGACGTCATCGATTCCAGCAAATGAGCCTGTGCCTGCGACATTATTACGGATTATAACATGTTCAATATGAGTGTTCCCTGGATTTTGACAGGTCCCATTTATTCCCGATTTAATACCTCCTCCTGAGTTATATCCTGTAGCGAGAACATCTAGTACGGTAAGGTTTTCCGCATTGTCATAATTGATTGCTGAAGCATAGGTATTTTTAAAGTAGATGTTTTTAATGGTAACGTTGCCATTTACGACAGCGCCATGGCCATTGTTGGTTGCGTTAGAAGAGTTAGTGATAGTTGGCTGTGTGGGAGATAGGACTATGCCGGTTGGATCTTCCTCACCAATAAGTTTTTGACCTGATGTGAGATTAATACCGCCGTCGAGGGCAAATGGTGATGAGAGGACTATAAGTACATTCCATGTAGCGGTCTCAGCGTCTGCAAGCGATGCAAAAGGGTGTTTTCTGCTGCCATTGCCACCTGGAGCGGCGCCACCTTGGACATATTTTACAATTTCTTCTTTATCGTGACACTTTTCCGATTTTGCTAATGCAGGTGCAAACACTATAAGTGCTAGCAGTAAGACTAGAGATTTTGATAGAAAATTCATACACTTCTCCTCGTTTAAAAGAATTGATTTCCCGAGCACACAGCCAGTTACTTCTACTATATCCGATTGAAAATTAGAATTGCAAGAGTAAGCGCTAGGTACTTCATTCAAGGATGTAATAAAAATGCTATCAGTGCCCTAAAGCTTTGAGGTAAAAGGGTAAGCTACGTGGGGTCATCATCATTGTAGGATTGATAGAAGACTATGTGCTCTTTACAGCGCTGGGATGCAGGAAGAATGTATATCTAAAGAAATTCTGCTGATTAACGTTGTCAGTCATACCTATGATTCAAAAAACTCATAGGTATGACTGATGCAGTTTTTTAGGAGCCCTTATCAGCCTCAACGAGCTGAAACTGGGCTTTTAATTTTGTTTTCAATCAGTTGACGCAATTCTTCGTTAGAAAATTTGAAAGGAGTTGGCGGGTCAAAAGGTGACTCATAACAGTTAGTAGGACATTTAATAGAGGATAAAAGAGGGTTGCTGGCATCTATGAAGGCCGTGCCAGTTGTCATTACTGTTGGGCCAAAGCAAAAATTCTTCTTACAGACTTGGTATGTGCCGCACATGCTTGTATTTGTACATGAAACAGTAGGGGTGCCCCAAAAGTTCTTGCTTACAAGATAGTTTGTGTTGGTCCCTTGATCAACAATATCAACAGAGAATTCTGAAAATGAGTTTTCATGTGCATTAATGACAATATTTCCACTGTTGCCTGACTGAACAAAAAAAGCATTACTTCCTGAAGCATTGCCACCATTGAAACAATTATCTTCTGCAGTAATCTCCAATAATTTCCATGCAACGCCAGCAGGAGGTGATTCAACTACGAAGCCAGTTGAACCATTAAAGAGATTTCCTTCTAGAGTACTGAGCTCTACCGCAGAAGAACTGCCTGTACTTGTATTATAGAAGGCGCCACCACTGACAGTGTTGCCACAAAGCTTGTTCATTTGTTGACCAGCAAATAAGAGGGGTGTGAAGAAACTCCCGACATTGTTACCTGTTGAGCATGTTACAACCGTTTCAATAGAAGAGGTGATGCCGAAAGTAACAGGCATAATCGGAAATTCGCTATTAATAAATGTTGAATGCTCTGTACTAATCGTATTGGATGAATTGTCAAAACTCAGTACAATTACCCCGTCTACTGAATTAGGTACAAGGATTTCTTCAAATGAGCACGAATCAACCTTTAGTGCTAACTGGGAAGTCTGTGATGATTGCGTAAGCATTGAATTTCCACCACCGACACCAACGTTATAAAATGTTGAATTTTTTACGAGCATAGTTTGTTGACTGTTATTAAATAGTAGAGATACAATTCCGTTGCCATTTGCAAAAAAGTCGTGAAAATATGAATTTTCAATTATGACCGAAGATGAAGTGTCCAGGTTTACAAGTTGGATAAAGACGCCTTGATGGAGTTGAGTAAACTCACAATGACATATTGATAATTTCCTATGGATACCGTTTGCTGAGAGGCTTTCAAGAATACCTGCGAATCCTCTCCCGCTTGGATTGCTTATTATAACGTTTTCAAGACGAGTTTCTCCTGATTTTTGTTCGAATCCGCCTATTCCAGAGGAGCCAAAAGCGGGATTTTGATTAAAACCAGTAATGCGGACATTTTGAACAGTAAGATTTTCTGCTTGGGCAGTATTGATTCCGCCATTATTTGTATTGTT
>JABDCP010000011.1:0-37045 GCA_013288045.1 Candidatus Babelota bacterium
TAATAAGTCTATCATCGCAAATCTTGGTGAACTTGCACGCCTTCCCTTGATCCCTCTCTTTATGGTGATTGGAGAAAGTAATCTTGATAAGCATGTGTATTCAGCTTATATGCGACAAGTTAAGCTTCGCAATGATCTTAAGAAGAATGAGCGTAAAAATGACCTTTCAGATAAGTATGCAAAAGAACCATTCGGTACCAGACTTGTCAATCGGAACTATGATTACGCGACGAACCTCGTTCAGGAAAGCTTCTGGCAAATACTCGTCCGAGGTGGTTGGAAAGCGCTCTTCAATTCTATGGGTATCAACGTATAGATTAAAATAATATCTTTGGTACCTACAGGATCTCTAGGCTCCACGCCTATAAACTTGTAAGCAAGGCTTCATAATGCTTTGAAAGCTTATATTTCCGGCCTCGCTTTGAGTAGTCTACAATCTCTAGAAAACCGTTTTCAACCCATTTCGCACAAAGCTGTGAAGTGGTACGCGGCTTAAATCCAAAGAGCTCCCCAATCTGTCGGCTTGTGACGGTTTTAAAATTTTGAAACAGCTCAAGGGCCTTGCGTTGCATCGGATCAAGGTTTCTAATGAGCTCACGGTAATCAGATGTTCCTTTTGCAGCTAGGTGATCCATATGCTTCAAAATATTTTCATACGAGACCGCCATCCCTTCTATGAAGTATTCAATCCATGGCGTAATATCTGCTTCAGCACGTCCCATATAGTAGTTATGGGAATCATCAATGCTTATCGCCTCATAGTAAGCACCTAAATTACGTGCATAATATTCCTCAAGTGAAAAAAGTCCCTTGAGACCAAACCCACCATGATGAAGTAGAAACGTCGTGAGCAACCTTGCTGTTCTTCCGTTTCCATCATAATAAGGGTGAATGGTTGCAAATTGATAATGGGCAATACCAGCAACAATCGGGCACGGAACGTCACTCGTTTTACCGATCCAATCTATCAATGACCTCATGAGATTTGGAACATCTTGAGCCTCGGGAGGCAGGTATACGATAGCTCCAGTTCTTCCATCACGTATTACATTTTGACCATCTCTATAGGGGCTAGGCTTACTTTTTGCTTGCCCTCCAGACATCACAAGAGCATGAAGTGTTTGTATCATTTTTTCGGTAAGAGATGTACCACGAGCTGCCCATTGTTCAACGAGGGTTAAAGCCGCATAGTAGCCTTTCACTTCTTGCTCGTCGCGTTCACGTCCAGGAAAATGTCCTTTGTGTTCAACTACTTCTTTTACTTGATCCTGAGTAAGGACATTGCCTTCAATCATCGTAGAATAGTGAGTTGAATAGAGCTTCGCGGCTTGACGCAACGAAGCTAAAACAAGAGGAGTTAAGGGTACATACAGTACCTTCTCTTTAACTGCTTCAATCCGCATAAGACCCTGAGCAATTTTCGATGTAATCGTATAGAAAGGCTTAAACTGTAGCATGTTTTTTATCAGCATATTATCGGCATGTTATCGGCAGAATCGTCCACTTAAGCATGCCGATAATATGCCGATAAGTCAAGGTCTTGACAGGCTGCGCCAGCTGAGTGACAAAAGAGAAACTATAGCATCTGCATCATGCCTTGCACTATACTTGTGCAAAACAGCTAACCGAGAATGCCCATGAAATACAGACTTAACGCACTTCATGTTATCGTTGGAATCAGCTTAGTCTCCATAGCTGTCGTTGCTTTAATGCTTGATGTAGCAAGAAAGCGCGCAAAAAGTAACTTGATTTACAGTCTTATCCCCCGCGAAAATCCCACGAGACCGGTTAATCCACTTTTAAGAAAAGCTTTTGAGTACATCCGTACAGAGCATATACCCCCAGGAATTGCGATCGACTTTGGAGCGGGTTATGATGGAGTGGATTCTGCATACTTGCTTAAGCTTGGATACCAGGTTATTGCCATCGACCACGTTAAAGAAATGCTTCAGGTGCTTGCTTCCCAGAAGGCTATATACCCTTATCGTTCACAGTTAAGTACCATCGTATCCCGGTTTGAAGATCTCAATTGGACTTACATCCCTCAAGTCGATCTTTTCATAGCATTCTACTCTTTATCAAGTAAAGGGGTGAAAGATTTTCCAAAGGTTTGGAATCATATAGTGGCACATATCAAGCCTGGTGGCTTCTTTGTTGGAGATCTACCTCCACTGCCAAAAAACGATCTTTTAAAGCTTTTTGACAATTTCGAGATTATGTATTTTGATAAAATTAATGCATTGCTACCAAAGAGAGATGAGGAACCCCAAGAAAATCCTCCTTACTATTCTGCTATCGCCAGAAAAAAATAAGTAATCTTCGGTGAATGACAATCATCCTATGTATGGGGAGCTTGTTCACTCTTGTGGATCTGAATATCGTTGGGTTATGCGGGAGTGTATACTACGTATTTGCTTAAACCAGGATTTGCTGGAATTCCTCGCAAACCAAGTCAGCGCTTGATGATTTCGGGAAAATAAATATGCTAGAATATAGCTGGTAGAAAACCGAGGAACAAAAATGTCGATGTGGTTGAAAGAATGGTGCGCGACAGGGATGCTTCTTACTTTGATGGCGACTTCTGTCACATCGATAGCAGCAGCGTCTATTGAGCTTCCTCGTAGCCTTGAAAATGAGCCTGGTCTTGATTCACAGCCTATAAGCAGAGGGCTGCTTGACGAAGACATACTTCTAGATGCTCTTTCCTATGGTCCCAAAGCAATGCAAGTAGTTTTTGAGCTCTTCAAGTCATGGGCACAAATTGTGGGAAAGCATCGATTGAAAGTTGCACTGGCATTTCTTGCGCTGCACAATACGGGAGCCTCAACCGCACTACCAGGGGCAGCAGCGTTATCAGTTACCAATGGTAATCAAATTTCAACTAACAATGGTTCAACTCTGTCCCCACTGCCAATGACACAAGGAGTCATCCAAAGCAACCCAGCATTATCGGACCAAGTTCTTGATGTAAATGACCTTCCTGAATTAGTACCCGTACAGACGATCACAGAACCCGTTCATGTAAAGATTAAAGATGTCGCCTATTCCCAATATGTAAGTGCCCTTTTTGGTGGTTCTGGCTATGAAGAAATTAAGGCAAACTCAGGATATGTTGCACTTTATAATGGTATCATATCTAGTATGCTTTCTTATGCTGAGGGGCCTGAAAAATGTTGGTTGCTTAATAAAATGCATAGTCAATTAACAGCAACACCGCTCTTTGTATCTGAGAATTCTACATGGCGCTCAATTATCACGCAGAGTCGACTTGAAAGAATCTTAGCTGAGTATCTTCAAGAACAACTCTTATTGCATCTATCGGGAACCCATATTGAAGAAATTGATCCGGATGATTCCGCATGGCACCCTTTTATTCTGCGCACAAAAAAGGGCGCTGTCGTCATTAATGATGATGCAACACCTCTTCAACGGGCCGAAATTGAGTGTATTACAAAACTTATACCAAGGGGTGCACAACGAGCAGCCCAGACGAACTTTAAAAAAGAATTTATAATCGCTCCCGCAGATCTCTGTCTTGCCCTCGAACATGAAGCAATACTAGAAAATCCAGCCGCTTGGAAATGGGACAAACCAATCGCAATCGAATGTGGTGAACCAGAGAAAGTTATATTTGTATTTAGGCTCTATGGAAAATATCTTGCAACAGTACCCATCCTAGAGGGGGAGCTCAAACAAGGAAAAAATCATAACGAACTATATGTTAATGGAGTTATGGTTCATTCTTTAACCTATGGTCCTTCACCTGAAACCTCTCAAGATGGTAGCTGGTTCTCAGCCATGATCCATTCTTTAACCTCTGCTCCTTCACCTGCACCCTTTCAAGATGGTAGTTGGCTCTCAGTCATAGATATAGCGGCTACTCTTGGAAAAATTAACTTCTTAGGATATCCGGAGAAAACTACAGTAACAGCGGTTCTGCCTAAAAACATCTGTTGCTTAGAATATCCAAGCAAGACCCTTCTTGAAGAATTCCGCAATAATCTTACCCTATCTTGGCTCCAAGCCGAGCTTAAGAAAAAACCTCAGAAGTTTCAGGCGCTCCTACTTATAAAAAACTTTGGAGAAGAATGGACCTCGTGTGCTATCACCAAGATGCAGGATAAGGTAACGTTTACCGTAACTGACCCGGTCAATAAAGATCGCCAAAATGAAGAAGTCATAACTAAGCTTGTCGATTTAGTACAAGAGGCGCTCCAAGACGAGCAAGAAACCTGCTCCTGAAACGAGGAGCTGGGATTCCTTATGACGATTCAATCAAAATAGCTAACGCCCTCCCTTCTTGTCTAGCTCCGATCCAAATCATTTCTAGTCATATGAAACAAACTTTGATTTTAAATCCATAAAAAATAAACTTCCGAAAATCATAAAATCATATATGATTAGATACAGGAATGTAGTACTGATAATAAAAAATATCCTACTCCAATTTCATGAGGTGACCCATGATGATCCCTAAGAAATCTCTACTTAGCTTACTCTTAGTTATTGGTATTACTGGCTCGCTTTACCCAGATCCGACACTCGATCATACCTCAGCATTATCTGACCAAGGTCTTGATGAAGATGAGAACGATCTCCCTGACTTAGTACCCGCACGCCCTCTTTCAGATATCACTGAACCGGTTCATGCAAAGATTAAGGATGTCACCTATGCTCAATATTTAAGCGCTGTTTTTGGTGGCGAAGATTCTGGCTATGAAGACACTAAGGCGAGCTCAGGATACATTGCACTCCATAATGGCATTATCTCTAGTGCGCTTCCTAATGCACAGGAGCCTGAAAAAAATGCCTTTCTACGCAAAATGCATGATCGCTCGTTAGCTGAACAGCTCTTCGCGCATGAAAAGTCAGCATGGCGCTCAACTATTATTCGAAATCGATTTGAAAGCACTTTAAAAGGGTATCTTGAAGATCAGTTCTTATTGCATCTTTTAGGTACTCATTCGATTCCGTATAAAGAAATTAGCTCGATGGACTTTTATATTCTGCAAACTCAAAAGGCTGTAGTCGTTATTAATGATGACAGAACACCACTTCAACGCACTGAAATAGATTATCTCGCACGTCTTATACCCGGGGCTGCACAGCGAGCAGCTCATGTGCACTCTCAAAAAGGAGGTACTTTTCGTATAACTCCTGAAGACCTTTATGGAGCGCTCGAACAAGAGTCGGCCGAAATAAACAATAAAAAAGGAGTTGCGTTCGGACGTCAGCTCTTTGAAACCTACCTTGCAACGGTACCTTCTCTAGAGGGCGAGCTCAAGCAAGGAAAAAATCACAATGAACTGCATGTTAACGGAACTAGGGTCTACTCCCTAACTTACGGTCCTTCACCTTCAGCCTTTCCCGATGGCAGCTGGCTCTCGGCAACAGAAATAAAAGAGCTCGCAGAAGCGATCACGAAAAATTCAATTCTTCCACACTATCCAGCTGATCAGGTTTCAGCAGTTGCCCTTGAAAACATTCATTTCTTAGAGTATACGAGTCGGCACCCTCTTGAAGAACGTATCTCCAATAATCTTGAACTATCATGGCTCCGCACCGAGCTTGAAAAAAAACCTCAGAAATTTCAGGCGCTTTTCCTCATAAGCTTTGAAAAGCAATGGACCTCATGTGTCATTACCAAGATGCATGATAAGGTAACGTTTACCGTAATTGATCCGCACAATAAAGATCGCCAATATGAAGAAGCCATAACTGCACTTGTAGATACGGTACAAGAGGCGCTCCAAATCGCGAAAAAACTTGCTCCTGAAAAAAAGAAAGATGATTTCATTAAAGACTTATTGGGAGAAAAAGAGGAAACGAGCACCGATACCACTGCCGCTACTAAAAAAAATAGTGTGAATTATGATGCACCATTGGTGAACCTCAGAGACGACGAAATTCCTTCTTTAGAGGATCTCTTTGGTGGCAAGATTCCTAATGAGGTAGCCATCTGTATTAAGCAGATGAAGCGTGAAGCGGCTCCGCGATCTGCTGGCACTAAACTTAAAAATTGTCTCCTCCTCTATGGTCCTCCGGGTACTGGTAAGAGTACGATCGCTCAGGTCATGGCGCGTGCTGCTGGTAGAAAAATTGTCTATGCGGGTGGCGGTGACTTTAGGGACGCCTACCAAGGGTCCGGTAAAGCAAAATTAGATGCCCTTTTTGCGGAAGCATTAAAACTAGGTAATTGTATCATCCTCATTGATGAAATCGATGGAACAAGCTCACGCTTACAACCTCATGGTAGCACACAAGAGGATAACAGGGCACTTAAATCGTTTATTACCACACTTGATCAATATCGACATGATCCTCGTATATTTGTTATTTGTACGACAAACTATCCTGAGAATATTGATCCCGCAGTGATGCGTCGCTGTAAGACTATTGAAATTCCTCTTCCAGATTATGCAAAGAGGAAGAAGATTATTAACTATTATCTTCATCAAAATGGTATTGAGGTCGTCTCGCGTACCCCACATGCCCTATCGCCTGACTTCTACGATAAGATTCTCTCGGCAACCGAAGGGTTCAGTGGTGATGATATTGGTGAAATGATTAACAATGCAGTCTATGAGTATCAAGAAGGATTAAAACCGGAGTATCGGCTTGGTGTCGACTTTAGATTCCAAGGAATAGATCTGTATAATAAGTCGATCCTTGCAAATCTTGGAGAACTGGCCCTACTACCTTTAACTCCCGTTTTTATGGTGATCGGCGAAAGCGATCTTGATAAGCACGTCTATTCAGCATATATGAGACGGATTAAACTACGTAAGGATCTTAAAGAAAATGAGCGTAAGAATGACCCTACCGATAAATATGCAAAAGATCCGTTCATGACAAGATTCTATAACCGTAACTACGATAATGCAGGAACTGCTATAGAACGTGGATTCTGGGATATATTGGTACGCCATGGCTGGAAAAAAGTATTCAGAGCCATGAAGATCAACATTCTAGATTAAGATTACTAAAGCAAAATTGAACGTGAGCGTCGCTACCTACAGCGGCGCTCATTCGTTCGAGCTAAGTATGCGCACAAGTTATTAGGGGACTCTTGGTTTTTTCTCTGAAGCTTCTGAAGAGCTGAAGCAAGTGTCATGTTTGTATCTCTGTTGCTGCACAATGAAATATACAGCCTTTTTGATGGTGTGATTAGCAAAAATTCTTCTCCGTCGGATAACCTGATCTCAAAGGACTTTTGCCAACTAGAGTTCCTCGAAAGTCGACTGAATAATTATTTTTAGAAGTAGATCTCTTCTATTTATCTTCCAGAAAAATGCAAGGACCGACTTACCTAAGACTCGCAATGCCCTTATACTCTAGATAGCGTCAGAATGCTAAAAACAGAGCGCAATGCGGCTCCACTCGGAAAAAGGGATACTCCCCTGAGAAAGTTTCATGAATGCATCTTCGGTAAGTGACTGCATCCCTTCTTGCGCCGCAAGAGCAACAACCTTGTCATAGTTAGCTCCCTCAATACAAGCGCTCCTTATGGCAGGAGTTAGTATAAGCACCTCAAAGATCCCAATCCGACCAGAGCACCCTGTCCCTCGGCAGTCCTCGCATCCTGCACCTTCATAGAGATGCGTGCATTCAAAGCCAAATTTTCGGAGCACGAGAGCTTGCTCACTTTGTATAGGGACTTTTTGAATGCATGATGAACAGATCCTCCTGGCGAGCCTTTGTGCAACAATAATCTGCACTGCAGCTGCAACTAAGAAGCTTTCACATCCCATGTGAATAAGCCTCAGAAGCGCACTCGGCGCATCGGTCGTATGCAAGGTGGTAATAACCTGATGGCCAGTAAGAGCAGCCTGTATGGCTACTTGAGCAGTCTCTGCATCCCGTATCTCCCCAAGCAAAATAACATCCGGGTCTTGCCGCAAAAGAGCACGAAGACCTGCTGCAAATGTCAACCCCAAAAGAGGCTGAATCGCTGACTGAGTAACTCCAGGAAATACGTACTCTATCGGATCTTCAAGAGTTACAACATTTTTTTCGGAGATAGCAAGAGTTGACAACAATGCATGCGCCGTTGTTGTTTTACCAGATCCAGTAGGACCTGTAAGGATAATACAGCCGTTATCTTGAGATACAGCTTTGCTTAGTTGGGCTTGTAAATGCGGACTCAATCCTACCTGATCAAGAGTTTTATAATGGCTTGTTTTATCAAGTAAGCGAAGGACGAGCTTCTCACCATACTGTGAGGGAAATGTAGAAACTCGAATATCACTGTCGTAAGGTATATGTGAAAAGGGAAAGGTGCCGTCTTGCGGCCGCCGCTTTTCAGCAACATCGAGCTGAGCAAGGACTTTAATTCGGGCGCAGATGTGCGTAGCTACTGAGCTCTCATATGACTGAAAATCATAGAGTAGTCCATCAGAACGAAACCGTATCCTATAATTACTAGGATACGGCTGAATATGAATATCTGATGCATGTGCGTTAAGCGCTGAGATAATAAGCTGATCAAGTAAGAGAGGAATATCGGTCATGCAAACTTCCACGCTAACACGAATCCAAAGAATACGGACAAACTTTCTATAATATGTCCACGTATCCAAGCATTCGTCTGCGTGAGGAACTCTGCCATTGTCATATCGCGTGAAACACCCAGTACCTGCTTCAATACTGTATAATGGATGGTCACGATGTCAAAGTAATCAAGAGCCCATAATGAAAGCAGGGCACCTAAAAGAAGTAAGAAAAATAAACGTCCTGCGTATTTTATAAGAAAACCCAAAATAAAACCGGCTATCAAGTAGCCTGCTATCTCGATATACCAAGCAGCCGGCTTATCAAAAATTGTAAATCCACTTTCTTGCGCCATAGGCTGTCCTTTTCTGATACGGAAGAAGACGCTTTATACAAGCGCCTTCTTCCAAGATTATCAAAAGTTCTTACGCAACTGAGTCGCGAAGTGCTTTTCCTGGCTTAAACTTAGCAACTTTTTTAGCAGGGATCTGCATTTTTTTACCAGTTGCTGGGTTTATACCAACACGGCTCTTTCTCTTCATGATTGAGAAAGTTCCAAATCCAGTAAGTACCACAGACTTACCGCCTTTAAGGCTTGCACCAACCGATTTAATGAAAGACTCAAGTACCTTTTTGCATGTAGCTTTAGGCAACTTTGCAGCTTTTGACATTTGTTCGATTAATTTAGCTTTATTCATGGATCATCCTTTTGGTTGAATAAACATATACTCTAATACGTATTTTCTTGGTGCCGAGAGCCGGACTCGAACCGGCACGAGCATAGCTCGAAGGATTTTAAGTCCTTTGCGTCTACCTATTCCGCCACCTCGGCTTTTGTGCTCAGGAACGGTAGATCTTAACTTGTGGAGGCGGCACCCGGAATCGAACCGGGGATCAGGGATTTGCAGTCCCGTGCCTTACCGCTTGGCTATGCCGCCAAACTCACTTATGTATCTCGCCAAGTCTGTGCGCTACCTCTTGAGCGCTAATAACTTTCCCGTCCTCCTCTTTTGGTAAAACCTTTTCTACATTCTTCTCAAGAAATGCTAATTTGGCGTCACCCTCAATAGGATACAACGCACTATTTTCTTTTGATAACTTGTACCATTCGTTAATACCACCCATATATACAGACACATCTTCAAACCGAGTTCGTAACATTTTGGCAGCAATGTGACTCGTCCTACAGGTATAATCAGAACAATATACAATCAAAGGACTTTTCACGTTCCAATGCTTTGTAACCTCATCAATATCATCTAATTCCAGGTGAATAGCACCGGGAATATGGGCATCATTGTATACCTCAGCAGTATTCAAATCAAGTATGCGCACCACAGGATTTTCCTGAGGAGCTTCCTCTTTTTTCTTAAGCCAATCACAAGCCGGGGTAACCAACATCATAATGGCTACCATTAAAAGGGCTATGTAAGAAGTATTTTTCATCTGCTTTGGTCTCCAATTAATTACAGGTTAACAGATTTTTCTGATCATACAAGTATTTTTTCTACCCTACAGGGGCCAAGGCAGAAACTTACCCTCAGTACACGAACTGGCAGCATCGACTCCATCGTATTTTTCGCCAAAACTCTAAAGGGTTTCTCAGCAAATCAAAAATCCACCATGATTCGCTAGTGTCCATCGACCATATACGAAACACAATCCTTCCATGAATAAGCTTACCATCTAAAGGACCCCAATCACGAGAGTCTCCACTGCCAAGCCGATTGTCTCCCATAACCCAATACTGGTTTTCGCCAAGCCTCACATCAAATATATCGACTCCACTGGCGTAAGGAGTTCCAGGATAAATAAGTGGCAGTGGCTCACCATTCTCAGGGTCTAGGATAACCAAATGCGGATCGATTTTATAGTAAGGTTGCTTATCATAGGGCACTCCAGGCACAAAAGTCCGTGTATGCCATTCTCTTCTAAGGTTCGAACGACCCTGCTCGTATGGCGGGCGTGTCCACAGAGGAATAAGTGGATACTTATTGAGATGTGCTAATTCATCTAACTTCTTGCCATTCAGGTAAACAACTGGATGCCCGTCTTCTATCACACCTTTTACATGGTCTCCAGGTATACCTATCACACGCTTTGTCCAATTAGTAACATTCCATGAAGCATAGCGCTGCCAGAGGTTCACCAGAGGATTGGAAGAATATTCGTACGTCGGTATGTTAAAGGCAATAATCTCTCCACGCTGAGGCTTTCTGATCCAATAGGAAGCCTTATCAGCAAAAAATCTTTCTCCAACGAGTAATGTCGTTTCCATAGATCCGGTGGGAACTTGGTACAACCCAAAACCAAAGGTTCGAATTGCAAAAGCGATAGGCAATATAACAAAGAAAATTTCGAACGGCACCCGGATATAGGAGACGTCATACCATTTACCTAAAACCCTTTTGACCAGACTCATCGTGCACCCTTCTCTCACAAAACTTTTCTAATATCAGCCCGAGCATGAACTCAACTTGAGACTACCTGTTTGTTTAAACGCTTCGCCCATAATAGCCAGAATTTTTCATTAATGCAACTTCTAATATAAAAGGATAGGCCATCCGTAGGGTAGGTTGTACTCCAAGAATAAGGCCGGTAAACTAATCACTCGCAAGAAAAATTAATATCAAACCTCGCGAGTAAGGACATGGAAACTGATCTCACGAAAAAGAGTTTCCTCAAGCATCGCAAATGTTTAAAACACTTATCGAATACAGAGAGCAATTAGGTATATATACTAACGATTACTGGGGCATTTGAGTGATACTACCTAAGAGCAGCTCGGTACTACCTTATTCACCCCAAAAAACTCATCGTATGCAAAGCAGCAATTACAGCTCAAAAAAAGGCTTAGCTGCGATGCTCATTTCAAACTCTGGCAAGATAGCCTTCCATGTTGTCTAAGATGTGAAAAAACATATCACCGATTACTGCTTGTAACGAGCTCAAAATGATCCAACTTTCATTATACTACCTATACCAAAGCCTTTCCTTGTGGTACTATATGCTGCATAATCCGACCTATATAATTTTCTGAAAGGACTTTTGATGAATAGACCCTACTTAGAAATCACTCGAGAAGTATCTGTTTTAGTTGTTCTGGGTGTTCTGCTTCCTGTATTTGCGTATCATAGTGCCCGAATCATAATCCAAGTCGCTACGGGAACTCCTTTATGGACTAAGCTGCATAGTCAAAAAGAGCTTACTAACTCCTTGGAAGAACTAGAAAGCAGACAGAAGCTATTGGGAATAGCACTCTCTGAAGAACCGATAAGTAATGAGCAGAGGATGAGAATTGAAGAGGAAAAAGGAACACTAGACAAGCGACTCAGAGGCGAAAAACTGAGCACAGTCCAACGCGAAGAACTACATATACAAAAAAAGAAAGTTGATGAAGAAATGCTATCGCTCCAAAAAAAATCTGATGAACAAAGCAAACTCGATAAAGCAATGCAGGGGAGGCAAGAGCTCATTTATTTTTTGGTTACTACCCTTATTGGATGTATAGCGCTGGCTTTTGGGTATCTTATACCTATAGGTTATCTCGGTGCAGGCCTTATTCAAGGGGGCTTACTTTCCCTACTTTTAGGCTTTTTTTCCTATTGGGGTTACTTCAATGACTGGCTGAAGCTTCTCGTATTGTTGCTTACTCTAAGTGCTACTATTTATATGGGCTATCGCATAGCTAGCAAGAAGAATACATAAAAACTGTCTATCGACGATGGTTTGCTCAAGCAGGCCTCTATCATCACAATATAGGTTCCCGTGGAAGCCTTGCAACGAATAAAGCCCTGTTTCTTCAAATAGAATTGTTTTGATTAAGCCGTTTATGAATCAGCTTAAAATTGGAAGGATTAAAGGATTAATTGCTATGAAAAAAGCATAGTAATAGCTGACGAGATTTTAAGTAATTCATCAACCCTAAACTGATTATTTCATTATTAGGACTCACATCCGCATAAACCAAGTTTTTGGGATGAGAGAGCTTACCAATGTGGTACTGAGAAGCTTTCGCTAAATGATACTTCTTGGGTATGTAGTGATCATTGTGGCTTTGAAGGTGGAGATAATATGATCAAGACTATTTTCCATATAGAGATCATTCGGGATTAGAATACAGCTGTTCGATAACCTTGGGATCAAATAAATCTATCTCTTCTAATGCAGTAGTTTTCTCAGGAATTCCTCCTGTGCACACACATGAGCTGTCAGAACTCGTGCTTCCTGAACATATAGAGGTGTAAAACTCGATTGGAAGATCCTTGAGCTCATCAAACATAGTCTTCTCTTCTTCAGACAGATGTGCAAATCCCACATCACAAGCTCGCTTGAATGTTTTGCAGGCCTGTTCGTAGAGCAAAGGAAACAGCTCAGACACAAGCGTTGATTTTTTTAATAAGTACCATGCGATTACAAGATAATCGTTTCTGCTATGATTTCTCTTGGGATGACGATGCCATATTCTCATAATGCCTATAGCACGCTTAAGATCAATCGGATCTTGATTCAGACGCCACAATCGCTGATACAGCGATGCAGCGACGTACGCTTGTTCAGCAGTCGCTTCGGAGCCAACTGTTTTCAAGAATTTAGTAGTGTGATCTGCTGCTTTCTTTAGCAAGGCCTCATCAGTGGGATTAAGTTTTAGTAGACCAACGTAACATTCTGCAGAAAGTTCTAATACGTCTTTGTCGACTGTACCTTGTAATGCTGCTAACTCGCATAACTCGATGCATCTTGTATATAATTCTTCGGCGCGTAACCTGGCAGAGAGCAAGGAAGGATTAGAATGATAAAGTTTTGCGCATAAGGAGGCAACATCTTTATAATCGCGAGCAGTTGGTTGCTCGACCATCATGAGAACCCCGTCTGCATAAGTAACTGTTTTTTCTATAAGATTATCTGATAGAGAACCGTGAAGCTCCCACACTTTTCCACATAAGAGTGCTATATCTAGATGTTCGCGGTAGGTACCTTCTAATTGCGAAGCAACAGTAAGATGAGCTAAAGCCCTCTCATGAAAATTAACAAGACTATTGTCGTGCTGATAAAGCGTTATATACTTCGTTACAAGCTTTTGGTAATATCGAGGAGAGATACCACTACAGTGAATTCCTTTTTCAGCGACGGAAACTGCATGCCATAAAAACCCCAGAATCGATGTTTGTTTCCATATCCAAAAAAAAAGTTGTGATGTGCGTTCAAACCTTTCAAGATCCACAGCCCCCTGCTTACTCAGCAGGTCTAGCACTTTTGTTTGGACTGGAACAATTTTCGTTACAATATCTACATCTGGACAAAAACCTTGCAGATGAAAGAGCGCTTTAGAAAGATTTTGCGCCGCCTGGTCAAAATCTACTGAATACGATGTAACTTCGTCCACTGCTTCCAAGCCAAGCGACACAACTCTTTGAAGTAACTCTTTATTTGTCCTTTGAGATTTCCACGAAGAAAACGCTCCCTCAAATCGTTGTAATTTACTCGCGGGTTCTTGTTCAATGAGATCGGGAGTGCGGTCACCAACGACCCTCTCAAACCCGTTCATAGCTTGAAGTTGTTTCACGGGAACTATCAAAAATAGAAGCACACTCAAGCTTCCCAAGGTTATCCAATGCAATAATTTCATGCGGAGCTCTCCTGTTTGCAATAATCATATTATAATCTTAGTAAAGCTCAGGATACAATATTATTTTACAACTGTCAAATTTAAACTCATGAAAATTATTTAATTGCAAATAAGATATTGGGGGGGCAATCCCGGATAGAAGCGCCAATCTTAAAGCATCTCTAATAAAGTAACGATTTTATCTTTTTTCACAGCAAGACTCGAGGCATATTTGGGCACATTTGGTGGTCCACAGAAACGGGCAGTCGATTAACCGGTACCAATTCTCTGTAAAGAATATAATTAAGAGACTAGTATCTATCGTATATAGGTAACGGGATCAACCCATGATCCATCACGGTAAAGCTCCCAGTGCAAATGAGCACCCGAACTGCTTGAGCTTCTTTTGACAACGTGACCTGTTGACCCTACTTTTCCTATAAGCTCACCCTCTTCTACCTGCTGGCCATGTTTAACCAGTGATCTACTTAAGTGAGCATACCGAGATTTATATCCATTTGGATGAGCAATCAGAATATAGTTTCCATATCCAGAAGAATAACGGGCTTCTACCACAGTACCAGAACCGGCTGCATACACATCAGTACCTGTCGGTGCTGCTAAATCAACGCCAGTGTGGAATCCTTCTTTTCCTCTAATAGTTCTCGGACCAAATGGCGAGCTGAGCCAAAAGCTTTTAGGTTCTACTGGCCAGCTAAAAATCTTTTCTGGCTCTCGTGTTTGAAGAGCTTTTCGCCCTCTTATAGGACGTTTCTGAACATGCTTGCGTGAATAAGTTGAGTTCTTTTTTGTACGTGAAGCCTTGCGCGATCCTACTGTTTTTTTTTTCTGCTGATTTTTATGAGAACGTTTCTTCTTCTGAGATACTTTGACAGGTGCAGCATACTCACGCAACTTAGGGAGATACTTGTATGCTGATTTATTGGCTTTTACTATCGTGCGGGGTTTTGTAGCGGTCTTTCTTTTGCGTCGGTTAACAGTTTTTTTTCGTCCTGCTACTGAGCGTTTTGAAGATGATGAACGCTGTTTTGCTTTTGCCTCGAGAGCAGGAAAGAAACAACCAATAATCAGAAATGATGCTATAATACGAACTAATGCTGTACGTGCTTCCATGTCCCTTGCACCCTTATAAGGCTACTTTCTTATCAATGAAAGTGGCCGGTACCCAACCTTTTCCTTTTGTCGATGAGACATAGTACCATGCACCTTCCTTTTTCACAAGCGCAAGTTCATCAAAAGGCTCCAACACCGCCCGAGAAGGATAGGTCTCGGAAGGCCCCATATATAACTCAACTCCTTGAGTGACGAAAGCCAAGGGATACAGCTCTTTAGGCAACCTAAGAGCCCATCCAATAAGAAACCCAAACCACAGAATAAGAAGAGCAGAACGTAGCTCTGAAGAAATGCGCGAAATAGCAAACCAAAGAAACCACCATCCAATAAGTACTCCCATCTGCCATACAACAAAGGGAATTACGCCCAACGAGAGCTGTGCTTGGGCAATGAGTGAAGCAGCGTCAACCCCTTTAAGAGTAGTCATGAGCATACAAGCAATGAGGAGCGCCTTCGCTCGGTTACTCACCGTAGCAAGGACATTCAAAGCTCGAGAGAAAAGAGTACGATCCTTTTGTGGAGCACCCTTTTCTGCATAGGAGCTTACTTGTAAAGCATCCTGAAGCAGCTGTGCTACGTCAGAAGTGGTCTTCTCAGAGTAGCCTTGAGCTTTCAATGCGATAATAATATCCTCATCACGAGGGTCTTCAAGTCTTAAGAACTTTGCTAACGACTGCTTTATACTATCATAGACGTGAGCAGCATCACCCCGCTTTTCAAGAAGGTGAAGTTCTTGGGAACCCTTTTTCAAGGCTCGCCAAGAGCGCCTTCTGAGTAAAAATTTTTCAAACAATGGTGCACCCAATTTCCCAATATACCTACATAGAACATACAGTGGAGGGAGCAGCATAAGCAGTATAAACCATCCTAGGGGTATTTGAGGAACCTCAGGTACTGCTGATTTCCGAGGCTCTTCCATACGAGAAAGCTCTTCGGGCTCTTCTTCAGAAAGTTGAGGATTTACGCTTGTGCTTGTACTCCCTAATGCTCCTGGAGTAATCGTGAGTGACAGAGGTTGCGAATGGAGCGTTTTATAGGATTTTACGTTCGTATCAAAGTAGGTAAGTTCCTGTGCAGGGATAGTATAGCTTCCCTCTTTAAGTCCCTGGATGACGTAGGACCAGTGTACTCCAGATCCATTTCTCTCTAGAGTAGTTTTAGAAGGATACGCACGAAACGATTCGGGAAGTTTTGGTGTCGGCGCTTTGAGCTGAGCAAAGTCAGCATCACCTTGCACTGAGAGTACCAAGGTTCCTGCTTCGCCTCGTTGAATCTCCTGAGCACTTATCGTCGCAGCCAAACGTTTGAGATTTCCTACCCCTACAATCTGCTTATCTGTGTGAGGAAGTTCATGCACCATGAGTTGCACTGAGGGTGAAAACGCCGATTCTCGTGTCTGCATCTGAAAAGGAAAGAACGTTGACCACCGCTGTGCTTGCTGAGGCAAGACATAGTCAGCCCGCAATTGTGGTATTCTCAATAGACCAGCATGCTCAGGATATAAGTCACCGGTAAATTCTATGACGTTATAGACTTGGTCACCTTTACGCTCAGTTTTAGCATTGCCCTTGCTTACCTCTTTTATCTGGACATCCTGAAGTTGCGGCATCCCTAAATGTATCGGTTTTAAGTCGGGCTCTTGCCAAGAAAAGCGTAAGGCAAAAGTAACCTTTTCCCCTACATAGGCCTCAGTTTTTGCAAGCTTTAAGGTTAGCTTTGGCGCTTCATATTCAGTCTTTTTCTGATCTTTTCCACCTTCAACCACTTCGATATTCACTGATCCAGATTCTTTGCCAGAGAGCTCGCTAAAGCGAGCAGGACCAAGAACGTAGGTCCCAGGCTTTTCAGCTACTAAAGTATAGTGAGCAGTAATCTCTTCTTCAATGATGCCATGGCTTTGCGACTGCATAGTTTGACTATTCTGCCCAGCAATATGAAAGGACGTAAGCCCTTCAACTCGAGGAAATGATCGTATCCGACCTGGATTTTTTGCAGTAACTAACAAGGTAAATGGTTTACCTACTGCCACAGATGTTAAGGGTACCCCCTGTACAGACTGTACCGTAATGCTAACCTGATCATCCGCAGCATAAGCACCACAGATCATCCCAGTAAGACAGAAGATGCTACCAATTCTTTTGGCCTGGTTGAAGACGTCCACCCGCATGGGCCCTCCCAAATAGTTGTTTATATGCTCTCTTATCACCTTCTTCCACCTGCTCAAGTCCTGCTCGCTCCTGTGCATTTAACTGATTTTCTGGTATACTTTGAGCTTGTTGACCCTTTTCGTCAGATACTTCATGCTGAGGTACTTTATGTGGCTCTTGTGTACCCTTTTTGTCATCCTTCTTCTCTGTGCCAGCCCCCACGTCAGGAGCCTGTTTGCCCCTATCAGGAGAGCGCTCTTGCTCCCTTTTGGGCTCATTTTTGCTCTCTTTGCCGTCCTTCTGATCACGATCGGATCCCGCCTTCGGCCGCTCAGGCCCCTTGCTGGATCGATCTTGCTCGCTTTTCTGTTCGTTTTTGCTTTGTTGGTCAGTCTGCTCGGGATTATCTTTGGGTTCTTTATCTTGCTGTGGAACGTTATTATCTTGCTCTTTATTCCCCTGACCTTGCTTGCCTCGCTGTCCTTTATCCTCTGGGCTCTTATCAGATTGGCCCTCTTGCCCTTCTGAATCATTTTTTTCTTGTGTACCTTCGGGGCTTTGCTTTTGTTCTTGCGACTCGTTATCCTGTTTATTATTTTCAGAATCGCTCTCTTTTTTGGATGAACCTTGTCCTTTGGTATCCTGAGATTCCTTTTTTTGATTCTTATCGCTCTGAGATTGATCCTGATTCTTTTGTTGTTCCTTTTGCTTTTTAATAAGTTCAATACGCTCTTTTGCATGAGGATTATCGGGATTCATAGTAAGAACCTGCTCATACGTTGCAAGTGCCTCATCAAGGCTTTTTTGCATGAACTGGGTATCACCCTTATTAAATAATGCCTGCTCTTTAAGAAGTGCTGGGCTGTAAGAGGATCTACTTACCTCATCAAACGCCTTCAGGGCTTTGCCATAATCTTTTTGGGTGTAAGCTACCTTACCAACGTTGTACAGAGCTGGCATATCAGATGCACTAGCGGCATCTTCATAGCGGGCTCGTGCCGTCTCAAGATCACCTGATCTATATGCTTGGTCACCTTGCCATGCGGTAAAAGAGCCAAGCTTTGCACAGAGAGGAACATACAGAAAAAGAGAAATACCTATAAACCTTTTCATAGTATCCAATCTAGAAGAAGAAGAATCGCACCTATTAGCGCAAAAAGCGTATAGCGCTCCTCTTGGGTTGCAAACGTCGTATCATCAAATTTTTCCTTTTCAAAACGATGCACTGCTTTCACGAGAGCTGCACTATCCTCTTCGTTCGGTGTCATACGTATATACGTACCTCCCGTTTTTTTGGCAAGGTCACTTAACAGCTGCTCATTTAGTCTTGTAATAACCAGATTTCCTTGAGCGTCTTTCTGATGACCTTGGGTCTTACCCCGCTCATCGTATAGAGGAATTGGAGCCCCTTCGGGAGTTCCCACCCCTACAGTAAAAATATGTACTCCGAGCTTTTGTGCTTGTGCTTCAACTCCTAACAAATCGGTCGAGAAATCTTCTCCATCGGTAAAGAGAACCAACAACCGAGAGGCGCGTCCAGGAACATCTTCAAATGTCTTGATCGCTGTTGAAAGAGCTGCATCAATCGCCGTAGTACCAGTAGATACTGCTTCAACATCTGCCAAATCAAGAAAATTAAGAAACGCATGAGTATCACTTGTAAAAGGACATTGTACCAGCGCTATCCCTGAAAAGACAAGCAAGCTCACCCTTTCAGCAGTCAAACGGGAAAGAAGCTCTTTAATCTTTTTCTTCGCCGCGTCAATACGTGAAGGAAGAATATCCTGAGCAAGCATACTGCGAGAAATATCAAGGGCGATAAGGACATCACGGCCCTCTTGAGAGACCGTCTGAGAAACTTCTCCCCATTGCGGTCGAGCAAGAGCAATCGCTAACAATAAAAGGCTCACACTTACCAAGATCGTTTTAAGAAATTTACGGAACAACGAAAAATGCTTAAGTGTGTTCATTCCTCCAAGCTGCTGCGATACTCTCTTTTGCCAGAGGTACCGGCGAAAGAGCAACAGAGCACCGCAGAAAGCGATACCCAGAAGAACTATAAAAACTTTTGGATACAGTACCAGATGCATCATAATCGAACCCATATAAGTGTAGTCATCAACAGTTCAGCAAGAAGAAGAAGCGCTGCTGCCCATAAAAAATACATAAAATATTCAAGGTAGCGAGCATATACCGGCATCTCATGCTCAGTGCGCTCAAGTAGATCGATGGTGTCATAAATCTTTTCAAGCTCTTGAGGGTTGCGCGCAGTAAACGAGCTCCCTCCCGTTTCTTTTGCATAGTAATTGAGTAATTGCTCATTATACTGAGTCCTATGTTGTTGCCATCCAAAAAAGTTATTGAAATACCAGCCACCATCTGGTGCTCCGATACCTATCGTATAAATCTTTATGCCCAGCTTTTTGGCAAGATCAACAGCAACTTTTGGATTAATATCATTGGGCGACGGTGCTCCATCAGTAAGCACAATCATAATACGAGAGGCTGCTTTTGATTTTTTCAATCGATTCGCTGCCACAATAATACCATCAGAAAGCACCGTACCCTCTACAGGTATCGTCTCAACCGTCGTTTGTTTGAGCAACTCTTCAAGCATGTGCTTATCAAGAGTCAGAGGACATCGCGTTACGGCTACTCCTGAAAAAATAACTAATCCCATCGGGTCATTCACCCGCTTTTTTATAAACTTAATTGCTTCATCTCGTGCGATATCAATACGTGACCGCTCAGTAGACCGATCATCAATTAATTGCATACTTCCCGAAGCATCAAATACGAGCATAATATCTACGCCCTTAACAGGAACTTTGGTCCGCTCATCAGGTTCTCTAAATCGGGCAAGTGCCAAACAAATTGACGTAAGCGCTAAAAGTCTTAGCAAAAAGGGAATGATCGTATGCCATTGCCCCCTATACATAAGTGCCTTCAAAGGAAGAAGTGAAGAATAACGGTATACCGGCTCTTTGTAAGAGAACCAACGGAAAAGAGCCGCTATAAGAAGTATCGGCAGCCCTATAAAAAGGAAATAAGGATAGACTACTTCTAGCATAGGCAATCCTCTACTGGCGACTATGGTACTGATTATACTGTTCTACAAACCATGCATGCACACGCCGTGAAAAAGCAGCTTCGGTTTCATCTTCAGACATATACATCGGTTCCCCGATAACGACATCCAGAGGACTCGGATAAATATAAAATGAGTATACCGGATAAATGAGCGTATTATTAGGCATAAATATGGGAACCACAGGCCTTTTTGTAAGCTTTGCAATTAAGGCAAATCCCTCATAAAACTCATGAATAGCTCCATCTTTGTAGCGCATACCTTCAGGAAAAATGAGTAAATGTCCCGGCCTATCTTTTAAAAAGCGTATCATTTTAAGAAGCGATCCAGCTGCCTTTCCTGGTTGAGTGCGCTCAACAGGCACAAACATACGTCGTATAAAAAATCCAAGGACAGGCATATCAAGATAGTAAGCAAGCACTAACCAGACATGTGAAGAGCCCCGGCAAAGAGATCCTAATACGGGTATATCAAAAGCTGATTGATGATTGGCAGCAAGTATAGCAGGCTCGTGAGGTAAGTTCTTTTCACCCGTTATGGTCATGCGGTTTAATGAGGCGTAACAGATCCAGAGGTAGAACCAATAGAGCAACATGAAGAAGACCTTATTGTCATATCGAAACCGCGCAGGCAAGCACGCCAACAAAAATAGTGGCGGCACAAAAATAAGAAGACCAATTCCACATAAGAGATAACAAAAAAGGGTACGTATGAGTAATAATAGCTTCATAAGATTAGTGTACCATTCCCGTACGAATGATCAATGGGCCATATATCTACCTTATGCATATGCAGGAGCTGCCTAAAATGATACGGCAACCTTAACCCAAACACCCCATTGGTTAAGAGCTCCTAATAGTCGGTCTTTACCATCAGCTTCAAGTTCACCCCCTATACCAATCTGGGGTTCCCAAGGGCGATTGCCCGCTGTGTAACTCAGATGGACAAAGAACTTATGGGTCAGCTGGTGAGGGACCGTGCCGCTAATAAGATCTAAACTCTCAGCGGTAATGATAAGAGGTGGTACTGACTCTAAAGCTAGTTTGAAAGGAGGAACGGTTGGACTATCCCAGGTGATAGCAATTTCTCCCGTTTCAAGTTCGATAGCGGCAGGATTGGAAACGGGTCCTCCTTGATTAATGCGCGCTTGCTGCTGTACTGAATTAAGTTTTTCAAGACCCTCAATCGTATCTGTATCGGTATCAAGGATACGGTAGTAGGCGCCTTCGGTTCCTTTTATCCCAAATCTCCGATTATTTAAATCTGATGGATGAAAGTGTTCCTGCAGTCGTATCTTCTCTTTAGACCGAGCATAGATATTATACCCAAGATCAAGGCCCCAACGATCATAGTAGTAGGTAAGCTTTAGCGCTGCATCAAGTTTAGCACTTCCTCCCACACGAACCGCTCGTGTTGTAAAGTCTACCGCATTGATCAAAGAGCCGGTATAGGTACCCTCGCTATCAAATTCTTTTAAGAGCATATAGCGGCTCAGAGGACCATGTCCAATCAGATCAAATGAGCGTCTCTGAAACTTCTTAAATTGATGAGACAAGTACCCATTACATGAAAATGAAAGAATATGAAGACCGCACCGCATAAGATCTACATGGCCAGAGATGCCAGGTCCAAGTTCCCATAACCGTCCTGATCCTACAATCGGCTCAAAAATAAATTCACTGCGCGGCACATTGCCCGCAGGCGCGATAGCAATAAGATACACACTAGCATGGCTTGCTTCATCTGCATGCCAGTTATACCCTACAATAAAATCAAATTGAGGAACTGCAGTTTTTTGAAGTCGACCGCAAGGGAACTTCCCAAACACAAGCGGTTGGTCCATATCACCAAATACAAAGTCTCCTGACAATGCCTCGCGAATACTTAGGGCTGGCTCATCTGGAGATTGAGACATATAACCTGAGGGAAAGAATGGAGACTCTTGGTTCACCACATTATTCTTTTCATTGCAATGGATACCAAGATCCCAACGGGTTACAACAACAGGAAAGTTGAACCGAAAGTAAAGTCCTGGGTACCAGCAATCAAGGCCTAGATAATAGTTCATATCAAGGATTATATTATCGATGCGTGGCTTAAAAGCGATAGAGCCTTCAAACATAGTGCTTAAACCAAAGTAATCAGCAAGAAGATCCTCGGAATTTCTGTCTTCAACCTGGCTTCCTGAAAAATGGAGCTGGGTGCTTCCAAAAAGATATTGAGCTATCCGCTGTCCATGACGTGAGTGCGAATACTCTGTTGTTAATGACCAGTTACCCCATGCAAGTCCGTCGCATGTAGGAAGGTATTCCTTCCACCCCGCAAGATAACGAGCCATATTGGACCCTTGTGACCGGGGAAGGAAAAGTGTTCTTTGGCCACACGGAGAAACCCTTTTTCTTTCACAGGGCAATTTCTTACGAGTGAATGTTATAGGGTTACACGCGTGCGCATGCAGCATGGTGTCACCCATTGCAGCCATGAAACCTAGAAACCACCACGATAAGGAATATTGCAGGCGAAAATGTTTTTTCATAGCTATCTCTGCTTTTTGATCGACTTTTAAGCTATGGGCAGTATACTCTTACCTGAGCTTTTTTGTAAAGTTCAACTAAGCATAAGAAGATCCAACATATCCAAGGCTATGGTAAAAAGCATATTTATACTGTGGAACCTCAATGTTATCATGGAATCACTGCCCATAAGCAGTTCCGGGCATCTCAAGCTGCTTACTCATTTACTTTTTGGTACAACTAAGAATGGCATAGATAGCGCAACTGAGCATCTCATGCATATTCCCAATGGCCTTCTCATTCTTATTTTCCTCGTTTGTCAGAATAGTAGTCATCTAAGTACCCGAACCATGGTCCTCTCTTTTGTGCTTGCGATAGCCATTACTAATGCACTCACAGGATGTGCCTATCTCACCATTAAAAATATACTTGAAAAAGTTCCTCTCTCCATAGGATTCCTATGTTCTGGCCTTGCTCTTCTTTCTCTTTCCTATGCCCCAGTTGGAACTCTTACAACTATAAGTTTGTTCCACGCCCTTCTTATCGGCATTGCACAAACTGTGGCACTTATACCCGGAGTATCTCGCATGGCGCTTACCACCACGACAGGAATCTGGCTTGGCATCGATCCACACTTCAGTTTTTTCTATTCGTTAGCTTGTGAACTAATTCTTATCTTGATAGCAGTCGGAACTGCACTGCCAAAAAAAGGTTCTGCACTGGTAAGCACACTTTCACGTGTTGAGCTGGCTATCCTTGCGGGAAGCTCAATTGTTTCATATGCTGCACTTTCTTTATCCTACGCAGCTTTTGTTACTACTTTTGTAGTCTTTATTGGATGGTACCTTCTTGCCGTAAGCATTATCATCGGTTTCTCTTCTCTACGAAAATCTGTATAGTGATGTCTCCTCTGTATTGAGTAGAGAGGAGGCATCACTATACTAGAATAAAAAAACTGGTGCACTTACCCTGCGGTTTCACTACACACTACAGCCCACGGTAAATTGTTCAGAGGCAGATACGGGCAATTTCCCTTGAGCTTTTAAGGTACCCCGCAGAACTTCAGCGGCAGCACATTGTGCATCGGGATCATCTTCATAAGCTACAAGGATGGCTGCTTCGTCGCCAAAGTTGCGCAAGCTATAAGCATTTCCAAATAAGGTCAGAATAACCTGCTTCTGAAGCTCTTTGAGTTTCTTTATAAGCGTAAGCGCACTTTCAGAGAGACCAAAGTTCTTATGAGCAAATTTGTTCATCTCAAATATACCGATCACCACTCGTGTAATCCCTTTGATTTTCTCTAAGAGTTTATCAACCTCTTCTTGTGATGCCTGAACAGGTTGGTAATAAACAACGGCAAAAGAGATCACAAATGGCGCGCCCTGAACACCACCTATCTGTATCACCGGAACTTCTTGAGTATTTATAGGAAGTGCTTGATTGTTTCGCACAAGCGTTAGAGCTTTTTGATAAAGCTCTTTTTTAAGCGCTCGCGCCTCGTCAGTCATAATACTTTTTAGTGCTTGCGGTATATCTATTTGACGGTGCCTATGAAGACCTGCCGACTCTTTTGCCTTCAGGATCTTAAGAACTTTTGCATCAAGCTCCTCGCGTGGAATTCTTCCGTCAAGAACTGCCTGCTCTATTAGTCCAATCGCACGAGGTACATCGGTAGGACATAGAAGTATATCAGTACCTGCACATACCGCTTTCAGCTCAATATCACCTTGACCATAACTCTTAAGGGCCCCCATGTTAAGTCCGTCACTGATTACTAACCCCTTGAAACCAAGCTTGTTCTTAAGAAGCTCTGTAACGATGGGATATGATAAGCTCGAAGGTGTATGAGTAGCATCAAATGCAGGAACATCAAGATGTGCCATCATAATTGCTTCAACCCCATGCGCAATAAGCTGTTTAAAGGGATACAACTCTGTCTCTTCCATATGAGCTGGAGTATGATTAATGCAAGGTAATGCATGATGAGAATCAACAGAGGTATCTCCATGCCCAGGAAAATGTTTAGCACAATCGAGAACAGCTGAAGCTCGTAGACCTGCAGCATAAGCATTGCCCAGTCGAGCTACTCGTTCTTTATCTTCTCCAAAAGAGCGATCACTAATAACTACATTCTGAGTATTATTATTTACGTCAACCACCGGAGCTAAATTTACGTGTACACCAATAGCTCGACATTGACGTCCGATCTCTTTACCCAATTGAAAAACGAGCTGCTCATCTTGCAGTGCACCAAGTGTCATATTTCTTGGAAATCTCATCGTTTCATTAAGGCGCATAGTGAGGCCCCATTCAGCATCAAGGCATATGAGTAACGGAAGCTTGGAGAGTTCTTGAAAGTGATTAGTTAATGCCATCTGTTTTTCTGGAGTGCTTTTCATAAGGAAGATAACCCCACCAATCGCGTGCTCACGGATGAGTTTCTCAATATAGGGCGGCTTCATTGAATCACGCTCTAGCGAAAATTGCTGCGCTAACGTAGTAGTCTCAGCACCAAAATCAGATGCTGCAGAAACAACAAATAGCTGCCCTATCTTTTCCTTTAAGGTTAAGTCCGGCAAGGTCTTCTCTACCCATGCTGCATAGCAGGAGTTAGTGATAAGTGCTGCCACCGTTAGTAAAGAAATATAGTTCATAAAATTGCTCCCTAGATACACCTAGTTAAAAAGTAGATTCTCAGGTTAAATGTAGCAAGAAACTATCCTCAAGGCTATGCCATACATAATGATAGTAGAACATCTATCCCACTTTATCGCTCATCTATGCTACACAAATGAGCTACACAAATGATCAGCTTTGGGATATAGTAGAGGTGCTTTAAGCATGACGTCAGATAACCATACCGAGAGCAGCCATGAGTATAACCAAAAAAAATCCACCAACCACTAAGCTCGTTGAGGAAGAGACCCTTTCTCCCCGCGCTCAGAAAATAGCAATCTCCCTTGCTATCGGATCAGCTGCTTTGGTAAACGCACTTGCACTTGCCAGCTACCACTTTGGAGATAGCTCTTTTATCTATGATAGTACCACTCTACACCCTACGGCAAATTGGCTCGGTTCTTTCGGTGCCTATTGGGCATCGTTCCTCTTATATCTTTTTGGCACCTCAGCGTGGCTTATCCCTGGAATCCTGTTGTATGTCTTACGAGTGCATATGTTTAATCTTGCCTGGAGACGAGAGATCGATCGAATTGCTGCTATGGTTGCCTTTTTTTTCATAGCTACAGGTATTGGTAATTATTTTAGTCTTGAGTGGTACCAAGGTATCTATCCCGGAGGACTCTGTGGGATCTTGGTATCAGGTCTTATGCAAGTGTTTTTCTCAGAGCCTCACCAGGAGCTCTTCTTATTCGTACTCACTTGGGCATTATGGATCGTTATTGCACGATTTTCATTTATTCTCTATCTCTATCCTATAAGAGACCTCCTGGCACGGATCCCGATAAAAAGCATGCTTACAGCTAGCAAGAATCATATCGTAGGACTCCTTACTCGCCTTGTAAACCTCGTGAGTCGCCAAGAATCCGGCACTTCCCATCCAGAACCTTCATCTCGACTTTCAAAGCTTCTTAATGAATTTAAGGAGAGTGAGCAATCTGAAGAAGCTGAGGTAACTACGGTTATCCCAGCAGTAAAGCCGCATCATGTAACCCAGGTGACAGCCGAAGGAGAGCAACCCCAAGAGAGTGGACGTCAGGAAGGCTACCACTTACCCTCATCAGATCTTTTTGCAAACGTAAAGGAGGCTGAAACGGATGATGACATACGCCAAAAAAGTGAAGAACGTGCTAAAACTCTTGAAGATAAGCTTGAACGGTTCGGTATAAAAGGAAAAATCACCTCGATCACCCAAGGGCCGGTGGTCACGTTATTTGAATACCAACCTTCGGTCGATACGAGAATTAACACGATCGTCGCTCGAGAAGATGATCTTGCTCTTGCTTTGCAAGCACTAAGCTTACGCATTATTGCCCCCATTCCCGGCCGTTCTGTTGTGGGACTTGAAGTTGCACATGCTAAGCGAAAGGCAGTTCTTTTTTCTCACATCATTAAGAGCAAATCATATTCTTCTTTTAAAGGCCTTCTCCCCTTGATCTTAGGAAAAGATACCCTCGGAGGACATGTCATCATCGATCTTGCCTCATGTCCACACTTGTTAGTAGCTGGATCAACCGGTTCAGGAAAGTCGGTCGGTCTGCATGGTATGCTTATCAGCTTACTATGCAGCAAATCTCCCGACGAAGTAAAGCTCATCCTTATCGATCCTAAGCGCTTAGAATTTGCTGCATATGCTGATATTGCTCACCTAGTCTTTCCAGTGGTTACCGATCCTAAACGTGCTATCGTCGTACTAAAATGGGCAGTAGAATGCATGGAAAACCGTTATATCCAGTTGTCTGAAGCCCAAGCGCGTAATGCTACAGACTTCAATAAGAAAAAGTCCCCTACTGACGAAGACTATATGCCCTACTTAGTTATTGTCATCGATGAGCTTGCTGATCTTATGATGACGGCAGGTAAAGAAGTTGAGTTCCTTATTGCAAGGCTTGCTCAGATGGCACGTGCCGCAGGCATCCATCTTATCACCGCAACCCAGCGGCCTTCAGTTGATGTTATTACCGGGCTCATTAAGGTTAACTTCCCTACAAGGATCGCCTACAAGGTTATCTCCAAGGTTGACTCAAGAACCATTCTTGACATGACTGGTGCTGAAAAGCTGCTTGGCAAGGGCGATATGCTTTTCTTAGATAGTAAAGGAGCGGTACAGCGGGTCCATGGTGCTTTTGTAACTGATGAAGAAATTGCTGCTGTCATTAGCCATATTAAAGCCGAACGGGAAGTCCACTACCAAGAACTCGTAAGTATCCGGCCAAGCGAAGTAACTGAAGATTCTGATGAGCTCTTTCAAGACGTGGTTAATTACCTTCAAAATAAGGATGAGATATCTATTTCATTACTGCAACGAGTATTTAGAGTGGGATATAACCGTTCTGCGAGAATTATTGACCAGCTTGAAGAAAACGGGTACATACTCCCCGCCGATGGAGGCAAAATGAGGAAAGTCGTCAAGGATTCTTAATGATACCGTACTCTACGCAGGACATTGACCTCTCCTTAGGCTCATTACAATCTGAAAAGAAGCCCTCTGTCGTTTGAAGCTCCCTCGTCCCCTCTTGGTTATGCCTAAGGGAGAGATAACTTATGCTTGACTGGCAATATAATCCGTTTACCTCCTGCAGTAAGGATGATCTCGCGTTGCTTTCTTTTGACAAATGATCAGCATAAAAGTATGATAAAGTTGACACATTACATTCCCATCATTGAGGTTCAACAATGCGTTTTAATCAACAATTCATTACTTCGGTTGTGCCTGAAGCTCGTTTCTCTGGTTCTCAAATACAAGAATTTACGGCAGCTTCACTCGATTCACGAGAAGTAAAAAAAGGTGAACTTTTTATTGCAGTTCAAGGCAGTAAAGTAGATGGTCATGACTATATAGCCGAGGCTCTGACTAAGGGAGCTGTTGGCATTATAATCGATCATGCTAAAGAAGAAGTACTTAAGAAACTTGATAAAAATGCGTTAGATAAAATATTTGTTGTGAGCGTTCCCGATACGCAGAAAGCGGTAATTAGTATAGCCGCAGTATGGAGATCCCTCTTTACGATACCGGTCATAGGGATCACGGGATCTATCGGAAAAACCACCACGAAAGAGATGATTGCCAATATTGCTCGATTGCACGGAATGAAATACGTCGCCTCAAAGGGCAATCAAAACACCGCAATTGGTCTTGCACTGAATATTCTCAGGCTCCGTCAAGAACATCAGCTCGCGATACTTGAAATGGGAATTAGTATGCGTGGCGAAATGGCTCGCATGACTGATCTAGCAAGGCCGACAATAGGTATTATCACCTATATTGGTCATAGTCATATGGAAGGTCTTGGTTCACTGAATGATATCGCGAATGAAAAAAGAGAGATTTTTAAGCACTTTAAAGAAGATAATATAGGTATCATCAACGGCGACCAGTTAATACTTTCCCAAATTGCTTACCGCCACCCTATGATTCGGTTTGGTAGTAAGACTACTAACCAAGTACAAGGGCGTAAGATTCAACCAAATAACCTCACCACAACTTTTGTGCTCAAGTTATATAAA
Source organism: Candidatus Babelota bacterium (assembly GCA_013288045.1). Lineage (GTDB taxonomy): Bacteria > Babelota > Babeliae > Babelales > Babelaceae > PRDV01. The sequence goes on from JABDCP010000011.1 coordinate 29,164, forward strand.
GAGCGCTTCAATATCGTCCTTGATACCAATAATACTTCTCGAGTATTCAATGCATTGGCTGCTTCCGCTGCAGGATATCTTCTTGGAATTCCTTCAAAAACAATTATTAAGGGCATTCAAGAACCGCTCATCATCGAAGGACGCTTCCATTCAACGCTCCTCAAAGCAGATAAAGGAATTCTCATCGATGATGCCTATAATGCAAGTCCTGAAAGCATGAAAGCCGCTTTACTTGCCTTTGAAAAAGTTGAGTCTAAGGGCCAAAAGATTGCCGTCCTTGGTGATATGCTTGAGCTTGGAGTAAATAGCCCCTTCTGGCACCGCCAGCTCGGAAGGTTCCTGCGTAAGGTTCCTTCATTGAATCATGTCATTTTGGTAGGTGATCTGGTGAAATGGACAAAAGATACTGTTCCTGTAGGTATCACCTTTGAACATGTACCAACCTGGAAAGAAGCAACAGAAAGCCTGAAAAAAAGACTTGATCGCGGTGCTGCGATCCTGGTAAAAGGATCACTCGGCATGCAGCTGCAGAATCTTGTTGGTGAACTTACTGAAACACAAAAATAAATAAAGAAGATGCAGGGCCGAGAAACGGCCCTGTTATCTTGGCGTACCCCCTATGTCCCTAACACCAGAAACTTCCTATCATATCTCGGTAATGGCTGACGAAGTGCGTACCTACCTAGCTCCCAAGCCTCAGGGTATCTATGTTGATGCTACTTTTGGTGGTGGCGGCCATACAAAAGTCATACTCGAGGCTGAGCCAACCTGCACGGTTATCGGTATCGATTGGGATGCTCATGCACTTGAACTCAATGCACCTCCTTTAGAAGAAGAATATGGCGATCGCTTTATTCCGATGGCCGGTAGCTTTGCCCATATCGGCCGGATCCTTAAGAAGCTTAATATAAGTCACATTGATGGGATTATTGCAGATTTTGGGACCTCACAATACCAGATAAAAAATCTCCCAGGGTTTTCCTTCTCGGTGCCTACCCCACTTGATATGCGTATGTCACCAGGCCATTATAAAACAACCGCCTATGATGTGGTTAATAGGGCTACGGAAGAGGAGCTAGCAAACATCTTCTTTGATTATGGCGAAGAGCGAGCATCACGCAAGATTGCACGACTCATTGTCGAACAAAGAAAGACAAAACCTATTAGCACAACGACTGAGCTCGCGCAGCTTATCATGAAAATAGTCAAACCTTATAGTCGCTCGATACATCCTGCTACCAAAGTTTTTCAGGCACTGAGAATATTTGTTAATGATGAGCTGAATAACATTAAAGCCCTCCTGACTGCTTCGTTAAATCTCCTTAACCCTGAAGGTCGTATTGTGTGTATCAGCTTCCATTCTCTTGAAGATCGTATCGTAAAACAGTTTTTTAAAGCACATCCTGAGCTTACCATCCTCACTAAAAAAGTAATCCAGGCTTCAGATGAAGAGCTTGCGCGAAACCCCTCATCGCGCAGTGCCAAATTACGAGCAGCCGAAAAAGAATAAGCCACCAGTTCATTCGAAGCTTTATAAATCAAACTTCTTAAAAGCTTGATCTAGTACACAGATTTTGAGAACCCTTAAGCTTGACGCGATACTATGCTTGGGCTATACTAATTATATTCTTGTTCTAATTTGACTTTTCTATGGGGCGTAGCCAAGCGGTAAGGCATCAGGTTTTGGTCCTGACATGCGGAGGTTCGATCCCTTCCGCCCCAGCCAAGCTTATCATCATTTTTTAGCACACAAAAGAAGAGCTTCTAAGCTGCAGATCGCAGCTTTTTGCTTTCGACCTATCACTGTGACTCAGTTGCAGCCACTTTCTGCACGAGAGAAGAAAACACCATTTTTTTTAATCAGCCAACCGGGCAAGACCCTTTTGTTTGCTACGATTGAAGCAATACAGAAAGAGCAGGGCCGATGCCACCGCATATACGATGCTCATCGCATACCCCTTCATGAGATATACGGTCGGATCTTGCTGATGCATTAAATAGCCGCGCATCCCAGTAAATATATAGCTCATCGGTATACAAGTACTGAGCGCTTGACCCCACTTTGGAAGCACTTCAATAGGATAATAAGCACCGCTGAATGGCAACAAAAACCAGGCTACTACAAAACCCAGTTCCACACCCCGCTTACCAAGCGTTACCACTATTTGTAAGCAGGTAAATCCAAGCCAGATACCACAAAGAAAGAGTGGCGGCATGAAAAGGAGAAACGAAGATATCATATACAAGAAGGAAAGATTATAGAGTGAGTATACAAGGAGCATTGAACAAGCTATTGTTACGGTCATGGCAAAGGCATAAAAAAGCACTATGCCGAGCATCCATTCAATAGTTCGTAAAGGAAGAGAAAACAGATTTATAATGTTATTGTTCCAAAGCTCTTCACAAAATGCGATGACAATAATATTAGCTCCACGTCCAACCACTTGCCATAAGAGAATCGCCAGCAAAGCTGCTGCTTCGTAATTTTGAAATTGTGATCCACCTGAGCGCTGAATCCATGCACCTAAAAATCCCCAAATTAATATATCGAGTGCCGGCCAATAGAAGGATCCAAGTAACATATTGAAATCACGACGCCAGAGACGCCCATGGCGAAGTACTACTGCCCAAATCGGGGACCAAGATATCATAGCAATCCTCTCTATTTTGCAATGCTCATAAAATAATCTTCAAGCGAAGGCTTATCGATTGAAATCTGTGAAAAGGCTATTTTCTGCTCACCAAGCTGTGTCAAAAAGTCTGAAATAGCATGCTCGTCAAGTTCAACAACTAGCTCTGGTCCTTGCTGCATACAGGGGATCTGCAGTGTAGCAAAGTACCTAACAGCCTGCTCAACAGAACTTGAAATATGTAGATGTACCCGGACTTTGGAGACCGATTTCGCTAATTGCTCTGGAGTATTATCGGCGATGATAGCTCCCTTTTTAAGGACCAGTACCCGATTACACAGCTTAGTAACTTCATCCATATTATGTGAGGTAATCAAGATCGAAGTGCCCCGCTCATTGCGCTGGGCCAAGATAAACTGACGCACTTCATGTGCCACATCTGGATCGAGTGAGGCAGTTGGCTCATCAAGAAGGACAATTTCAGGATCCGCAATAAATGCCTTAACAAGCAACATACGCGTTGTTTGTCCTGCAGAAAGAGTACCCGTTTGTCGGTTGTGCATGTTATATAGGTCAAAAGACTTTAAGAACCGTTGAATCTGTTCTCTGCGCTTTGGCTGTGGGATACCGTACACGCGCCCTACCACATCAAGGTTTTCAGACACCGTCAATCGAAGAGGTAGCTTATCATATCCGCTTGCATACCCGATGCGCTTAAGGATAGCAATCCGATGCTTTGCAAAGTCCGTACCAAAGTAGTCGATCGATCCACTGCTTGGCGCAAGGGTACCAAGAAGCATTTGGATCGTTGTTGTTTTCCCAGCACCATTGGGTCCTAAAAATCCAAGGATCTCTCCCTTGTTCATATGAAAAGATATATCGTTTACCGCAGTATAAGTCTCAGGAGTTTTAAAGGGCCAGAAGCCTGATCTGTACTGCTTAACGAGATTACGAACTTTCAGTATCTGCATAAGAAATCCCTCAAAAAAGTTTCAAGAAATCGACGATTAAACTGGTAGAATGCGGCGGTTCTTGTTTGCCAGGTACCGGTCTTAAAAACAAAGCCGATCGAAGCAACCGCTCTACTCACACGTAAAAGGGGCATCATCGCTTCATACCCGGGCAGTGGACGTATACTTGAATATCCGTCTAAGAAAGCTTGCTTAATCTTTGGATCATTCGGCCATCCATCATGCTCCATAGGACAAAAATCTTCCTCCGCAAAACCCGCACGTGATGATGCCCAATCGATAATGCCCTGCAGCTTACCCTTATCCACAATCACATTACCCGGCCGAAAGTCTCGATGGAGAATACAAGGACCATCAACTGAATCTAAAAGATAAGCATGCTGATCAAAATAAAGCTGACATTGCTCAATAAGCTCCTTGGGCAGATGTCTACCACACTCTTTAAGACCTTCTTCGAACTTCATCGTAAATACTGTCTGAGGATCGTTACTGAGTGCATCAGGGCGCGTGAGGTCTCCGTAGCCTGCTACACGATATGTGTGAATACGAGCCAACAAAGTGCCCATCTCATTGGCAAGTGACTCAGTAAGATCTGCCATCTTGAGAATAGAACCGGGCAAGCATTCCATGAGCACTGCTCCTTTTGCAGTTCCCTCTGGGGGCACTAGGTTTACAATGCGCGGCACTGGAAGCTTATCAGCAAAGTAGTTCAAGAAATAGACCTCTCGCAGATACTCTTCAGGGCGTGCACATATTTTTAGAATAAGCTCTATTGTAGGAAGGCTAACCTTATAGACTATGGCGACAACTCCATCGTCATGCTCAATTAAAGAAAAAGTAGCATCGTAAAGATTGAGTTTCTCTCGGTAATAAGAAATAAGATCGGTCATATACCGGCCCTTTCTTTAATGCCTATCGTTCCTATCCAGCAGGACGATTTCTGATCATCCAGGTCACAGTGCCATTTTGGATGGTCTTAATTTTTTCAAAGCCAGCTTTCTCATAAGCTCTTATAGCTTTCGTATTTGCTGTATCAGGATCAACAAAGCAGGCTTCGTACTTCGGATCTACATAGTCCTGCAAGAATTTCTTCATAAGGGCCGTACCGTAGCCCTTTCCCACATAAGTAGGATCGCCAATGAAAATATCGCATGCTGCGAGCGAACGTGGTAGTTCATTGAGCGAGATTCCTCCTTCACGTGCAAACTCATGCGCATTATAGAGTTGTATATAGCCAATCTCTATATCATCGATGCATATGATAAATGCTTGCAGTGGCTTTTGTATACCGTCTTCAATTTTGTAGCCATGCACATAGGAACCATATTTTTCTTTGACCAACTCACTGGTCCAATGAACATCTTGGTCCCACCAGTCTTTCACGTGACCAGTTTCAAGCCATGTCAATAAACTTGGTAGATGGCGTTCTTGAAGAGCTATAAAAGCTATTTTTAAATTCTCCATACATCTCAGTATACCAATTTTCACTTCAAAGCAGAACCCAGGGTTATCTCCGTAATCTTCGATCATCGAAAATAGCCATTTAATCAATAATTTCAAATACACCTTGCGTTAATTAAGCCTTAAAAAGGTCAATCAAAAACCTCTACTCAACATTGATAGAAAAGAGCTTAGTCCCTGTTTTTGCGCTTTCTATACTATCATTTCCCATGAAATGCATCTGTCAGTGCACAGTTGCACCGTATCTGGGCACACAGCCCACTTGCAAAAAAAAAGCACCTCGTATATATTCAAATTAAATCCAATATACCCACCGAAACAAAAATGGTGTGTTATGAAAGTTGTTAATCATATCTCCTAGTTTAAAGCAGTAGCCTTATGGCCACCTGCATTTAGACGTCTTTGTATTACCTGCACCAAACGCGGGGAAGCTACTTTTTAATTAAGCCAAAGGAGTATACATGAAACCCATGTATTACGTTTCATGCGCCTTCATAGGCGTATTAGCAATAAACTATGCAAACATAGAGGGATCTGCATCCCTTACTACTGAAAGTACAGAAACAATGATTGAAAAGAGAAACCAGAAAACGTCAACAGATTGGATAAATCAGTTAGATGCGACACTTTCAAAACAACGCGGGACGTTCACCGCAATGGATGCTCATGGTGTACCACTTATCTTAGAATGGGAAAAAGTCGATCCGCAATCACCCCGCATTAATGAGATCATTAAAGAAGCTGCTGAGATTCTTGCGCACACCTATACTACGATGGAACTCCAGTTTGCACGTACCTATCCAGAGCTGGTAGCAACAGAAATGTTTCTCAAACCGCTCGCACCGCTCTTTGCATACGGTGTAGACCACGTTGATTGGAAGGCTGCTGAAGAAGTTTTACTCAAGAATCTTATGCAGTTTTTCACCATAACGGATTTTGCAAAGTATGGAAAGGCGCAAGATGTACACCTGTTTGTGCTTGCCAGAGATCCACAAACCAAGGAACTCTTAGGCTTAATCAACTATATAGGTTCGAAGGAATGTGAATATGGTTCTCTAAAAGTTGCTTACTTTGGTATAGCAGCAACCGCAGTACCTCGTGGCATTGATAAAATGTTCATGAGCAGCATCTTCAAGTTGGTACCTGAAGTAACGCGCTTGTTCCTCCATACACGCATTACCAACGAAGTCACCCTCAGCATCTATCGAACATGGGAATTTAACCAGTTTCCTGGACCGCTTGCCTACTGGATCGATATGGAATATCTGGTTGAAAAATCTGATATGCTCCAAAAGGCTTCTGGTAGTCTTAAGGAGTAACCGTTTATATGTGGGGTTTGATCCTTGCACATTCATAGCTTGAGATGCAGCAGGCACCGATGATATAAGTTCTCCTCATTATCACCGGTGCTTGCCTGTTCTTTCACTTGCTATGATCAATAGTCTTCATGCCAGACTCTTGTTTATGATTTCAGAATGCATCTTTTTTAGTCTGGGCTCTAGTTCGTCCCTTTCCAAGGTATACTAAGATCATGAAGCAGGCTCTTCTACTCTTTGCCTCTTTGCTGACGGTTCTTCTGTCGGATTTTGTGATGGCTCTAAAGGAAAACCTATCAATAGATCCATCTCCCCATCAAATACCGTACTTATGAGATCATTAACTGCATCGATATTATCATTTCTAAGATCTTGGACGAGTTTATCAATACGTGCCTGATCTCTGAGCTCTTTATAACGAGCATCAATAGCATCATGAATATCGGCTTCAAGGTCTTGAGTAAGCGCATCCAACTGCTCGATCTTTTTCTTATCATCCTCATCTTCTATGTCCATCCCCCCACGCACACTAGTAACATGTGGAAGAAGTTTTCCTTGTATATACTCAGTAACATATGTTGTGTTGCCATGTTTATATTGTATCGATGTAAAGAGAATGTGGAGTAGATTCATTTTAGCAGAATCACCCAGGAGCTCTTGGGGTAATTTCCCTTTTCTGAGCTGATGCAAAAACATGCGTATCACATCATTCCTCGTCTCCGGTATGGATAGTAATATTTCAGCAATCACATATGGGGGGAGAATCGATTGAACTCCCGCTTTTGCAGGCGCAAAAACTCTCCGTCCTGAAAACATCCCAATCACTTCAAAAATCCGCCTACTCGAGGCTAGAAGCTCTGCTTTTGTAGGCATGTAACCATAAAAACAGTTTCTAATAAGCTCTTTGCGCACCGCAGGAGGAAAGTTTGGCCATAAAGCCAGGCTTAAAGGACTGTCTCCTTCATTATCCACAGCATCCATACGGGCACCATGCACCAGCAATAACTTCATTATTGCAACCAGTTCAAGTTCATTAATTGATGCATCCTTGAATTTATCTATCACATAAATTAAAGGAGTCACTTCAGCACTAGTTCTAGCATTCACATTTGCGCCGCGGGAAACAAGTAATCGTGTCGCATCTACATTTTCTGCCTTTACAGCCCGGTGAAGTGGCGTCAAATGAACATTTCCATCCATATCTTTTCCTTCAATATTCGCTCCATGGTCAAGTAATATTTTTGCGAGATCCGAGCCATACCCTCTGCCCACAGCTATATGAAGAGGTAAGGATACGCCAGGCTGTCGAAACTCCTTATTAGCACCAGCTTTGCAAAGAATCTCAACACAGGTAGGCCTTCTCGCTAAAACAGCATAATGTAGTGGCCTCAATGGCCTACCAGGCATCTCCACATGTTCCATGTTTGCACCATGCTTTAAAAGAGCAGTAAGACATTCCGAACGTCCTAAACTTGCTGCCATTGGAAGGAAAAGATATGGATGG
>JABDCP010000011.1:37055-37175 GCA_013288045.1 Candidatus Babelota bacterium
TGCTGCTTTCAAAACATCTATACAGAGCGGCTCATTTGCCAAAGTTGCTATCAGAAATGCATTATTTGTAGGAACACCTGACTTTGCCCCTCGTTTTACAAGATGAGCTACCATCGTATC
>JABDCP010000012.1 GCA_013288045.1 Candidatus Babelota bacterium
AGCGCTCAAGACCCATACCGGTATCGACACCCGTTTGTTTTAGAGGTTTGTCAGTACCATCGGGTAGCCGGTCATATTGCATAAATACCAGGTTCCATATTTCCAAGAACCTTTCACAGCCATCTTCGGGGTTACAATCCTTTGAGCCGCAGCCGAAGGTTGCCCCTCGATCGACATAGATTTCGGTGCATGGCCCGCAGGGACCGGTGTCGCCCATCTGCCAGAAGTTATCTTTATCGCCTAATTTAAAGATTCGGGATGCAGGAATTCCTATGAGATCTTTCCAGATAGCATAGGCCTCCTCATCTTTATGATGCACCGTAACGATGAGCTTTTCCTTATCAAGCTTGACGACCTTGGTAAGAAATTCCCAGGCAAACTCTATCGCTTCCTTTTTGAAATAGTCTCCAAAAGAGAAGTTGCCCATCATTTCAAAGAAGGTTAGATGCCTTTTTGTAAAGCCAACATTTTCAAGGTCGTTATGCTTACCCCCTGCCCGGATACATTTTTGAATGGAAACGGCGCGCCTATAGCTCCGTTCTTCTTTTCCTAAGAACAGATCCTTAAACTGATTCATGCCAGCATTAGTAAATAAAAGGGTAGGGTCCTGCGCGGGTATTAACGAGGAACTTTGAATGTAGGTATGCTTATGTTGTTCAAAATATTCGAAAAATTTCTTACGCAGATCTAACGATGTCATTCCAATGCCCTCATAACTTTGTATCAGAACTAGTGTAGCATAGTTTACCCAAAAAACCTATGGGGCATGCTATAGGGTGGCCTGTGCAAAAGCAATTGTATCTTATCAGTCAAGCCGAATATTCATCCATTTTCTATTGGGTATGGCTATAAAAAGCGGAAACTTTAATTGCATAAAAACAGAAGATATTTCTGTTGTGTTCCGACGTAACTATCAAAAGTCTTGCTTTCATAATTGTCTTTTGGTTACTCTAAAATAGGATAGAGTGCTTAAAAGAACAAAATCTTTATAGGAAAATCATATGAAGTTTTTACTATACTTAGCGTTATCGGGCATACATTTCTCAGCACTGGCTTCATCTGCGGCAGTAACCTATGGCCTTAGCGGTGGTCGCCTAGGAGATAATCTTGTAGCATATTCGAATGCACTTTGGGTAGCATATAAGCGAGAGATTCCACTTGTGTATTTCCCATTCGATAATTGCGAACGATTCACGCTTAGTCGAATTCATGATTCTTATTGGGCAGCAAAGGATAAGTATTCCAAGATAGTCAAATTTGACAAAGACGAAAAGCTGGATATGTCTAATCTGAAAATTGACGAGAATACATTGTATTCTATACCATTTTTTCCTGCATTCAAAAGAGAAATTATTGAATCTGATTTTTTTTGCGCGTTTGATGTTGACTGGCATGATGAAGGATTTGTTGCAGCTTTGCGCAGAGGCATTTCATTAGTCGATCGAGAACCTTCTTTAATAAACTTTCCAGAAGGCCGCATTCCAATTGCTTTACATATACGAACTGGGGAAGGGTTCGATCCTGTTTACCAATTAAGGACGGCATATGATCAAAGCTCGCCACGTAAATTCCCTCCAAATTCTTTCTTTATTGAGCAATTGAAGCATATGTCTGAATTACTCGAGGACCAGCCACTATATGTACATATCTTTACTGATAGTTCTCGTCCCGAGTATTTTGCAGAACTACTGAAGAAAGAAGTAAATAAGTCTAATATTATTTATGGTTATCGAAACAAACCTGGCTTGGTAGATGATTTCTTTGCAATGGCCCAGTTTAAGTATTTTATTAGAGGAGAGTCGAATTTTTCATTTATGGCTAGTATTTTGGCTCAATACAAAATCTGTATAGTACCTGCTGAGTGCGTATGGAAAGGCAGAGAACTCATCGTTACTAAATCAGAAGTAATCATAAGATAGCTCAAAAGAATAATGGTAAGGATTTTTATCCAGCAATTGAGGATGTTGGTATGTTTACTTCGCAGAAAAGAACTTGATCAGATCGAAGTTACACTACAGTGCTAATAGAACCACACTTGCATTGTCAGCTAGTAGTAACTGAACACAGGCCGTGGTAAGAGGGCTAGAGTGCTCGCGGTAAGGTTGATCAGTCTTTTTTATTCTTTTTTGCCTCGCCAAGATAACATTCGATTCGTTGCACATCGCACATATGTTTCTTAACTGATTCCTAGATGGCCAAAAATTACTCTTGGTTTTTCTTAAGCATCTGCCGCATAATTGCAGGAATCTCGAAGTCGTTTACATCGACCTCTTCTTTCTTAGCCTCAGGCTTGGATTCCAGCTTATGCTCACCAGGTTCTTCCTCTCCAGGTTTAGATTCTAGGGTTATAGCTCCTACAGGTGATTCTTGAGTAGGTATTTTTTCTTGGGCTGAAGATTCCTGTTCAAAAGAATGTTTCGTCGCAGGTTGAACCGAGAGTGACCTATCAGATTCAAATCCTGTGGCAATAATCGTTACAATAACTTCATCGCCCAACGACTCATCAATAACCGATCCGACGATAATTGAGGCATCTTCATGAGCTTCTTCATAGATAATATGAGAAGCAGCGCCTACTTCATGAAGGCTCAAGCTTGAACTTCCTGAGATGTTAAGCAGTACGCCTTGGGCACCTTTGATATTGGTATTATCAAGAAGTGGAGATACGATAGCCTCACGTGCTGCTTTCACTGCACGGTCAGGACCCGATCCTCTACCGGTACCAATAACAGCATAGCCACGTTGTTTCATAATTGTTTTAATGTCGGCAAAGTCGACATTAATATGACCTGGCTTTGCAATAATATCGGCAATAGATTTAATAAATTGATTGAGAACGCTGTTAATAAGATCAAAGGCATTTAACAGAGAAACTTTCTGATCAACTACATCAAGGAGCTTTTGGTTAGGAATAACAATAAGCGTATCAACGACACCTTCGAGCTTATGAAGCGCCTCTTCTGCAACGCGGGCACGACGCCTTCCTTCAAACATGAACGGTTTGGTAACCACGGCGATACTCAAAATATCTTTTTCTTTCAGTGCCTGGGCAATGATAGGTAAGGCTCCTGACCCGGTACCGCCTCCAAGACCGGCGGTAAAAAAGACTACATCGGCATCTTTTACCTGTCTAATAATCGTATCGAGGTCCTCTTCTGCCGCACGTCTACCAACTTCAGGGTTAGCACCTGCACCGAGCCCTTTTGTTGATTTTATACCAAGCTGGATCTTGTGGGGTGCATTTGAGATTTTAAGGGCCTGAGCGTCGGTATTTGCAACAATGAAATCTATCATGTCATAGCCAGATGACTCGACCATGCTATTAACCATATTGCTGCCACCGCCACCTACACCCAACACTTTAATGCGGGCTACAGCGATGCGGTTATTACTTTCTCGTTCAAATTCTATCATGTTCATACCTTCTTAAAAAAAGTCTGCTACCCAAGATTTCATGCGATTCATTATCTGACTGACGGCCGGTCCCGAGAGGGAATAGGCGGTGCTACCCTTACTCTTCTTAAGAGCGTGTAAGAGTAAGCCATAGCATGTTGCATAGGTAGGATTTGCTAATGCTTCTTTATACATAGGTGGAACATGGGGCACTCCCACACGTGCAGGAACTTTTAAAGTAAACTCTGCACTTTCTTGTATGCCATGAAGGAGGGATCCTCCACCCGTTAACACAATACCTGCTGGCATAAGATGTTCTAGATGGTTTGTCTTAATGTCTTTTTGTACCATCGCTAGGAGCTCGGCAACACGAGGTTCGATAATACGGGTTATTTCATCAGGAGTTACGGTGGTGAGCTCTTCGCCATGCACCATTTCAACTTCTATCTGCTCATCGGCAGTAAAGAGTTTTCTTAGGGTGGAACCATAGGTTCTTTTTACCCGTTCTGCGTCTTTTAGCGTAGTGCGCAAACAGAGAGCAATATCATGAGTTATATAGTTTCCTGCGATTGGGAATATCTTGGTATGCCGAATTGTTCCCTGCTGATAGATAGCAAAGTCTGAGCTACCACCACCAATATCAAGAACACCGATCCCCAGTTCTCGCTCATCGCGACTGAGTACAGCATCTGCTGAGGCAAGGGGTTGCAGTACGAGATCGCTTACTGCTACGCCAGCCGTCTGGCAGCAGCGCACTAAGTTTTGGGTTGAGGCACTTGCCCCGGTGATGATATACACTTGTGCTTCTAAGCGTACCCCAAACATACCTTCAGGATCTGTCACCCGGTGACTTGAATCGATCGTATAATACTGGGGCAGCACATGCAATATTTGTTGCCCTTCTGGAAGTACAATAGCACGGGCAGCTGCTAAGACTGCTGTAATATCATGGGGGCGAATCTGACCGTTTTTAATGGGGATCATGCCCGTTGAAGTAAGCGACTGAATATGAGCGCCGGTAGTTCCTACAACGGCAGTTTCTACTTTATGACCGGCCATCAGTTCTGCCTCTTTGACAGCAAGCTTAATCGAATCTACTGCCTGAGCAATATCAACGACTACACCGCGAGAGACTCCGTAAGCAGGAGCTTCTCCGATGCCGATTATCGAGAGACCATCATCAGCAATTTTCTGGGCAATGAGCACACTTATTTTTGTGGTACCCACATCAAGTGCAACGAGAAGGTCGTTATAGAGTGTTTGATTCTTCATGGGTTCTAGTATAGTTGGTTATGGGAGCACAGACAATAGAATCTTTTAGGCGTATGTCTGCTTTCATGCCGTTTTTATAGCTTTCTTCTTGTGCATAAATCTGTTCTAGGTAGGTAAAGCGATCCTGATCATGTATTGAGTGCATATCGGAAATGATGCGGATCTTTTTTGCTTTATCGTGAAGGAGAATCTCAGTTTTTGAGTGCCATAGTATGGTATAAACTTCAAAGTGCTTATTTGTTAACCGCAAAGCGGTATCGATGAATTCTTGAGCAAGTCGCTTTGTCTCAAAATCTGCTCCTTCAAGAATCATTGTAGGGAGCCCCTGTAGAGCCTCTTGAGAAAAATAATGCTTTTCAAGAACCTGCCCGGTTGCGCAGAGCACATAGTCTTTATTGCTTGGCAAAGAAGACTGAATGAGTACTTTAGGAATCCAGCCGGTAATACTTACCTGTGCCCGGTAAGCACTTTCGTATGAGATAGTGATATCTTTTATAAAGGGGAATTCAAGCTGGAGCTGATTTCGAAGTCGATAGGCGCCAATAGTTCGTATCGAGATATTCTCAAGCTGTTTTTTAATGGCATGCTGATACTCTGAGGTCCATCGCGGATCGCAGGATATGGTAAGTGATTGCGGAGTAAAGGCGCGTTGCATGCCAACCAGAAAGAGGCTGATTCCTCCAATGGTGATGAGAACTTTTTTGTTACCTATGAAACGTACCATATTCATCTGCTTACATCCGCACTTGCATCCCTAAAGGAAAAGCCCAGAAAATTTACTGTTTAGTATAACAGAAAACTGTAATTGCAAAAAAAATTATCGCGACGTGCATCCTACTGCCATGCATAGAAAGTCTGACAAATGGTTGCTTTGTTGAAGCGATAGCTGTTTGTTGAGGAAGTTTGAATATACTGCCCGGAGGGAGTTCTGAAAGCATTCTAAATGATCTTAAGCTGATCAGCCATAAGAAAGAGAAGTATCCCAGCAGCTACTGATGCATTGTAGGAAATATCAGAGCTTCGTTGGGCGAGTCTCACCTGAGTCCCATAGGAGAGCAGGTTTTTAGCAATGCCCGTGGCTTCATTACCGATTACTAAACAGAGTGGCTTCTTATACTTTATTGTGGTGGCATTTTCCCCTGAAAGCGTTGCAAGGTAGAGTGCATAGTTAACCCGCTTAAGTTCTTGGATGGCACCAAGTGCCGTTGGAGTTTCATAAATTTCAAGATGCTCAGCAAGGCCAGCGGAAGATTTGAGAGCGGTTGCTTGTAAGGGAGCGCTATTATTTCCACACATGATTACACCGGTAACTCCAGTACAGTAGGCTGACCTGAGTATTGCGCCAAGATTGCGGGGATCGTGGATGCTATCAAGAAGAATGAGAAAAGGGCTTTTCTGAGGATCAAAGAATTTGCTCCGTTTTACAAATGGAGTTGCTAGACCCACGACAGACTGATGATCACTGGTCATTACCAAGCGAGTAAGCACATCGCGTGAAACGTACTGAAGCTGTGTGTTTGAAGTAAGCAACGGTTCGATGAGCGACCATGCTTTGGGGACTGGCTTTGTCGTATAGATCGTAACAAGAGTCCTCCGTTTTGCTTTGAGGAGCTCAACGATAGGGTGAACCCCATAAACGAGTTCAAGACCTTTGTCTTTTTTATTGGAATTATTTTTTTGTGCCATTTTTTTACTGTAGTGGTGATGTGAATGTAGTTTTAAGTAGCATACAGAGGATCGGGTGATTTATCAAAGGATTCATGCTATTCATAAATTCACTACGCTGTTGGAGCGGTTCCCTGCTGCGAGTTTGGCTTTTGAGAGCGCTGGTAATACGTAAGGCATGCATAGAGTGCATATATTCCAAGGACGCCACCAATAAAGCCTTTTGCTTTGGAATATGATGTATCGTTTTGTTTTTGAAGATCTGCAGGAACTTTTCGGGGTACTGGGTTATAAGAATCTTTGTAGTCTTTAAAGACTTCCACGAGATCGTCTATGCGGGCGTCTTTTACACGCCTTGGATCAGGAATAAAGCGAGGAAGCTCCACAAGGTCCGCATCTGTTTCCTGGGGGTCACTGGGATCTTCAAGGTATTGAAGAAGTTTTTTGATCGGCTTATTTGTAGAGAAACGATGTTTTTCATTTGCTGAATCCATCAGAAAATACTGCCTTTTGTCCTGTACTTTAGCAAGTACAAGAGCAACGAATTGTCCAGGTAATGGCTTATTGGTTGCTAACTTTGTGACCTCTTCTTCGAGTGGTCCTGGGTTTCTAGATTTGCACATGGGGCAGGCGCTCAGATTATCTGCAAGGGATGTGCCCCAACATGGATCACAGAGCGCATTTCCACAGCAGGGAGTTTTTTTTAACGCTCTTCTTGTGCAGTCTGGACCTTCTACTGTGCACTTCACTGGTTTTTTTTCAAAAATGGGATTATTTGCAGGGTGTGTATCGACATACACAAGTATAAGAGCAGCGAAATCTTCATCAGCAGCGAGCTTTTCTTTAATCTTTTTGAGATCTTTACTTACATTAAAAACTTCAAAGTCTCTTTCAGTAGGCTCATCCGGATTTGCATACTCAAAATAGGCACAAGGGAGATTTGTTCCTGCAAGGTCTCCAGTCTTACTTTCTTCAGCTATGAGGATTTCGAGCTCTTTAAGACTGAGGGTATCAGTAAAGTTTCCATTACGCTTGCTTCGAATCGTATTTCGCCATGAACCTTCATAGGAAAGTTTTTTGTATAAGTCTTCTTTATCATACAATTTTACAAGACCTTCGATATCACGATAATTGTCTATCAGAGCCTTTAGGAGAGCAACCCCATTTCGCAAAGCATGGTAGGCTGAACTATTCTTTGTGCTACCCTTCTTCTCAGGTTCTTTATTTTGGTCAAGCACAGGAAGCTGGATAAGGGTAGTTTGGTGACTTCTTGTTGCGGGGTTGCTTGCGATATTTGATGGATTTGCCGTGCGCTGAGTGCGCAAGTATTCTTGCGGTTCAATATAGCCAAGAAGCTCTTTTTTTAGCAACCTAGGTTTAGGAGTTGCGGCTGCTGCCTGTGCTGCATTGAAGCTACCTCCGATGAGTACTAAGGAGATGAGTACCAGGGAATTGAGGAGTAGTTTTTTCATTGCCTATCCGTGGTTATCAAAGTTCTTTAACTCCTTGAGTATAAACTACTCGTGAGCATGGCTCAAGAGGTAAACTGTTTTTAAGGAGCCTCTAGGCTCTTGCATTTACCATTCTCTTGGGTGTATACTGGTTCTCAGTACTGAAGTGATTTGTACAACCATCTATTACATAAAGGAGTTCATTATGAACAAACAATGCCTTATAGTATTATTTGCTGTAACATCATGTCTTTCTGTTCCCATCCAGGCACGATATATCCTGATAGATGATCCTTTTAGTGGATCATGGATAGATTCTATGATGGCTTCACATCAAAGGATGATGGATAGCTTTGTAAGTCGTTTTGAGTCATTTGGGCCATCAAAGGAAGAAAATGAAGCCTTTAAAAAAGCTCGTGAAGACCTTTCGAAGATTACCCATGAGATTAAAGAGGATGATTCTTCAGTAACGATCACCTTTAAAGGGTTTACTGGGTTATCAAAAGACGATGTGAAAGTTGTAAAAAAAGATACAGGTTGGTTTGGAACGATCACGTTAAAGGATGGGCGCATTGAGTTTCTTATAAGCCCAGTAGCGTTTCAAATAGCATCGCGTATAGAGCTTAAGAAAGAAGAGAAAGCTGATAAGAATGTTCAAGATGCTAAACAGCAGAGCCGAACCTTCTATGCTTCTCAATCTGCAACGCTTGCGGAGGTTTTTAGTACTGCCATTGAGTTGAATACCCTCAAGGGTGAGGTACAACCAACTGAGTTTAAGTTGACTGTTCAAAAGCAAAAAGAAGAAGTTCTACCACTTTCATAACGAGTATAAGGCAGCCAAGGCTCATACTTGGCTGCCAAACCAACTATGACACGAACGACCCTGACCCTCAGTCGCGCCGCTTTTAATTCAAACATTTCGCATATTGCAAACCTTACCGGTTGTACATCGCTTGCCATTGTCGTTAAGAGCAATGCCTATGGGCATGGGATCTTACCGATAGCATCACTTGCACAAGCTCACCAAGAAGTTGGCTGGCTCTGTACTGCTGGGGTACAGGAAGCTCTTCTTCTACGAGCTCAGGGGATAACCAAGCCTATTTTGGTGCTTTCATATCTCGAGGGGAACCTCGAAGAGGCGGTTATAGAGGGGCTTCATCTTGCGGTATGTTCATGGGAGGATGTACAAGCGATTGCCGCTGCTGCACAAAAGGTCGGTAAGACCGCTTTCATTCACGTGAAAATAGATACAGGTATGGGACGTTTAGGCATTCTTGCCAGTCAGGCGGTAAGAATAGTTAATGAGATGATGAAGCTGCCTTCTTTGAAAGTCTACGGGGTCTTTACGCATCTTTCCAATACAGGTCACGCCGATCAGGACTATAGTTATAGGCAACTTGCACAATTTGATGATGTGCTTGATGATCTTGAAGCGGTGGGCATTGTGATTCCTTGTACCCATGCGCTTTCATCAAGTAGCTTACATCTTAAGCCAAAACGTAAGTATTCATTTATGCGAGTGGGTGCTGCTGCCTATGGCCTCTGGAAAAATCCTTCACAGATTGCACTAGTCAAAGAGATTGACCCATCTTTTTCGTTAACTCCTTTACTTGAGTGGCGAACACGTATTATTCAAGTAAAGCAGCTACCAGCAGGCTCGAATGTTGGCTATCAACTTGCATTTACAACCACGAAGCCAAGCACTATTGCCATGGTGCCTATCGGATATTGGGAAGGGTATCCTCATGCTCTTTCAAATAAAGGAAAAGGGCTCATTCAGGGCCATATTGTTCCGGTTGCAGGTATTGTTAGTATGAATTTGGCAGCCTTCGATGTGTCAGATGTTCCTGACGTAAAAGTGGGAGATGAGCTTATTCTTATTGGGAATGCCCCTCAGGTGCAGCCTTATGAGGTAGCTCGTGAGGCAGGCCTAATAACGAATGTTTTAATGACTTGTATTAATGGTGCCATTGAGCGCACTATCGTTGAGGATCATGCACCCCTTATGCTGCTCAAGCCATCAGAGTCTCTTTGGGGAGCCTCATCAAAGTGATACAAGCGATCTTTGGAGAGGGAAGTTCCCTTATATTACTGCCGTGATCAGTTGGATCTTGACTCTGCTCTGTACAGAATAAGCACAGATATCTTGTTGAATCTCTTCCTAGCTAAAAATAGATGATCTTCCATTCATAGATCTCTGTCTGAAGGTATCTATACGCCACTTGAAGGCACTTTCTATTCTTTTTGCATAGAACCTTTTTCTGTTCTGTGGTACTCTTATTTAAGAGAGAGGTTATATAGTATTAGGCCAAAGGATAGGTCATGTATATTGTTGAAGGTAATATTGGTGCTGGGAAAACCACATTTCTCAAGTTGATTCAAGAAAGGCTCCCAGAGATTGCAGTAGTATATGAGCCTATGAATAGCTGGTTTAGTAAGGTTTATGGGCAGTCTATACTTGCAAACTTCTATAAAGATCCTCATCGATGGGCCTATACGATGGAGACTTTAGCGATGGCCTGTCGTGTAAAAGAGCATCTTATAGAGCAAGAAAATCCTAACCCATTCCGTTTGATGGAGCGCTCAATCTATTCTGGTCATTATGTCTTTGCAATCAATGGGTACCACAATGGATTTTTGTCGGAGCTTGAATGGCAGGTCTATCTGCAATGGTTTAACTTTTTAGTAACCGGTAAATGTATGCCTCCTCAAGGGTTTATCTATTTGAGAACGGTGCCTGAAGTTGCATATGAGCGCATTAAAGCTCGAGATAGGTCCGCAGAAAAAATAATTAGTCTTAGCTATGTTCAGCAGATCCATGATTGTCATGAAGACTTTTTGATGCATAAAAAGGGGCTGCTCGCCGAACTTGTACATGTGCCGGTTCTTATCTTAGACTGTGACAAAGAGTTTGAGACAGATCCTGAGCAATTTGCAGTACTTGCAGAAGAGGTTGCCTCATTTGTTCAGCTGGGAAAACAGAAGCCTGGCAAAACTCCATCGATTTCTCGTAGCTAAAGGATTACCTCCAGTTAGTATGATCTGCAGGAGGGAGTACAGTTTTGTATTAACCTGCTTCGTATGAATGTATATTGAGCCGGATAATATACTTTCTGCTTTATCCAGCTTAATAAGCAAACAGTGCAAAGAGAGTCACTCGTGAGAAAGCTATTACGAGCACAATTTCTTAAGTGTCCTCGTAATAGTCTTATTTTTTAGGAGACTGAAAGTGAGTGCCTAATTTTTTTGCATCATTTCTCACTGCAGTTACGTCATGAGCCATCATTAATTTAACAAGTTGAGCGAAGGACGTTTTTGGTTTCCAGCCTAACTTTTTGAAGGCTTTTGAGGCATCTCCAATTAATAAATCAACTTCAGTTGGCCTAAAATATCGAGGATCAATTTTTACGAGAGTTTTGCGAGTTTTTTTATCAATACCAATCTCCATTACCCCAGTACCTTGCCATTCAATTTCGAAGTTTACCTCTTTAAAGGCGCACTCTACAAATTCTCGAACAGAATGCGTCTCTCCTGTAGCAATAACAAAATCTTCAGGCTTATCCTGTTGTAACATAAGCCACATCGCTTCGACATAATCTCTTGCATAACCCCAGTCCCGCTTCGAGTCTAGATTTCCCAGATAAAGTGTTTCTTGTAAATTATTAGCAATCCGTGCAATAGCCATAGTAATTTTCCTGGTAACGAAGGTTTCTCCTCGTTGCTCTGACTCATGATTAAATAAGATGCCGTTGCAAGCAAACATATTATATGCTTCACGGTAATTTACCGTAATCCAATAGCTAAACAGTTTTGCGACACCGTATGGAGATCTTGGGTAGAAAGGAGTTTTTTCAGTTTGAGGAATCTCTTGTACTAAACCATACATTTCGCTGGTAGAAGCTTGATAAAACTTTGTTTTGTGAGTCAGATTGAGTAAACGAATAGCTTCCAATAAACGTAACGTTCCAATACCATCAGCATTTGCGGTATATTCAGGGGTCTCAAAAGATACTTTCACATGACTTTGTGCTGCGAGGTTATATATTTCATCTGGTTCTACTTCCTTAATAATCCGGATTAAGTTAGTTGAATCGGTAAGGTCCCCATAATGAAGGATAAAAAGTGCATTGTCTGCCTCATGTCTATCTTTATAAAGATGGTCTATCCTATGGGTATTGATTAAAGAGGAACGTCTTATAACCCCATGAACTTCATATCCTTTACCAAGTAAGAATTCTGCAAGATAGGCACCGTCTTGCCCTGTAATACCAGTGATAAGGGCCTTTTTGATAGAAAGCACTTCAAAAGAGGTTAAACTAAGAAGCACTAGTATACCGCCTCTAATCATATTCATGAGGAATCCTTTTTTTATGAATGAACAGCTTATCTTTTCCACAAGTTCAACATAGCAAGGTAGGGTAAAGAAGTTAGCTTGTCAATGTTGAAAGACTGTTTTTCCGCCTTCGCATACAGGTAAACATGAAAGAAACTGTTATTAAAAGGGAACAGAGGCCGTGAGGAGGGAATGCAACGCTATTGGCCATGGAACCAAATTCCTGCAAAAGGTTTCTTTTATTCCACCTTATAAAATCTATGCTTACCTACTTTAATAAGCATGCCAGGCTCAAGCGCTAACTGCATCTTAAAATCGGTTACTTTCTTGTCATCCAGTGCAACCGCACCCGCCTCTATGAGTCGACGTGCATCACTAGTACTCTCTACGGCTTTCAGAAACTTCAATATATCTACAATCCAGGCCTCTTTACCAAGGAAGGGTTCGCAGGATACTTCTTGAGCATGAGAATAGTCTTTCTTTTGAAAGAGCTCTTCAAACATTTCTTGCGCTTGCTGAGCTTCTTGAGGACTCCAAAATCGAGCTATTACCTGATGAGCCATCTTTTTTTTAAGGTCCATCGGGTTGACCCCTTGCATCGCAATTGATTCCTTCATCTTCTTAATATCCTGCTCAGTAGCATGCAGGAGCACTTCGTAGTACCGCCACATAAGATCATCAGAAAGCGACATAAGCTTGCCATAGGCTTGGTCAGCTGGCTCTGCAAGACCGATTGCGTTACCATACGACTTTGACATCTTCTGTACGCCATCGAGCCCTTCAAGAAGAGGAAGTGTCATGACTGCTTGGGGATCTTGCCCCCATTGTTCTTGAAGAAAGCGCCCCATAAGCAAGTTAAATGTTTGGTCAGTTCCTCCTAGTTCAACGTCCGCTTCGAGTGCTACTGAATCATATCCTTGAAGAAGGGGGTACAGAAGCTCATGAAATCCGATAGGTTGATGTGCTGCCATACGGTTAGCAAAGTCTTCACGTTCAATGAGCCGAGCAAGAGTAGTTTTGCTGCAGAGTGCAACAAAGTCTCGTGCAGATAGTTTATCGCTCCACTCAGAGTTATAGCGAACAACTGTCTTTGCTGGATCTAAGATTTTGCTGACCTGAGCAAAATAGGTTTGGGTATTAGCCATGATCTGCTCATCGGTAAGCGGAGGTCGAGTCTTCGAGCGGCCTGAAGGGTCGCCAATGCGTGCCGTGAAATCTCCAATAAGGAAAATAACTTCATGACCAAGATCTTGAAATTGACGTAATTTAGAAAGGGCTACGGCATGACCAAGATGGAGATCTGGCGCTGTAGGATCAGCACCTAGTTTAATGCGCAACTTTTTGCCAGAGGTAAGCTTCTTCTTAAACTCTTCCTCAGGAATAATCTGAGCGGTTCCAGCTTTTAAGGCAGTAAATTGATCCATCTTATCCTCATTAAACACCAAAAAGACACGCGATATGACAAGCTCCCCATTCGGTGAGTCTCAGTAAGAAGTATACCAGCTGGTCACCAAATACATACACGACGAGAAAAGGTCCAAGAATCGCAAGATAATCTGCATAGTCCATATAGGAGTACCCTTGCTCAAATCCGAGCACAAGAAGATAGCGGAACCCATTAAAAATAAAGCTAATGGTCGCAACCAAGATATTAAGATACACCATCGATACCAGTAAAAAAGCAAATACAATAGCTGTTGTTGATGGATTTTCGGAGAATACGGATGCGATGTTGAGTGTTGACGTTGAAGAAAGAAACAGCAGGAAGAACTTGCTGTAATAGGTAAACAACTTCAGCACAAGTTTAATCGTAAGAGGATATCCGTAAAGGTATACGGCAGTAAACAACGAAAAGGTAGCAAGACAAAGACTAACAATAGCTTCGACCGAAAAGGCGATAAGGAGCCTCAAATACCGATATGAGCCGGTAAAGGAGTAGGGATCAATAGGCACGGTTTGGAGCCACCCTATACCTAGGATGATAAGTGCAAGAAAGCCAAAGGTATCAATGTGATCAAGAGGATTGAGAGACTGGTAGCCTTCGTCTTTTGCTGTAGAGTCTCCCAACGCATTAATGATCGTTGCTTGGAGAAACCCATTGATCGTTTGCGAAATGAAGTAGGCTATAACGAGCAATATGAGGGCAAATAAGAATTCTGCTAATGCTAAGGTAATCATCGGTTCTCAGAGCTGTTTAGGCCTATAGGTTCAACATGTATAGTTAGCTACAGTATAAGGATATTTGCGCGTGCGGTCAAAAGCAGTAGGCTTACTCAGTCAACGACTGACTGAGCGGTAACGTCTCTTAAACATGGTCTGACTCAATCGCAAGCTGAGATGGTGACAGCAACCCAAGACTTGTTAGCAAGGGAGCCATGTTCTCAGTAGTAAAGCGATAGTGAGTACAACGAATACCTGAACAACGATACTGATGATCTTCTTTTGGCGACGGGTTAAGTAGGGGCCGACGCAATTTATCATAAATATCATAAAGGTGTTACTCAGAAAGAGGAAAAAGAAATAATCAGCAATTGTAGGATACCCTACTTTTGGTGTGAGCGACTCAAGTACAAATCGATAGGCGACCAGTGCTGCAATGTTTGCCGTAGTCATGGTAACCAAAATGTCCCGTTCTTTTCGCTGATCAAAGCAGAGTGAAAAAAGATCTATGAGGAAAATGATTAACAGGGGCAAAAGTATGCTCATAAGATAGCGTATACTATGGTGATAAAACTCGAAGGTAAAGAGAACTGAAGGGTAGACAACTTCTTTTCCTTTTTGACCGATCCCTAACGGTACCGTACTAAACCCTGTTGTTACCTGATGATCCTTGTAGTCCCATCCATTAACATATGGGTTGTCCATAATGACATTTGCATAGGTTGACTCAAAGATGACCTCATCGGGGTTTACTGAGGCATTAGAGAGCATAAGATAGAGGGTATGATCTTCAAATGGGAAGTAGCCATAGTAGAGATTGGTTTTAAAGGAGACCCGTATGCGGTAGCGAACGGTGAGTCTATCATCTTCAAGCTGAGTACTCGGTTCTGAAATGTACTTAATCTCCCCCTTTACAAAACTGAACTTCTCAATCGTTTTTAAGTTTACCAGAGCAGGGTCGAAAGAGAACCAGATTATTCCCGAGAATTCAAAGTCGTTGCGCGCAACGTCAAATGAAGGAAAATCGGTAATCGTTAATCCAACGGTTACTTTGGTGGGTGTTGCGACAGCACCATGCTGTAAACTTTTTGGCGTTACCGATGAGATGTGCGGTGGAGTATCTGCTGCGCAGAACTTCTTTACCTGAAGAAGTACGAGTGAAATGATCATGACTAAGGTCAAAAAAAGACTCGCCACCTGAAAATGGAGTGAGATTCCATTTGAACTAGGGAGTACCTTTTTCATGAGAACCTCCTGTCTTTATTTCGTGCGCAGTTCCATTTTTGTTAATAATCCACATATTCTGTCCTAATGAACGGGACTTGGGATCAAACGTAAGGGTTAACCCTTTATACTCATACTGTTTCATCTTCTCAAAATGTTCGATGAGCTTACTCATCGTTATCGGTTCGCTTATTGAGTTCATTGCATTGAAGGTCAGGCTAGTGTTGATATATGCCTCAAGAGCAAATACGTCTTCCTTAAGACCTTGGGTTGCAAGCTCCTTGCGATACTCCACAACGATAGGTAGGGTGCTTGTCCTGGGGTCGGGAACCACTTGGCCCATAATAAGAGAGATGCCCCGCTCTTGTAAGACTTTTTTGGTTACTGCATCTCCAACTGAGGAGACGGCAAAGAGAATCTTGTTGGCGAGAAACTCAACACCAAGGTCCCGAATAAGTTGTAATACAGCAGGACCTGTGGCAAAAAAACCGATCGCATCGGGATTTGCTTCTTTTATTTTAGTTGCTGAAGATTCAAAGCTCGTGGTATTCGCTTGGTAGCCGACTTCTGTGGCTTGAGTATTCTTCATGTTTTTGAGCGCATCTTTCGCCCCTTCTAAAACTCCTGTACCAAATTCATCATCTTGGTAGAAGAAGACAAACTTTTTAGATCGATATTTGTCAATGACAAACTCGGTAAGTAGACGCCCTTCGTCATGAAATGAGGCTCTGAAGTTAATTACATGGGTAAGCAAAGGTTTTCTAAAGAGAAGAGAACCACTTTGTGGAAACAGGACCAGTATTTTTTTCTGTTCAATAAGATCAAGTGATGCTGCAAGGGTTGGGCTACCCACTGGTGCAAGAATAAAAGGGGTATGGTCAACTGAGAGGAACGTTTCAATATTTTTCTCGGCAAGTGCAGGACGATAAGCGTCATCAAGGAAAATAATATGCGCTCGCTTACCATGGATTCCGCCGGCACGATTTTGCTCATGGACTTTTAACGACATGCCCGTTTTAAAGGGGACTCCCAGCCCTTTTGCGCTCTTTGTGAGATCAAGAGAGGATCCAAGGGTGATCGTATTCTTTGCATCTGAGGTGGTGAGTGGTGCAAGCTTGAGCCCATTTTTTTGCGCTAAGGAGCGGAGATGTATCATCTCGGTGCTGAGGGTATTGTACAGAAATTCAATATCTGAAAGTGCCTCATCCGTTTCCTGAGGAGTGAGGGAAGCACCTTCAGCCAGTTTTTTTATAAGTGGTGGTAACTCGATAGTGTGTGCAACGCTATCACTTTGCGGTAGGTCTACCTGTGCAGTAAGCGATGCTAGATCATTTTGTAGGTTATCAGTCAGTTCTTTGAGTGTAGAAATGTGTAAGGCACGCTCCTCAGCAGAAAGAGTATTTGTATCATGGTGCATGGAGGGAAATGCACGACCACGAGTAAGCACCGTTCCGGTAAGCAGATTGTAGGTAGCACTGAGCGTGAAAGGAACTGTTCCTTTGCTCGCATAGAGTGAAATGGTACTCTCCGTTAGAGTCGTTGAGAGTCGTATACGTGCATAGGCATCATAGAAAAATCTATGCTTCATACGATACTCTCTGATAGGGGAGGAGACTACTTGCCAGGTAATAGGCTCTTCATGAGGAACCTTTTTATAAAGACCTTGGCCTTCATGGTAAGAAGGGGCTTTTTCATCGCTCGTTATAATGGCAGAAACTCCCGGCTCGTTCTCTTTTGTAAAAGCGGAAAAGAGAAGAGAGCCTGAAGTGCCTTTGAGACGAACGATGAGTTCTCTTGGGAGTTTTGCAAAGATGGTGTCGATCTTTTTAGTAAGCTCGGCGACTTCGTTAGGAAGTCTCAAGATAAGCTCTTTGTGTAAGCCAGAGCTGTGCCATGTTTGATTTGATTCTACGTGCCCAGTCAGGAAAACAACCTGCTGAGTATTTGCTTTCTGTAGAGTGAGGATAAGGCTTAACGTTTCAAGAGCATAGGCAGAAAGGTCGAGTGTATCGCCAAGAAATATCAAATAGACGTCCCGTTTGAGCTTATAGGTATTGTCAATTATTCCTCGTTTTTGAAGATCGTGTAATGCGCGAGTAAGCGAATGAAAGGCACCTCGAATGCCACCAAAAACGATACATTCAGAATCTGGTAAGAGAGTGAGTGTTACCTTCGAGTGGGAGGAAGTTTTAGTAAGAAGTTCATAGGTACTTGATATGATCAAGTTTGCATCTGAGGGTTTCCATGCGGACTTTTTTCTCAGGCCGATCTGTGAAAGTGTCCTATGTAACCAGCTTGGAGTGAGTGAGGCGTAGAGTTTTTGGTAGCCCGAATCGGGAGATTCTTGAGGAAACTCAGGCACTGATGATGCGTAGCGCTGTTGCTCATCTAGACTGATAAATCCCACGATGCCCTTGCTCATACCGAGGCTCATCAAAAGCGTCATGGCAAGGGGTGCGAACGTTTTCATGTATCTCCCCTCTCTATAAGCAGCTCAGTAAGCCGGGTAGCCTGTGCTATCAGTGACTCAAGTTGGGTATACATTGACACAATATTCTCGCCTAAGTTGCGAGATGGTTTTTTAGATAGTTGTCGTGGATTCCTTTCGATGCCTGTCATAATATCATATGAGCCTACCAGATGAATGTTCTCTCCTGTACGGAGATCTGCGCTATAGAGCTCGATTAGAGCTTCATCGATCGATTTTCCCGTTTTAATGAGTGCAAAAGCGTCCCTGAAAAATTGGTACTCTCGTTGGTAATGAGGAGTAGGTCCTGAAAAAATGCTCCAGGTAACTGATCCTTTATCTGGCTCTACCAGAGTAAGTCCCGGATGCTGTTGATAGCTCATGAGCCGTTGCTCACTGGTAATTGTTGCCTTTATATGTACAGGAGCTTTTTCAGCAGGGGATAAGGAACAGATCTGAGGAACATTAAGCAGGGCGCTTGTAAGGGTTTTCCCACAGTGGGTTTCATCGATTTCACGTGATGTTCGTGGAAAATAGGAGATACGAAGGGCTCCATCAAGGGGGTTTAGTCCAGTAATATACAGTGCCAATGGCAACGTATTAAAAAAGCGGGAGATAAGCTTGGTTATTGAAGATTTTTGACCGGGAAAGGAGAATGATTTTTGCTGGAGGGCCTTTTTAAGGCCATCATTTTGCCATTGGAGCTCCTGTTCTGCTTCCCCTTTGATATAGAGGACTTGAGTAGGATTGATTTTCATTAAGGTCAGGATGAGCATCAGAGTTTCAAGTGAGGTCTCTGAGTCGCTGATAGCATCCCCATTAAATACAAGATAGGTATCTTGGTGCACAATCTTTAGGTATGGATCAATAATACCAAGCGTTTGGATAGAGCTCAGGGTTCGCATAAAAGAAGTAGAGGATCCTTTTAATGGTCCCCACACTACAAAGGTGGTTTCTGGGTAGGGGGTGAGCTTCATGACAAATCGGCCTGCATAGCCACTATTTTCACGCTGCTGAACTACTTCCTGAAGCAGCTGCTTACACCGTTTACTCTCAAAATGAGCAATATTTTTAAGTGGTACTGGTTGAACAACATGAGCGCCTTTCATACCTAAGAGGGGTATGACTGTAAAGATGCATAGGAACAGAGTCTGTTTCATAATTGCCCACTCAGTGTTTCGTTATGGTCCTAGGGTGCTCTTTTTTGCCGCTTTAAGTCAATAGTTTTGGATTGTCCGTGAGCTTGGGTATGGTTTGATTTTGATTTTTTCTCAAGCACTTAATGATTTCAGATATCTCCTACAGAGAGCGTCTTTTGAGATATGGGGAGTAATTTGAATTCCTAACTCAGTTTCTACCATTCTAATACTTGGATCGCCAATTCAAGGATTTACCTATAGATGAGAAGGAAAACTCAACACCATAAGACCGGGCATTTCTACTGAGTTAAAAAAGAGACACAGCCAAGAGAATCTATGTCTCCTGGCTGTATGTATAAAATAATATAACGTGCGTGCTTAAATGTTTACACGTTGTAATGTAATAGTGAATGATTCAGGACTTGCTGTGGGAGTCTTCAATGCAAGATCAGTAAGTGCAAACTGGTTTTGTATTAGAGTACCACTTGCGGTTTGACATGTGCTATCGAAGCAAAAATTGGCGGTAAATGTTAATCGAACATCTGGATTAAGTACTCCGCATGGAGAGCCTGTGTTTGGCGGAGTACAGGTAACGGTCGCTAAAACATTGGTCGCCAGGAATTTAAAGCAATTGTTGCCAGTACATTTCCAAAGCCCGACGTATCCTGTAGTTGGAAAGTTTGGATTTGAATCTTCTATGAGAGAAAGTGTCATTGTTCCGTCAGCATTGAATTCTGCAACTCCATTTCCAGAAGTAACATCCCCAATCAAAAGCGTATAAGCACCAACAATGCTACATTTTTCATCACGATCGTGTTTATCATTGCAGCATTTTTCGTCATGCTTGTGTTTATTGTAGCAACATTTTTCATCACGATCATCATGTTTTCCTGCAAAAGCAGGCACAGATACCAAGAGACTTGCGAGTAACCCAAGTGACATTACTTTAGAAAATGTGTTCATACTAGTTCCTTTTTTTTGGCAGACTATCTTTTCATTAGTGAAAGATTGCCGCCCTTTTTTTAAGATATTTTAATAACAGGTATCTCTAGAGATACAAAGAGTCTTTGCATTAAAATCGATACACCTCCACGTTGTAATCAACAAGAAATTAATTCCATCAATACGCATCATATAAAAAAGCTCTTCTGTATTTCAAGAGATACGGCAAATTTTTTGTAGATGTGAAACTGTCCGGTAAGATGAAGAAAAATTCAAATCTAAAGTGATAGAGCATAGTTTTGTGCTATCTTATGTGCCCTTAATTAGTGCAACAGTTAGTACAAAAAAGTTCGGATAGTTAAGAAGATCTTAGAACATATAGTAAATTGCGAGCAGTACACGGTACCCCGTTACCGGAACGCCATGAGTTACTTTACCGCAGGAGTTAAGGGTACCGAAGGCTGCACGGGTTACCTCAAACTCTGCGCCAAAACGAATAGGATCTTTCTTAATAATAAAACGAGGAGATACCCGAGCTACATACTCAAGTCTTGGACCAAAGGCAGTAAGTGCAAAAATGATCGGCTGTTTGGTTGTGGGATCAATATAGAGACGATGTCGAGATCCTAAATTTTTGGTCCAGCCGGTAAAGAATCCTAGCTCGATATCATCGCAGCCAAATAGATACGAAAAATCGAGCCATGCGCCAACTGCTGCCGTATTACTATAAGTACGCTTATCGGTAATAGGTTCAACACTTCGTACGCCAAAGCCACTTATTAAAAGCTGATCGTTACCATTTTCAGACCAGAAAACTTTTGATCGTAATGACCAAGGAGCGTATCTACAGGCAGCAAATGCTTCGACGGTAACACTTCCAATATATTCATCTACGCTATATCCGGTAAGACTTTCAATGCGTGGACAGAGCCTCAAATAATCTATGGCAGCTCCTATGACATTATTGTTGTCATTGCCATAAGCTCGCACTTGCAAATGGAGATTTGGAGTTGCTGAGTTGCTGATATAGGTTGTGGAAATGCCAATGGGACCATTACTGGCATAATCTCTTTGGGCAGCTATAGCTAAAATAAGCTCAAACCACTTCCATCGTTGAGTAAGCTTGAGTTGAGGTTCTCGGGCCTGAGGATCCATAGGGGCACCGATGTTATATGAAATCGTGTGTGGAAAACATTCAAGAATGTATAAAGGGTGCCACCATTGTCCAAAAAGGAAGGAACCGCTTTCCCATGCAATACAGCCAAGAGCATGTCGTAATCTAAACTCCCCAATGGTTACATCGGTAATTCCCCGAAAATCAGCTTCAATAAGACCGGTAACTTTCATGCAGTGCCATTCAGGGCCATAGAGAGCAAGGCCTACTCGGGTTTCAATCGCTGTCATTTGCCAGAAACCATGGTCATTAATATCTATGTGCAAAGGATCAAGGAGAACAGGAAGTGGAAATAGAAGTACTTGTCCATCTCTGAATCCTGCTATCTGTCGAGTGTCCCAATAGGATTCCCATTTTACATAGCCGTAGGGCTTTACCTTGACTACCGCTCCTTCAATAAAGCGATTATAGCTGATAGGTCTTCCAGAAGGGGGAGGACATACTGGTTGTTCCCAGATGGCTCTATCTCGACAGGTCCAGTCTTCGGGGGGCAAAGGAGGGCAGCACTTTACGCAGCTTTCTGCATTGAGTAGTGCTTGAGATAAGAGCAATAGACTAAAAATTTTTATGAAGTACTTCATAGCGCTGTAGAGAACCTTTTTTCTTTTTATGCAGCTTCAACATACTATAAAAAGGTTTCTTCTACAAGGCTTTGGGTAGTTTCTTATGTCCGGTCACTAGGTCTTTTCGGTTCAGGATGCTAGTTTATCGATCGTTCCACTGCTTTTGCGATGGCCGATTTTATCGCCTCTTTGCTTTGAATGAAGATAGATTTAGTCAGACCGCGAAGAACCTCATACTGCTCCGGCGTATAGCTGAAGTTAGCATATGAGGTAAAATCAGTAACGGTGGAATCGGGATCAAAACCATTCGTGAAAGGGCCAGGTCTTCCTGCTAAATAGCCATTGTAACGTTTGTTTTTCTTTGCCTGCATATATACAACGATGGGTGCATTCTCTTCAATAAATACTGAAGTGATCTCTTTGTCTACATTCTTAAGGGTAGCGACATGTCGTGTGCTGCGTGTAAGATTAGGGAAAGGCAATCTTTGTCGTTTAGCTTCTTCATCAGCAGCAAATAGGTATTCCGAGTGCATGTTGCCATTGGGAAAACCAGTACAATCGCACATGATAAGCATATCTACATTACGCCAGAGAGCGGGAATCGTTCCAAAATTATGCCGCTCTTCTCCTTCCATAGTTATCCCTGCATCAATGAAGTGGAGTAAAGGCTTTGAAGCGATTCCTTCAAGAGCATCGGGTCTTCGATAATTATAATTAGGTATCGTACCTGCGGTTGCTCTTCCAGGAGCCAGCGAGTCATCTGAAGGTTCAGAGAAAAGTAATGCATAGGCTTTTGAGAATCCTTTGCTTATGTTGGAAATGGAGCGAGTAAGGAATCCGCCAAAGGCTGAAGCTTTTTCAATATCTTCAGGAGAGAGTGCAAAGCCAGAACCCCAAATCCCAAAGTGCTGAGCAAGAGGATACTCAGGAACGATATGAACAGGACAGCCTTTATAGAAGCTGCAGCCGAGCAGCTTAGTATCGATCCAACTTCCTTGCTCTTGTAAAGTTCCGCAATAATAGGGGCTAAATTCATACCAGACTCTTTCTTTGTCAGAGTTTCCTGGATCAACCGCGACACTCAAAGGTAGTGGATATTTTGCATTGGTTAAATTGGTACGAAGATCCGATAACTTCATTGTATGAGCATCTCGTCCTTCGATTTCAAATCCTTGCAAGAGAGCATGGGTCAAGGCATGTCCATATAATCCAATAGGCCCATGAAATTTATTGTATCTGCTTTCAATGAAGCGCTGTTCAGGATAGGTAGCACTCTGTTCAATAAGGTTGCTAATAAGTGTCTTAAGTGGCAGTAGGCCGCCTTCGCCAACTTTGTGTTTTTGGTGCTTCGCAAAACCGCTCGGGGAAAGTCCTGATGCGACAAGCCCATTAATTGCCCAGGTAGAACCTGATAGTCCAGCTACATAGGTACAGCAATCAAAAATATTACCGCCCCGTTCACTGGCCGCACCTTCTATAAACCCAATAGTTTCGATCATAGCTCGATAGCCGCCGCCGGTAAATACGATAGCAATTTTGGGAACAGGAGCTCCTTGCGGGATAACTTCTTCGCCAAAAAGGCTATTCAGTGCATTGCGTACTATTTCACTACGCTTTGCAACAAACTCATCTTCCATAGTTTTTTGTGAAGGATGGGTAAGCACCGAAGGGCGCCCCGTTGCAGCGATGATCTCTGGATCTGGCATATAGCGGGGATCTTGACGTAGAAAGGCTTCTTCATATTTCTTGATACGCGACCCTTTAAAGGAGTCCATATCAACAGCTAGTCGGGCAAGACGTTGAATGAGACCGCCTCCGATAGAGCTCACATGAAGCAAGTCAGGGTTAAATCTGTGTGGTTCGATAGCAAAAGCTGCTTCGATGTACCAATTGGTGAAGCTACTCTTCTGAAAATCTTTTATATGGAGGCTCGTAAGTTGGTTTGGCGTTAAAAAGGGTTCATTGAGCAAATGTTTTTGGTCCTCTCTTGCAATCAAAAGCTTAGTGGTGTGCCACCAGAGACGAGGGGGATAGGGTATTTCGCAACTCAACTGTGGTAGAATCTCCGTTACATAATCACGTGGCCCGTATTTGGTAGCGCCTGATGAATCTACATAATACATAGCGCAGTATAGTGGATTATTTGTTGTATTAACGAATTGCAAAAGATGCGTATGTGGAACTAAAGAAGGGGATCCTTTCTGATCATAGATGTCCCATCGAGTTGTACAAGGACCTAAATCAACCTTTACTCTGCTCACAATACGCTGAGGAAGATTTTTTGCAGCATCGTAGACAACCGTTTTAGTTAAAGAATCTTTGTCAAAAGACATCAACAGTTGCCACTTCTGATTTCTTACATCACAAGGGTGGCAAATTGGTGTTTTTTCTCCTGGCTCGAGCATAAAAATAGACTGATCTGTTCCGAGAGCAGGCTCCCTATAGAGGTGTTGCTTAGAATCCCATGTGGAAATGTACCATCCTGCATACAATGGTCGGTTTGCTGCATTACGCAGTAACCATCCTTCTGCACAGAGTTTTTCGGGGGATAGTGGCTTTGGACTAGGAATAAGGATTAGTTGCGTTGAACCCATTGGCTGGGTGATATAGAGCTTAGGGTTTGAAGGAAGGTACTGGAGCAGTGGCTTTTTAAGTAGCTTAAGGGTCTTTTTATCAAACATAAAAATTCCCAACCTATCATCAATACCACTCGTAGAGGAAGATAAGTTCGGTTTAAGCAATGCAGGGCTCTGTGTTACGGCAAGTTGAAGAAACGTTTCTGAATCATGGGTAGGAGCTATAATAAATTCAGACTTCCCTGGCTCTATAATGATTGGTTCAGAGTTTTGTACTGCTTCATCTGAGGGCTGAACGCTGCGTCTCTCTGTCTTAGTGGTATACCATGCAATACCCACTGGTGTTGTAGTCGTATTAACCAAGTGCCACCCACGTGATCGTTCTGATTGGCCATCAAGAGCCATAAGGGGCAGTATAGTAAGAACAGATAAGAGTAATGTGAAAAATCTATTGTGCGCGGTCATAGTCATATTCTGGTAGTATGGTTAATCATATACTAGGAGTATACCAGAAGAGAAAGAACATGTTGAATGGTGGCCCATTGGCCAGGTTAGAGACCATTTTCGATGATTGACAAGAAATTATGATTGTTGGATGCTTTATTGCAATTATTCAGATAGGCTAAGTGTTTATGAATAGAAATAATTGAGAATATAGTTACGCTCTTTAGAGCACCAGATCATACTAATACTATGATGGAAAAACTTCATTTGGTAAGCGTGGAAGAATCTTGCCTTGATATCAAAATGACAAAAGTCGATTTCACGTCGAATATTGTAAAGTATTATTGACAGGGCCATAATCGCCAAAATGTATATTTTGCCCAAAATGAGTATCCTGAGTATCAAAAAAAGAGACATTTCCACTCTAAAATTGCTTTGAGAGGGATACCTTGAACCTTAAGATTTCGCAACTTTCTCAAGAATCTTGGCTGAGATTTAAAACTATTAGGCTTAAGGGCTTGCTTGAAGATCCTCTTGCATTTGGCGGCAGCTATGAAGAAGAGCTACATTTTGACGAGGCTCAATGGCGTGAATTTACAAGTAACATCTGGTTCGCTTTGATAGATGATCGCATCGTAGGAATGATAGGATTGGTTAAAGATATTAATTCCTCAAACGGCCAGCTCATTTCTTTTTGGGTAGAGCCATCGTACCGCAGAAAGGGGATTGGAAAAGCATTGGTTTTTGCGATCCAAGAATATGCACGAAATAATAGCATGGAAAAGCTATTTCTCTTTGTTACAGTTACCCAAGAGACATCTATAAGACTTTATGAAAAAATGGGCTTTGTGAAAAAAGCTTCCTATAAGGATCGTATCAGCAAAGGCGGATCTTCCTATGATCAATATTACCTGGAATGGAATCCAGGTATATCAGATGATAGTCTCTGACAGTTTAAGCTGCTGCCAAAGCTGCTAAAGACTTGTTTTTTGCGAGCGATTGTTGATACTGATTTTCTTGATAGATCCAGCGTGCAAGGTTGTCGAGCGTAACACCGATATGAATATTGCCCTTGGCTTTCGCACCCACGGTTTCTACAGAGTACCCAGCGAGCAGCGTTCTTGTAACCGCATCCTGATACCCAACATACGGCTGGTTGGATATAGCAAGAATCGTTCCGGGAGTCTTTTCAAGCATAGGCTTAAAGAGATTAACCGTATCGCCAGTATTTGGCCTTCTGAAGGTGCCATCGGGAAGCTTTTGCATTGGAGTATCTATGAAGGTGATCTTTACCGAATCTTTAAACTCTTTCGGTAGATTTGCTTGATCAAAAAGAAGCTTTGCCGCATCGGTTTCTGTTTTAGGTTGTACATTCTGCCTTTTCCAGTCCGGTCTAAAGGGAAGATACATATTGTGCGCATCATAAAGTACAGCTTCCGATTCTTTCACAGGATCAAGTGGCCGCTCTCCCACAAGAAACACAAGATGAGTACATACCACACCTTTTTTCCAGAGATCAAGGGCATACGCAAATCTTTCGCGCATTGAGGTAATTGTGGCACCAAGGATGAGCCCATAGGTATACTGTTTTGCAGTTGGGGCTACTTCATCGATAATGCCTAATTTTTGAAAGAGTGGCTCAAGTGCCGGCTTAAGTTCTTCTCGGGCATTATCCATTTCCCAGCGCTCAGTACCAGCTTTTCGAAGCCAGCCTTTTTGGGTGGCTTCTACCACGGAACCAAGAGTGCCATCATGCTTAATCTTGGTGATCTCAAGAATTTCAAGAAGGGTAGAGGATAGCTTTCCGCCTTGTACTATTTTTTGGAGCTGGGTCGGAGTTCCATGAAACTGAGCAGGAGTCTCGGCTTTACCGAATGCTGCTCCAGTGAGCATAAAACAAGAGATAAGTGCTATAGTTTTAAGAAAGATACATTTCTTTTCCATGAAGCTCCTCAAATATTAAGGGGATACTACTAGTGTATGATACTCATAGTACTGCGATGAGAGATTTTAGGCAACCTCAGAAGGGATGTATGCCATTGATTTGTCCATAGATTGTTTTAAAATAGAGCTAATGAATTCATGAAAGGTCCTATGCTCGTATACAAGACTTCATTTTTTTCCGTGTATTTTGGAGATGCTCAATCGAGCCTTCCAAGAGATTTCTTGATGACCCCATGTCGTAAGGAAGAGCTCTGGCAAGAGAAGCCCCTAGGTGCTATCAAGACGCAGCTGCAACTAGAGGATCTGGTCTTTTTAAAGCAGACGCACAGTACGCTTGGTGAGGTTGTCTCGGATGAAAACCTTTCAGCTCTTATGCGGTATAAACCTGAAGGTGATTTTCTGATAACACAGAGGGCACAAACAGGGCTAGGGGTATATACTGCTGACTGCCTGCCTATAGTAGTATATGATAAGGCCCATAATGTTATGGGCATGTGTCATGCGGGATGGATGGGAACGGTTCATAAGGTTATAGTACATATGCTGCAACGTATGCAAAAGGAATATGGTACTGATCTTGAGCAGATTCAGATTCTTTTTGGGCCATCTGCCCAAGCCTGCTGCTATGAAGTACAAGAGGATTTTAGAGGGCATCTTAAGGATTTCTCTTTTCAAGAGAGGGTTCTTCATGAGCGGTCTGGAAAGTTGTATTTTGATATTCCTTTATGCAATAAGCTGCAGCTCCTCGAGTGTGGGGTAAAGCCGGAGCAATGCGACTTTTCTTATAATACATGCACAATCTGTGTAGATGGCTTTTGCTCAAATAGGCGAAATCGGGAATCTATGAATCGGCAACTTACCGTAGCTGTGCTCAATAAGAAGATTTGAAGAGAATTCTGAAAAGTATTGAAAAAATCTCAAGAAATAGCGTAGCCTAACCTTTAGGAAATTGAAAAATTCGTGTATAATACGGTGTATTGTACACAGTAAAAAGGATTTATATGATAGCATCGATACTTGCAAGGTTTTTTGGGACAAATAATGCCCGGCAGCTGAGCCGCATGCAGCCGATAGTTACTTACATTAACTCATTAGAGCAACGTATGCTTGAGTTATCAGATGATGAACTTGCAGCGAAGACCCCTCACTTTAAAGAGCGTCTTGCCCAAGGGCAAACGCTTGATGAGATATTGCCAGAAGCATTTGCTGTAGTTCGTGAAACAGCTCGTAGAAAACTGGGGCAGCGCCATTTTGATGTGCAGTTGATTGGTGGCATGGTTATGCACCAAGGTAAGATTGCAGAAATGAAAACAGGGGAAGGTAAGACGCTTACGGCAACCTTACCTCTCTATTTGAATGCCCTATCTGGAAAAGGTTCCCATTTAGTTACCGTCAACGACTATCTTGCACGTCGTGATGGAGAATGGATGATGCCCGTATTTAATCATTTGGGATTAAGTGTTGGTATCTTACAGAACTCGCTTTCTGATGAAATGCGAAAAGAAGTTTATGCTTCGGATATAGTGTATGCAACCAATAATGAATTAGGCTTTGATTTTCTACGCGACAATATGAAGTTCCGTCTAAAAGATTATGTGCAGCGTGGGCTTAGCTTTGGGATTGTTGACGAGGTCGACTCGATTTTGATCGATGAGGCACGGACTCCTTTAATTATTTCTGGATCATCTGATGAAAGTAGTCGCTTATACGTTGATGCAGACCATGCAATGGGGACTTTGAAAAAAAATGAAGATTACGAAGTTGACGAGAAGAATAAGACGGTTCTGTTAACTGAAGTAGGTAATGATAAGATTGAGCGCTTCTTTAGTGTAGATAACCTCTATGATCTTGCGAATGTGAAACTCCTGCACCATGTTAATCAAGCTTTAAGAGCCCATGTTCTTTTTAAGCGCGATGTTGAATATGTGGTAAAAGATGACGAAGTACTTATAGTTGATGAGTTTACGGGACGTATATTGCCAGGAAGACGCTATAGCGATGGTCTCCACCAAGCAATTGAAGCAAAAGAGGGCGTAAAGATTGAACGTGAATCTCAGACGTTAGCATCTATCACCCTTCAAAATCTCTTTAGGTTGTACACGAAACTCTCTGGTATGACCGGTACGGCATTAACTGAGGCAGAAGAATTCCATAAGATTTATAAGCTTGATGTGATAAGTGTTCCAACGAATAAGCCTATGGTCAGGAAAGATATGGCTGACCTGATATTCTTAAGCAAAAATGCTAAATACAAGGCTATTGTTGAAGATGTAAAGGATCGGCACACAAAGGGGCAGCCAGTTCTTATCGGTACCATTGCTATTGAGACTTCAGAAATGCTCAGTGAGGTGTTAGCTACGTATGGTATACCCCACGATGTGCTTAACGCAAAAAACCATGCTCGCGAAGCTGAGATTGTTATGCATGCGGGTGAGCCTGGTCATGTCACCATTGCCACGAATATGGCCGGCCGAGGTACTGATATTAAGCTGACGCCTGAATCGGTACAAGCTGGGGGTCTCTATATATTAGGGACAGAAAGACATGAAAGCCGTCGTATTGATAATCAGTTGCGCGGTCGATCTGGTCGTCAGGGCGATCCTGGTGAGTCCCGTTTTTACATATCTCTTGAAGATGACCTGATTCGTATATTTGCAGGCGATAGTATTAAGAATAACATGCAACGAGTTGGCATGACTGAGACTGAAACTATTGAATCTTCCTTTATCTCAAAAACTATTGAACGTTCTCAAGAAAAAGTTGAGAAGTATAACTTCGATATTCGCCGAAACTTACTTGAATACGATGACGTTCTTAATCAGCAACGTACGGTAGTATATGAGGTGCGTCGCGAGATTCTTGAAGGTGAAGAAAACATTTTCGATATCGTGCGAGAAATGGCTGCACGTGTGATTGCTCTTGTGGTATCTACAACGATTCCATCAAGATCGGTAACTCAGGAAGGCATCGCCGAGGTTATTAGTAGATTATCTCAACTTACGTCGATCAAGCCTGCTGAGTTTGAAAAGGAAGGGTTGCTAAAGGTTCCCAACAGTGAAGCGCTCAGAATAGCACTCATCGATTTTCTGCATATGAGTCTGATGAATAAGCTCAAGACAGTGGATGCAGATAAGCAGCACATGTTCAAGGATGCCCATAAATGGATCATGATGGAAACGATTGACCAGGCTTGGAAGCAACATATGTTGAACTTAGATCATCTCAAAGAGGGTATTAGTTTACGAAGTTGGGGCCAAAAGAATCCTCTTATTGAATATAAGCGTGAAGCTTTTAACATGTTTGAAGACATGATGCGTCAGGTACAAACTGAGATAGTTAACCTGATCTTCCATCTTAATGTAGAGCACTTTAATAGTCATGAGCTTGAGCGTAAACGTCAACGTGAGCTTGATGAAATAAGTATGCTTGGACCTGATGATCCTGAAGGAGATATTGGGGTGAGCCAAGCAGTCTCTCAAAAAATAGGGCGCAATGAAGATTGTCCTTGCGGCTCAGGGAAAAAATACAAAAAGTGCTGTGGAAAAGGTTCCTAAGCTCGGTATAGTCTACTTTTGCTACCCCTTCAGCGTAACCTGTTTCTGGCCTCACATGAGTCAAGTGAGCCGAAGAAAATGCATTGCAACTCACTCGACTCATTTTTAGGGTCAAATGAGTTGAAGATGAGTTGGAAGGCCACTCTTTTTTTGTATAATCCTTTGGAATCTTATTATTGAAGAAACTTGCATGCAAGTTCTTTGACTCAACTTTGTGAGTTGAGTGAGTCGGGTGAGCTGAAAAAGTTAAAATACAACTCACTCAACTTATTTTTGGGGAGGTCACTACCCCAAAAATAAGCCCCTACAGTCTTGCTGTAAAGGCTTATGGTTAACTACTAGTTTTGTATTAGACTAGCCTGCAATCTCTTGATACTTACGGCGATCAACAAATTCATCTACTGTAGGCTGGATAAGCAATCGGATCTGATTTTTAGGGGCCTGAGGTTGACTAAGAGCTTTGAGAAGTGGTTTGAGAACCCGTTGTCTGTCTTCATCAGTTCTTGCTAATTTGGCAAGCTGCTGACCCCACTGGCTGATCGTTTCTCTATCAACTACAGTAATAGATGTATTAAAAAGATCGGTCATAACTGGATTGAGAACTTGTGCATCTTTTGTAAATACAGGAGTGCGGTTGCTCAGGGTAAGATGCACAGTGACCTCTTCTGAGAGGCGACTTTCAGGCGCTCTTTCTAAAGGGGCTGCTGTTTGGCGATGAGATTCTTGGCCCTGCTTGCGTAGCGCTTCTATGTGTTCTTTGTGAGTTTGCTCTGCGTTTACAGAAGGTAGGTTAAAGCGCACATTCCTTTGTTTTTTCAGAGACTTGTTTTTAAGCTCATCGGGAGTTTGCACTTGTTTAGCATTACGTTCTGATTGTGCTTGTGCAAGCATTTCTTCAAGTGGGTTAGCGCGAGGGCTTTCTTGGACATTTGATTGTTCATCCTCTGATTCAGAGTCACTTTCATCATCATCTGAATCTTGAGATTGCACGCCATCATGAGCCTCTGCTATGAGCTCCTGTCGGAGCCTTTCTTGCTCGTCATGCTGGTCAAGATTTTGGTTTAAAATAGTAACTATATCAATTTGTTCATTGGTGATCGAGCCTTTTGCAGTCTGTTGGGGCAAGGCAGGTCTCGAAACTTGTTCTTTCACAGGTTGTTTTGAAACCTCAGGCTTTGAAGAGCCTTTTGGCAATGGTTTTTTTTGATCGGACAGTGCCGGAGGATTTTGTTGTGGTAAGTATCGACGCTGATTACGTGCCCTGATTCTACTGAGCTGTCTCTGCATCCGACCAGGTTGCTTTTTAGCTATGGTTGCAGGAGGAGTATTTGGTACCGATCGATTTAGATTATCGCGGTGCGTTCCTTGTGGTACAACTGTTTGCCTAGAGTGTGCTCTTATCGGTCCCCTCTGACGACCGTGTGAAAATCTTGAGCCCTGGCGAACTTCTTCTTGTTTGAGTTCATCAATAGACTTGGCTAGTGAAACTTGTAGAAGTTGCTCCCCTACTATCTTATCGTCATCAGTCTCAAAAAGCTCGTAGGCTTGGATGAGCTGTGCACGTGAAAGCTCTCCTGCTTTATACATGCCAATGAGCGTATCAAAAGTTTGAGCGAATAGTTCAGCTTCATAGGCTGCAGTTTCCCTGAGCTCAGCAATTGGTGTTTCTTGAGCGTCAAGCATTGCAAGTGCATCTTGTCGAACTTCCTTTGAATCTATTTCATCATAGGCGTCGATTAGACTTTGGCAGGTAATTTCTCTCTTATTGTATTGGCCAATGAGACGGTGGAATCTATCGGTATCCATACAGCTAATGACCTCTGCGGAGAGCAGAAATATTCCCAATGAGGATAGTAGTACTTTATTCATATGCATAACCTCTCTTATAGAAATGTTCTATTTAAAAGGTTACAGCAAATTTCCCCCAAATCAACCACCTATCAGGTGCTGCATTTACCTCAAGAGTTGTAAATTCATAGGATCCGCCGATTGCGACAAAGTATGGACACTCTTGTTCCCAGCGGTACCCTAATGTTCCGTAAATGGTGTTTGAAATGGTAGCAGGGTGTGCTCCTGATTCTATATCGATGTCGCAGTTTGAGAGCGTTGCATAGCGCTCTTTGAGGGCAAACTGGCTTGCCTGGAAGTTATCAGCTATATTTCGGGCAATGGTGGTAAAGCCCATCCCATTTATTCCCTTTATTGCTGCATCACTTATTCTTGTTGAGCTTTCAAGATCGATATTTTCAGCCTGTCGGACAAAGAGGTTATAGCCGCCTTCAAACTCAAATGAGGTGCAATCGCAGTGTCTTGTTAAGAGGAATGCAGTATTAAATGAACCAGCAAGGTAAGGGCTTACGCGAACACATTGGGTAAAGATATTAATACCACTAGTTCCGCTATTTTGATTGTTGGTTTGCATTGCTTGGAAGGCCTCTTCTGAGCCCCGATAGGTTGATAAATAACGTCCCCAAGGTTTTCCTATAGGGTCGAAAGAACGAACCTGATAGTTACTAAAGAGATAGCGGGTATTGTTATCAAGGAACATCTGAATGGTATAGGACCCTCTACACCAGACCTCATAGGCATAACTGCTTCCTAGGCTGAATCCAAAGTGTCTATTGTTTCCAACAATAGGTTCAAAGAGGGTTCTGCTTCTGACATGAGTTCCGGTCGGTATGACGATCGTAGCATAGGTAGCAATGGTGTAGGTATCACACGCCCATGAGTTGTAGCCAAACTTGAGCTCAACATCGGCTATAGCGGTTTCAGTAAGATCCTTTTTTAGGATTCTTCCATAATGCCAGGAACATTGCTTCAACGCTTCGATCATATTTCCCACTATGGGGGCATTATCAAGACCAGGACCTTCTATAGGTCCGCCGCCATCATTTTCTACTACTTCTTTAAGGTTCATGCGGTTTCTCACCCGTTCAATCGGCAATGAAATTTCAAACCAAAACCCGGGAGTTCCATCGCATTTTGCGGTGAGTGTTTGTTTGTAGCAGATACCAAACCCAAATACCGCTTGTTCTGGAAATATGCTGATCGTACTGGCAAAAGTTTCTTCTACCGTCCGAATATTAAAATTGCGAGCTTCTAAGTTTTTAAGGGGGTTACCATCATCGGTATTCGCAATATTTTTTTCACGCTCCGTGTTGTATTCTTTTACAAAGAGGAAGGTTGTTGTGCAACCTGGGGGCAGGAAATAACGAGCTAGTTTATTGCGCCCATCCTGGGTTGTTACTCCTCCATAGGGAACAAGCTCTAGAGCGCCACCAAAGCCTTGGCATTCTTCAAGAAGATCATTCCTGAAGAGTGATGTACGCTCAGGAGTTGCCGATTGGAAGTTTGGCCGTAATGAGTAAAAGCTGTGACTATGAGTATTGCCTGCATTCAGAGGGAAACTCAGAATGCTAGAGATGATGACTATTATGCGCGTGCTTATTTTCACGAAAGGTCCCTTTTTTGTCGCGAATTACTGCTCTTTGTATTGCTTCAACGAATAAGGTACGTACCACAGCGTAGCATTTTTCTGCTACGTACTAATTCTTTAGAAGGCAATATACCACGTGATTATGAAAATTTCTATGCAAAACTTCGCTCTTTTAAAAATATCTACCTAGAAAAGCCTCAACCGCATTCTTCTAAAAAGCTCGCAATGTCAACGATACGATAAAAGTAAGAAGCTGTTGAGACCACATGAGACACGCCACTTAAGTGAAATAGTACCGGAACTGGCGCAAATCCCTTGGGAACTTTCAGCGCATCGATCTTATCTTGAATTTCGCTCATGACATCGGCACCAAGTTCACGCCTGCTCAATTTAAACTCACTTATAAAGAGATTCTTGCTAGCTGTT
Organism: Candidatus Babelota bacterium; assembly: GCA_013288045.1. Taxonomy (GTDB): domain Bacteria; phylum Babelota; class Babeliae; order Babelales; family Babelaceae; genus PRDV01. Next base: position 34,164 of record JABDCP010000012.1, read on the forward strand.
TGTATGAGATAGTTTATCTGACAACCCTTGTGTGTTGTGGTAGCGGTTTGTCGATAGGGCCCATCATGCACAATATCTGATGGTGCAACGCCGATAGCTTGTATGAGCAGAGGTCTGTTTTGAAGCAATAGATACTCAAGCTGTAGACCTAGATGAGCATCAAAGCCAGGTATCGAAGACACACTGACTCCCTGAAACCCTCCTGAAGCTATTTTTTGTAAATTAGGCTCAATAACCTTACAATAGAACCTCATGTAAGGATCGCTCATGCGATAGAGACTCTGCTTGAGGGAATGAGTAGTTTTGAAAGACCATAACAGATTCTTTTGAACAAAACCTGCGGTAACCAAGTGCTCCATCATGGTACTGAGAGTGCCGCTATGGGCAAAATCAAGGTCCTGACGCACTTCTTTAAGTGTTTTTGTACCATCCTTTAAGGCCTCCAATATCTTCTTATAAGTGGTGCCTTTTCGGTCAAAAAGGTCATTAAAAATTCGATCAAATTCATGCACTAATAATAAACCGTTCTTTTCAAATGCAAGCTGCTTGATG
>JABDCP010000013.1 GCA_013288045.1 Candidatus Babelota bacterium
CATCTTGTGCACCATCCTGAAATATTTTCTCCGCAGATGCCTTTAGGGTAGGGCCCATATCATCTCTGCAGATTGCGCAGATATCAATTTGTTCTTCTACTTGTTCTTCGACTTGCTCAAGAGAATGTGAGGCTGCCATAACTTGTAGGGGTGAAAGAATGCTGATCAACAATGCCAATATTATGCGAGGATTCATGATATTCCTTTAAATCTAGTCCGATATACTTACTTTTGTAGTATTAATTTACTATAAGTTTATCGTACCATTATTTAATTTATTGTCAATTGGAAAATTAAATTTTCTCTAACCAGATTTTTTGTGCGGCAGCAGGTATATCCCTTGCACCTTGGCTGACGTAATTCCGATTCGGTTGGAGGGTCTTCTAGTTCAAAGACAGTATAGAGCGTACTCAGCGTATGGAACCCTGGTAGCCTTTGCAACCTTTTAAATGAGATTGAACCCGAGGCTCTTTTGCCCCGCACAAATTAGATGGAAATGGCCTAATCTTTTGTTCCAAGCTCTTCTAAGTATCTTATCTTAACTTAAGGAAGGTCTTTGTATAGAAGAGCTGTATAAACTTCTTTGAATACCATAACCACATCACCCTAATCAGTGCCTTGTGGCTTTAACATATAATGCCATATTATCCATATGAGTAATATTAGACTACCCCAGCAAGACGTAAATGTATGATACATGACATAATGAGTACTCCTATAACTACCATCTGACCGCGGTTTAGAGAACAGATGAAACGAGTGCACCATTCTTCTGAAGCTTCGTCAAGATCAATAGTGCGCCATTCTGAAACCCGATTGATGTTTTGCAGGTAATGATTCTCATAAGTATATCTTGCAGGGTGAGTTTGGACAGTGTGATTATTTTGGATATCCCTTTCGCGAAAATTAACCCTGACAATTTCTAGCAACAAATTTGCCAGCCCATTAGCAGCTTCTTGTAGATTCCTTTCTAGCCTAAGGGGAAAGATAGAAGCATGAAGGTTTTGCAGGACAGGTGCAACTGCTTCATGCTCAGAGAGATTTCCAATTGCTAGAAGGAGGTTGCGCCTAAATTCCTTATCAACAGCGGCTAGATTAATACCTTTAATAACTTGGGCAAGGATAACCCTGATACCATTGGATAGTAAGATATCGAGGTTATTCCTCCGACTTAGCGTTTCAACTAGATGGATGAGTGGATTGTCGGTTAAAGGTTGAGGTTGCGGCAAGCGAAATAGTTTTGTCAAAAAATGAACTCCACATCGAGCTCTTGGATTGGCTGCTGTGTTTGCGACCAAGAATTCCAGAAATTTTTCTCTTGTGTAGAAATTATCGATTGCTCTAAATAATGCATCAACAAAGTGGGCACGTGAATATATAGGCCAAATTTGTGCAATGAGCCCATGAAGATCGCCCGTGCGTAATAGATCAACTGAGGCTAGTCTCACCAATTCTCTAAGGTTGGTGAGACTTTCTAGATACATAGCAGTTTGAGGATCCTCTAAGAGCGATTCAAAAAAAACAACAAATGAACTTACCTGTTGCTGACTGAGCTGACTACTTATAGTCCTTCCAGCAAAAGAAAGTAGATCATCAATCGTAATCTCGAGTGTAAGAGATGCTCTATCCTTTTCACTAAGCGGAGCGCTGCAGGTTGGGCAAACCAGGCATAGCAGAGCAGGTTGCTCCACAATAATACATTCGTCCTTTGAAAATCTTTCAAGACAGTCTCCATGGAATCTATGCCCACATTCTAAAAGAACTTCATGGACTTCATCTAAGAGTGACTGCTCCAAATAACCAGCCAATGCTAGATTATACAGTTTTTGCATCCTGGGTTCAGCGATAAATTCTTTTAATGCCATATTGAGTTCACTTTGTTTTGCAGCAGACTCACCCACTTGCATGTATTTTAAGAGCAGTTGATTGTGGGCTTCTGCGGCGGTGATTTGCTCATCAAGTGTTCCTTTTTCGTCGGTGGTAAGGTCAGGATTTAGCCGTTTCTGGGTGAGTTCGTGTAATTGCCCCTGGTTGAGTTCGTTTGCCATGTGCAATGCTTTGCGAAAGGCTTTAGCGGTGTTGTTCGTGATGCGTTTTAATGCGTTACATTGATTTTTTACACCTCTTTTATAGGCTTCTGCTTCATGTTTTAGCTCAGCGTGAATTGCTATTTTCATTGACTCAGAAGTTTCAGGATTATTGAGTCTCGCATTGAGATCTTTCACACGATGGTTATACAGCGAACCAAGAACCTTCCGGTCTTGTTGAGTATCTAACAAAAGTTGTTGGGTACGGATTTTTGGTGAAGCTTCCATTTCTTTGTGACACACAGCACAGATATTATCCACGTTACTAAGAGTATTTTGTTGTATGTCTTCAGTTTGAGCCAGTGAATGTGAAGCTGCTATCACTTCTAAAGTGAAGAGGAGGCTAAACAAAAAAGCGAATACAATGCGTGAGCGTATCATGACATTCCTTTACTTAGGGAGTTGCGTATAAATTAGAATCAGTATGCCACGGAGTATGAGCTAATCAAGGTCGAGGGCAATTAAGTTGCTCTATATGTATGGCATCCATCTGCCATGCATATAATCTATTAATGGGGGCTGGGGCAATACCTGTGCTTGAGGGTATAGGTTAGCTCCTTGCTTCTCATAAAATGCAACAAGATCAGCAACGGTGATCTCAATTGGAAGAGATGCTAAATCCGCTTTGCTGAATGGCGCGCGGCACATAGGGCAGGCCAGACTGATTTTGTCAGGTTTTTTAGCAGCAATACATTGGGACTTTGCGTATCCAGCTAAACATTTTTTGTGAAATTTATGCTTACAAGCCAGGAGAATTTCCTCGGCTTCATCTAAGAAAGACTGTTTTAAATAATGTGCCATTGATAGGTTGTAGAGGGTATGCATTCCCGGTTCGGCAAGGAATGCGTTAAGTACCTCAAGGATTTTATCTTGCTGGGCGTTAGGAGCTGAGGACAGTTTCCGGTATTTTATGAGGGTACGATGCTGAGCTTCTGCAGATTCAAGTTGACTAGCAAGTGCTCCTTTTTCGTTATCGCTTAAGGTAGGTTCGCTACTTCTTTTTTTTAAGTTATTTAACCGTTCCTCGATGAACCTTTCTGCTAGAGAAAATGCTTTGATAAAAGTTTCAAAACTTACTCTTTGCATTATGTCTCCAGCAGCTTTTTCGAAGTACGATGCTGCTTGGTGGGATTTTCTTAGCCATGAGCGAAGTGCTTCTATCTGCCCAGAAGCTGACGAGCTGCTAAGTTGTTCAGTGATTTGTTGGATAAGAGTTTGGAACTTTACATCTTGTGTGATATCCCAAAAAACTTGAATCGTCAGTACCGACGACCAGGAGGGAATATTATCGAGACACATAGCACACTTTTCAATACGTTCCTCTGCTTGAGTATGCACACGTTGTTCTTCAGCCTGTACAAGAGCATTTGATTGTGAAGCTGCCAGAGCATCTAGAGGTATGAGGAGGCCGAACAAAAAAGTGAGCATTATACGTACGTGTAACACGATATTTCCTTTTCTCTAAAGAGGGGTACAAATTACTATTAGCAATAGCTTATCATGGATAATGAACTTTGCAATTAGAATATAAGCCTGACGCCAGTTGAGCTTTTGGCATTTTTGCGAAATTTATGAATAGTTCATAGAAGATATATTACCTGACTCAAAGAACTACATCATGGCTTACCACACGCTTACACTGGGTTCGGCAGAAGAACCAGATTTGCATCACCATCATCATGAAGGAAGTTTTTCAGCTGAGCTCATTCTTCATGTACCCTATGCTCTATTTTTGGCGGCAGTTGGGATGATTATTTTAAGTTCCTACTATACTTCCCTCTGCGTATCACTTGGTCGATTGACCCGTTTTGTGATGGATTCTTTTGAACATATGCTTGAGCGCCATGCAGGCGAGTGAACCGAAGATTTCTCCGTGGGTCATTCCAAGAGACAGCGATCTTACATCATTGTTACTCAAAGTTGTTCGGCATAGGGGACATGTAGGATGCTCAAAGGCGGAAGTGAGTTGTGATTTTGCATAATCGGCGAGACATTTTTTGTGAAATTTATGCGTGCATTCAAGGAGAACTGCCCCGGCGGTATCTAAGGAGATCTGCAAGGCCTTCTTTAAATGAGGTACAATTGATTCGTTATATACCCCGATCATTTCGTTTTCAGCAAGAAATGCTTTAAGCATCTGAGAGATGTTACTTTGTTGGGCGGTAGGATCTGAAAACAGTTGCAGGTGTTTTGCTAAGGTAAGATACTGAGCTTCTTCTACGGCAATTTGGCGAGCATGTGCTCTTTTTTCTTCATCGGTTAAGGTAGGCTCATCAATTCTCTTTTTAAGGTTGTTTAACCTCTCCTCAAGGGCCCTTTGTGCTAAAGAAAATACTAAGATCCAAGCTTTAATATCGCCTTTTTGCATCATTTCTTCGGCTACCTTTTCTTTTCGTACAGTCGCATGGTAAGACTCGGTCGTAGATGCCATCTCTTTACGTATTGCTTCTTGGTCCGCAGGAGCTACCGCATTGCTAAGTAATTCGGTCAGTTGTTGTGTGCGAGCCTGGTACGTTTTCTCTAATGCTTCCACATCCAGTGTGATATCTTCAAAAACTTGAACCGTGAATGCCGATGGTAAGTTGGGAATATGATCGCGGCATATACTACAGGTTGCAATCTGTTCTTCTGTCTGAGCACGAACTTCCTTAACCCGAAGGTGGTCATTTGATTGGGAGGCTGCCAGAGCTTCTAGAGGTATGAGGAGGCTGAACAATACAGTGAGCATTATGCGTGAACGTATCATGATATTTCCTTATCTTTAAGGGAGTGTACAAATTACGTTTAAGGGCAGTGTTAATGCTGTTCTTCTAGATGACTCCAATGCCCGGGTACCAAGCAATGATGCCACCTGTGGGCAGGGAAGGGATTATCTCTTGATAGCCTTGGCCGTCTCTTTGATTTTCATAAAATGCAAGAAGCTCATCAAGAGTTATCTCAATGGGAAGAGATGCTAAGTCCTTTTTGCGCAATGGCGCATGGCATGTGGGGCACGTCAGACTGATTTGTTCAGGTCGTTTAGCGACAATGCATCGTGACTTTGCAAGTCTCGTGAGGCATCTTTTGTGAAATCTATGTTTGCATTCCAGGACAACTTCCTCGGCTTCATCTAGCAACGCCTGCTTTAAATAGGGTGCCATTGATTGGTTATATAATGTGATCATCCCAGGTTCAGCAAGGAATGCTCTAAGGGGTATCGGAGTGACTTTATTTTGCTGGGCATCAGGAGTTGAAAACATTTGCAGGTATTTTAACAGGGTAAGATGCTGAGCTTCTTCTAAATTAATTTGATTATCAAGTGCTGCTCTTTCTTCATCGCTTAGTGATAAATAAGGATAAGTGGACTCAGTACGTCTTAGTTTAAGCTTGCTTAACCGCGCCTCGCTCAGCCTTTGTGCTAGAGAAAATGCTTTGGTAAAAGCATTAAAGCTTAATTTCTGCATCATTTCTTCTGCAACTTCTTCTTTTTGTAAGGCTGTTTGGTAAGATTCATTCACACCTGCCAGCTCTGCACGGATTGCTTCTATCTGGTTTGCAGAAGTTGCAGAACCAAGTTTCCTGATGAGTTGTTGTCTGCGAGCACGGTACGTCTCTACTTCCTCCACATCTAAGACTTGAATCCAAGAGGGGATGTCCCCGAGGCACATAGCGCCGCAAGTTCCAATGTGCTCTTCTGCTTGAGCACGAACATTTTGTTCTTCAGTTCGAACAAGAGCATTTGATTGGGAGGCTGCCATAACTTCTAGAGATGGGAAGCTGAACAATAAAACGAGCGCAATTCGTGAGTATATCATGCGATTCCTTTATGTACTGAGGGAGTGTGTATAAATTACTATTAGCAATAGCATACCACGGACAATGAAGTTAGCAATGAGAATATAATCGCGCAACGCCAGTTGAGCTTTTGGCATTCTTGCGAAATTTAGGTATAGTTCATAGAAGATATACTACATGACTCAAAGGATTACTTCATGGCACATCAGAATACGAATATACCAGGCCCAGCAGATGAACCAAATTTACATCATCACCATCATGATGAAGGAAGCTTTTCAGCTGAGTTGATGCATCATTTACCGTATGCTATATTTTCAGTGGCAGTTGGGATGATTATTTTAAGTCTGCTTGACTACAGTTCTGGATGGGCGTCACTTGGGCAATTAGCTCGCAAGGAGGCCTGCTCTGGGTATCACATGCTGTTTCATAGCTTTCACTTTCTGCATATTTTGTTTGCAGCTACGGGTACGATCATCACCTTTTCACGATTTTCACATAGCTTTATTAAAGCATTGATCATTGGCATTATTTCGCCAACAATATTTTGTATGCTTTCCGATGTGCTTCTTCCCTATCTTGCCGGTAGATTGATGGGCATCGATATGGAGCTCCATATCTGCTTCCATCGTGAATTTCAGAATGTTATACCCTTTTTAGGGATCGGGGTTCTTAATGGAATGATACTTCGGCAACATCATTCGGCTATGCTTCCGGTCTTTTCATTAGGATCCCATGTTGCCCATATCCTCATAAGCTCTCTTGCTGGATTGTTCTATATGGTATCTCACGGTTTTGATAACTGGTACCCACAGATGGGTGTGCTCTATTTATTTTTAGTTATTGCAGTGGTCGTTCCTTGTACTTTGTCAGACGTAGTTGTTCCCATGTACTGGGCAGGCGTTAAACCGAAAAAAGCTTAACCGTTCCTTCAAGGAGTTGTATGCACCAGAAAAAATTTTATGTGACGACGCCCATTTACTATGTCACCGCAAAGCCCCATTTAGGTTCGCTCTATTCTACCTTATTAGCCGATGTTGCTGCACGCTGGCATCGTCTTTCTGGAGAAAAGATTTTCTTTTTAACAGGTACCGATGAGCATGGCCAAAAGATTGCTCAAGCAGCAGATAAGGTGGGTAAGAAGCCTCAAGAGTTTGTTGATAGTTTTATTGATGCCTACAAAGATATATGGCATAAGTACGATATTGCTTACACCTATTTTATGAGAACGACTGATCAGGCACATATCAAGGCGGTTCAAGAATGGATACGTGCGCTCATAAAAACAGGCGATATTTATAAATCGGACTATAGTGGCTTTTATTGCACTCCCTGTGAAACATATGTCACGAAGAAAGATGAAACCGTAGTGGTCTGTGAATCCTGTGGAAGAGAAACGATTGAAATAGCAGAAGAGTCGTACTTTTTTAGACTATCTGCGTACCAGGACAGACTGCTTGCCTTCTATGCAGAGCATCCTGATTTCATCGTACCAAAAGAGCGGTCACATGAGGTAGTAAGTTTTGTACAAAGTGGTTTGAGAGATTTAAGTATTTCACGGACTACCGTGGCATGGGGTATTCCCTTTCCCGACGATGAGCAGCATGTTGTCTATGTCTGGGCAGATGCATTAAACAATTATATTACTGCCTTAGGCTATGCTCAGGAATCGAAAAAAGAGGAGTTTGCTTACTGGTGGCCGGCTGATTTGCAGGTGATGGGGAAAGATATTGTACGATTTCATGCAGTTTACTGGCCAGCATTTTTAATGGCTTCAGGACTACCGCTGCCTAAGCATTTATTGGTTCATGGCTGGCTTCAAGTAAATAAGCAAAAAATGTCGAAGTCCCTTGGTAACGCAGTCGATCCACAAGCGCTTTTAGACGCCTATGGTGCTGATGCCATACGCTATTACCTTATTCGATTTATGGCTATTACCCAAGACGCTGAGTTTAGTACTGAAGATCTTGAGCAGCGAGTAAGCTCTGATCTTGCAAATGATCTGGGGAATTTATTACAGCGAGTAGTTACTCTTGCACAGCGTCGTGAACTATATGAAGTGGCATCTCCGCAGAACTGGGGTGCTCATGAGATTGATCTTCGAGATGCCTTTTGGACCACGCTTGAAAAATACTCTCTTGATATGGATGAAGGCTACTCATATCGTGCCTTAGGCCATCTTTGGGGATATATTCATCAGGTCAATGCTTACTTTCATGCAGCCGAGCCTTGGAAGATTACTGATGAGGCGAGATTTAAAGAGGTTATCAGTGCATCATGTCATAGCTTGTATGCGATTGGTATTTTGCTACATCCTGTGATGCCCCATGCTATGGAAAAGCTTCTTGCAAGTCTTGGGGTGACGGTTACCTTTGGTGAACATAATTTTCTTGAGGAGCTTGATGACAATCCCTGGAATAAAACATTCATGCTACACCCCTTAAAAGAGCCGCTCTTTAAAAAATATGAAAGCAAACCTGAGCAGGTAGAAGAAGCTTCAGAAGGAGGGCAAGCAGCATTTCCTGAAATATCTATTGAGGACTTTGCTGAGGTTGTTTTGCTTGTAGGGACTATTGAGGAATCAGAAGAGGTACCCGGTTCTGATAAGTTGCTAAAACTGCAAGTAAACTTTGGACCATATGGGATGAGACAGGTTCTGTCGGGAATTAAAATATACTATTCAGCAGCTGCGGTGAAGGGTGTGCAAGCAGTCTTTGTTGTTAACTTGAAGCCACGGAAGATGATGGGCCTTGAATCTCAGGGGATGGTCCTTACGGTTACTGATGCCCAAGATGTCTTGAAGCTTGTTACCGTTGCGCAAGTACCTCCGGGAACACGATTGAAATAGGAAAGCTCATGGTCTGGTATCACAGCTCTTCACAATCTTTACACTTAGGTGTACGGTTATCGTATATGAGGTACTATTGTAATCAGAATAAAACTCTCTACCTAGTCGGAGCGGTATGACCGTTTATTCTTTTATTCGCACATTACTTTACCATTTGCGCTATTACCTGCTTGGCCCCCTTGCATGGACCATATTTTATGCTCTCTATGGTACGACAAAACCTTACTTACTCAAGCAATTAATCGATACTGCAGCTCAGGGTGGGAGTATGCAAACACTTTCGACAATTGCCTGTTTCTTCATTGCATTAATGCTTTCCTATGAAGTGTTTTACCAGCTCTATGATTTGTGTGATATGCGTTATAAGCCTCTCTTTAAAAATCTTATTGCTCATACCCTAGTTGATCATGTATTAGAACAGGATTACCGCTATTTCCAAAATCAGTTTGCGGGAAATATTGCCGCCAAGATTAGCGATGCAGTGAATTTTACTCCTGAGATTGTTAAGACGGTTATCGATTACTATATTACCAATATGGTAGCTGTGCTGATGGGCATGTTTATGCTAGCGCAGGTACATTCGTGGTTTGCTATTGCCTTAGGAGTGTGGGTATTCTTTTTTGTCATTATTTCAGCAACGACACTTGCGCGGTTCAGCTATCTTTCCAATAACTCAGCTGAAGCAGGAGCGCGAATTGTCGCAACGATAGTTGATATTTTGGGCAACGTACTCAATATCAAGTTATTTGCATCGAAAGATTACGAATTAAAGCGCTTGGGCCATTTTATGCAGAACTATTATATTCTCTTTAAAAGGCGTCGCTGGTTTCTGTTTCAACTTTATTCTGCTCAAGCCCTGAGCTATCAGATTTACCAAGCTGTATGTCTATTCCTTTTAATTTATCTCTATGGAGAAGGACTAGTTACCCCCGGTGACTTCGCTCTGATTCTTACGCTAAATCTATGGATTGTTGATTGCATGTGGGATATGTCAGATAGGATGCGTACCCTCACTGAAAACTGGGGTGCAGTAGATCAGGCGCTTAAACTGATTTATGTGCCGATTGAGCTTAAGGATATCCCCGGTGCCCCCGACCTTGTGGTCACTCAGGGCGAAATTATCTTTGAGAATGTTTCATTCCAATATGAAGGAGCATCTCCGCTTTTTACCAAAAAATCGGTCATCATTAAGCCACGTGAACGAGTGGGGCTTGTAGGATATTCAGGCAGTGGAAAATCAACCTTTGCCCGCCTTATTTTGCGTATTTATGATGTCAATTCTGGGCGTATTCTGATTGATGGACAAGATATTACCAAAGTAACCCAAACATCCGTACGCCGTTCTGTAGGTATTTATCCGCAAGATCCGTCACTCTTCCATAGAAGCATTATGGCTAATATTCGGTACGGTAACCGAAAGGCTACCGATCAAGAAGTTATTGCAGTTGCCAAGCAGGTTCATGCTGATGAGTTTATTAAGGCTTCCGAGCATGGGTATGATACAGAGGTTGGTGAACGAGGTATGAAACTTTCAGGAGGTCAGCGGCAGCGTGTTGCTCTTGCCCGTGCGATTTTGAAGAATGCGCCTATTTTGATCATGGACGAAGCAACTTCTCAATTAGATTCTGAGACTGAGCGCATTATTCAAGAATCTCTTGATGAGATCATGCATAATAAAACAACGATTGTTATAGCACATCGTTTGTCGACGTTACTGCATATGGACCGCATCTTAGTATTTGATAAGGGCAGTATTGTCCAAGAAGGTTCACACGAGGAGCTTATTAATCAGCCTGGGCTGTATCAAACGCTTTGGCAATCACAAATATGTGGGTTCCTTCCACAGACACGAAACTCGTGAGACAAAGTAGAACAGCTCGAAGGTTTAGAGAAATAGGGGAATTAGATGAACCTAAGGACTTCTCATCGATTGCTAAAAAAGAGTTTGATAGTAGTAACAATGAGTTTTCAAATATCCCTATTGAAGGGCACAATGATTCATCAATTGCTTCAGGAAGCGAACAATGGTTTCTTTGCTCACCGTTCTATGCGCCTAGATTTCTTGAAAAACTGCCCACAGGTGATTCCCATCTTAGCTCAATGGTTATTTGAAGAATGGCATACCTATGATGCTTCAGTAACTCAAGAAAAGCTTATTAATTCTTTCAAAACGCGTTTGAACTACGATAAAGTTCCCATGACCTTTGTTGCGTTTAAAGGCGAAACGCCCATTGGAGTGATTTCATTGCGAACCCAAACTGATCCTGAATTTTCGGATTATCCCGCAACAAGTGTTTGGATGGGAAGCCTTTTCGTGGTTTCTGAAGAAAGGAACCAAGGAGTTGGGAAAGAGTTAGTTAAGTTTGCAGCAACTATAGCAAAGTATCTTGGGCATGATGAACTCTATTTCTATACTTCAGCTCCCACAAGAGTGGACTGGTATCTCAAGCAACATGCTCAGATACTTGATAAGCGCACTTTTCATAATCATCTGGTTATTGTCATGCGCATTCCTTTGAAAGATCTCTATGAGTTACAATGCCTAAATCCTTGCAATTGAGACAAGTTGCGAACCATTGTGAAAGTATCTTTGGTGGATCGATCCCCCAAAAATTGAATTACCAACTGCATAGTAAGGTCCTCGACATTGCTTTCGGTGCATGTTTGTTATATGCTTGCGACGCTCTCAGCTAAAACTGTCACCTGAAAAAGAAAGGATTAATATGAACACAAGACATCTCATTAAGAACTTTCTGATACTGTATCCACCTTTTGTGATTCTAGATTTTGTTTGGTTCGGTTTCCTTGTGAGTCCTATCTATCAAAAACATCTTTCTCATCTCATGCTACCGCCCGAGAGTTGCACGCTAGTAACGTGTATCGGCATGTTTATACCTCTAGCACTTATTGTGCTCGGTGCACTACTCTTTGTGGCACCTCGAGTTAGTGCTGTATCGTATGGCCAAAGTTTTATTTGGGGTGCGGTGTATGGCTTTATTACGTATGGCATCTATTCCATTTCAAACTTAATCCATTTAAATGGGTGGCCTATCCAGATAACACTACTCGATATCTCCTGGGGGATGGTAGTATGTGGTCTTCTTGGAATTTGTATTGCGTACTTGAGCAAACAAAAATAGAGCTATTGTTTAGCTAAAGCGCTGTTAACAAGTTCATCTCAAGATGTCTTTATAACTGAGACCTCAACTCTCATAGGCACAGTAACTTTCAAGGTATTTTTGTTATGACATGTTTTATAACAAATTCATATGCGTCATCAAAATTCCATTTTGTGCCGTAGGGAAGTAGTCTTTGCATGTCTTCCCTAAACCCCCTATGTAAACGTTTCTGTTCCATATTCTCTAAAAAGACCTTTCTGGATATTGGTGTGCCTCCTCGAGAACAATAAAGTTGAAATAGAGTGACGGCTTTTTCTATATTTACTTGGTCTTGGGAAAAAACATGCCATAGATCATATAAATCTCTTCCCTTACGCCGCTGAAAGAGAGCTCGAATTTTTGTGGCCATTAATTCTTCCAATTGGTAAGTGGTAATCACCGCACTTCCCTTAAACCAAGAGGAGTCAATTGAGTATACTCTGTAATCAAGCTCTAGCGCATTAAAAAATTCGGTGGGATTGATTTCGACTTTCAACTTCATAGGATGTCCATTTGTGGCTCGATATCGATACGTGAGTTTTATTCCATATTCTGTAATTCTACGTTGTGGTTCATCCAACCAACTATCTAAGCAGCTTCGTATTGCATTTATAAGTTGCCCTACGGGTTCAGGATGCCGTTGCACAAAATCTATATCTTCACTATACCGGCTTGGCGGATTGATATGCAATTTGTTTAAAGCGGTTCCCCCACGAAAGATTAATTTTTCTTGGATAATGGGATTGCTATAAAGGGAGATCAAGGCTTTGCTAATAACTATGTCACGCTCAATCATGTCTTGAGTTGACCATGCTACATTTTTGTGCCATTCCGCAATCGTGCGCTGAGGGATCATACATCACTCTCCAAAGTTGTGTTTTCAATAATTTTCCACTTGGCCGACTGTGGACAACCTACTGTCGGCATATCAGGTGCAAGCGGAATATAGGTGAGAGATTCTAGGTGCATATATGACTCTAGAGCATTGATAATCCGTTGTTTAGCTGAGAAATCATCAGGCTCAAGTTTTTCTAGAACATATCCAAATCTTTGCAGCCACGTTGTGTGAGGTGATTGTTTTGCTAACAATAATATTTTTATTGGATCAATTGACTCAATAAGTTCAGATATTATTGTCCCGATATTGTTTAATCCTCCGCTTTTGTGAGGGTTGTTTAAAAGGTCCATGACCGTTACTTCAGGAGTTGCAACCTTTAGGTAACCAGTACGAACCTGAAAGTTTTTTGTTGGAAGTTTGTTTAAATCCTTTTTATAGAAGCACTCTATGAAAACTTTGCCAAATTTTAACCTTTTTTTCTGCCTTCTGTCAATGAAAATCTGGAAAACTGCAGGGCGCTGATGAGCAGCTCCATAGTGCATCGCAGCAGTTAAAAGACATGCATAATAATTAAAACCGTGATACTCGGCTAACAAAGGTACTAAATCCTCAGCGGGCAATGAACCAAATTGTTGCTCTCCTGCGGGTATAATAACGTAGAATCCTTTAGCAGGACTTATCAGTTTGCCCTTCTTCTTTAACCGATATGCTGCAGAAATGACGCTATCAGAAGTAGTATTAAGATCCTTTATTGCTTGATCTAGCGTGAAAGATAATTGCCCTAAAGCCTGTAGTTTTTCAATATAGTACAATAACATATACGATCCCTTTAGATGTCGAAAAATGACATTTAAGGGTAGTATAGCAGCGGGGCTTTCTGATCGCAATATTTATCATTTCGATAAAATTAGACTATCTCATTATGATCACGAATAGCGCTACTTAAAAGTACTATCGAGAGATCTTGGGGCGTCGGCGCGTTTCTGTGGAATTTAAATGATGCGCGTCCCTTAGATGTCGAAAAATGACATCTAAGGGACGCGCGCTAGTTTATTCAGATTAAATCGTGACAACTATACCTCTAATGAGGCTTCACATCTTTCAAAAGATTTGATTGTAGTAGCAGAGTGTGGCCATCTAAAAACTTAGTCGATAATTTCTGGATACTTTTTTTTCTGTGCTAAGCAGTAGCTTTCTCCGAAGCTTCCTTCAGGATGCTCAGCTATGGTAACATACTTGCGCTCAACAAAACCGCCACGTTGTGATCGTTTTTTCTCTTGAGAAATGAGGACTTCATCTTTATCAATCTTATACAGCGCCATAAGTGAATCAATGACTTCGTAAAGGTCTGCAAGTTCACTCATACGCTCTTCTGAAGACTGAGCTGCAGCAACTTCTTCAGCCTCTTCGAGTAATTTAAGCCCTAATATGTGACTATATTCTTCATCCGAAAGCTCTTTAATATGTATTACTGAGCCCATATTCTCCATTAATTGTGGAGCCTTATCTCTCCAGAGCTTATTCTGCAAGAACTTGCGCATTTTCATGATTATCCCTTCCCCGGTTGTCTTTTGCATATTTATAAGGCTATTGAGAATAGAACTTTTACCAGCCTCAAGCAAGAGAAAGACCTAAGAAGTTTTTGGCATTTTGTTCATGAAAAAGAATGCAAACTGAGCACGAAGGACTGTGTATCGATTTCCATGTGGATCCATAATTTTGGTTTTGGATTCAACCTATCCCAATCCTTGTTCAGTCCTTAAGGCAAGCTGAAGAAAAAATATCTTTTGTCCCAGGTAACAAACATCGACTAGAATTGGATAATTTGAAATAATTTCCCAATCCGCTTTTCAAAATCTTTACAATGTGCCATGAAATGATATAAACTTAGAATATATTGATCTTAGAAGGAGGATATGGCCCTATGAAACTATCTAAACTATTATTTATAGTATCACTAGCCTTTACGGCACCGATTTTTTGCATGGTAAAAGCTCAACAACCTTTTACGAGGGAAGAACAAGTTCTTATTGATAAGAAACTTAGAGAACTTCATGAAAAAACCTATGCAAATGAACAAAGATACGGAGAGAGGCCTGCTGAGCGGCGTCAGATGATAACCATATCTCTCATGCAGCCAGTGCGAGGATTTACGTCCTTGGAAAATTACATTAATGCGCTGACTGATTCGGGAAAAAGCGTATATATGATTGATAAGGTTCCTTATAAACGGCTTGATCCGAATGACTGGCATATGAGTTTGATAACTATTGCTCTACCCCTGAGCCCTGATGTGCTTGCTTTACAGGCTCAGAACAAGCAAGAGTATATAAAACGAATAAGAGAAATAGCTGAGGAAGCTTTAAATGTACTTGGCGAGGCCGCTCAAAAGAGTCTATCGTATCTTAATGGGGTAGCTTTTAGCTTTGATAGGATTGCCGGTATTGGGACTAACAAGTTTGTTGCTGCTTATTTTGGTTTTATAAGGGGTAGACTTGCCTTCTTTAAGGCCTATACCGATATCATCGGCGATTTCTTAGAACATTATCCTGATGCATGGATGCTTTATGGCTTTGATCCCATACCTCATGTGAGTGTTCTTGAAAAATCCTATGATGTCAAACTACAAGAAAATAAGCCTGCCAAATCTCAACAGGTAGCCTTTAAGGGATCTGGTCGAGACATTCAAAAAGTTTTTATAATTGTCCCGCGTGAAACTACAAACCTTTTTAGCGACGAGATTAGGAATTTAAAACTCTTGCATGCTGGACGTGATCTTGAAGTTTCTGCTCGAGGATATGCCTATCCACCTTTTGAAACAGATGAAGTGGTGATGAAGTATGCTCGAAAAGGTATGATAACTGTTACCCCTGAGGGAATTGTGAGAGAACCTGGCGTGTATAAACCTGCGACTAAATAATCTTAGAAAAATGCGCGAGTCCTCTGAGTCTTATTTTATAGCTTGGCCGGCTCGATTTGAGTGCATGTTACAGATTGTTAGCGTTGCATCTTCATAATCATTTTTCCCGAGAATCCAAATCATAGTTGATTTTCTCAGCTAACGAGTCCTTCTGTTCAGTGCAAGCTGGGAGATGCTTAAGATTCTGTGCTTTCAACAGCTACAGCGTAACCGCATTCCTTATTTGAGCATTTGAGCGTAACTTCACCCGATTTAGAAACACGCTTCAGGAGGTACGGCAGATGGCATTGTGGACAGGGGGTCTGTGCGATATCACCGGAGATTGAGAACTTACATGCTGGATAGGTACTGCATCCCCAAAATGTTTTACCTTTCCAGAACTTCTGAACTACGTCACCTTTGCCACAGGAAGGACATTTAAAGTTTGCCGTCGTCTGTTTAATGTACCGGCAATCAGGATATCCCGTGCAGGCGATAAATGGCCCAAATCGACCACTCATTTGTCGTAGTGATTTGCCACATTTAGGGCACTGCTCTTCAAGCACCTGAGGAGCAGCTGCTTTTACGAGCTTAATTGAATCATCAGGTAAACGTTCAAAATTACTTGTGAACTTACATTCAGGATACTGATCACAACCTGCAAAGGGGCCAGCTTTTCCAAAACGGATGATGAGCTTACCTTTTTTGCATTCAGGACAGGTGACATTGGTTTCTTCAATAGCTTTCTTCGCTTCACCTTTAAAGATCTCAAGATCTTTTTCAAAATCATGATAAAAATCTATGATAAGCTTATCGCGCTCCAAAGTACCAGCCGCGACCTTATCAAGGTTCTCTTCCATAGCCGCTGTAAATCCAAGATTCATGATCTTGGGAAGATTTGCGGTTAACATTTTGGTGACGACTGTACCAAGTTCAGTAGGCATAAATCGTTTATTATCATCTTTTTCAGTATACGAGCGCTCTTGAATAGTCTTTAAAATAGTAGCATAGGTACTCGGTCTCCCGATCCCTTCTTTCTCAAGCTCTTTTACCAGTGTAGCCTCAGTAAACCTAGGTGGCGGCTGCGTAAAATGTTGCTTAGGTGAAAGTTCTTCAAGAGAAAGGGCCTCTTTTTCAGCAAGTTTTGAAGGTATGGTAATCTTTTCTTCTTTCTCTTCTTCAGCGGCATAGATTTTCAGATAGCCATCAAAGAGTAGGGTAGAACCGGTCACTCGGAATGTATAGGGTCCACCAACGACCGTTACTTGCTTTTGTGCATATTCTGCAGACTTCATTTGACTTGCCACGAAACGACGCCATATAAGATCATACAGCTTAGCAGCATCAGCAGGTAAGAACGCTTTTACTTTTTCTGGAGTCAGCGCCACATCGATGGGCCTAATAGCTTCGTGAGCATCTTGAGCTTGTGCTTTACCTTTTGCTTTGGAATAAGCTTTTGCCGTTGCTGGAAGATATTCTTTACCGACATGTTTTTCAATGTAGCTGCGGGCCTGTTTTGTCGCGATAGGCGAGATACGGAGCGAATCGGTACGCATGTAGGTAATTAAAGCAACCGGTGTTGAAGGATCTTTTAACGGAATCCCTTCATAGAGTTTCTGTGCAACGGACATCGTCTTACTTACCCCAAATTTCAGGGTATTATAAGATGACTGCTGCAACGTACTCGTCATAAATGGGGGTAGCGGGTTTTTAAGGCGCTTCGATTCTTTTATCGATTCAACTTCATAGGACTCTTTTTTGATCTTAGCGACAAGCGTTTGAGCCTCTTTCTCGGTGCCAATTTTTGGTTTCTTATCATTGACTAGGGCAAGTGGCGCAGAAAAGCTGCCGCTTTTCCCTTTAAAGAGGGCATCTACTGACCAGTACTCTTCCTGCACAAATGCCTTAATCTCTGCTTCGCGGTCAACAATAAGTTTTAAAGCAACCGATTGAACACGCCCTGCAGATAGGCCTTTAGCTATTTTCTTCCAAAGGATTGGGGATACTTGGTACCCTACAAGGCGATCAAGAACCCTACGAGCCTGCTGAGCCGATACCTTATGTAAATCGACATCAGAAGGGTTGGCAAGAGCTTCCTCAATGGCCGGTTTCGTAATCTCATTATAGACGATTCTCTTGATAATCGCCTTTTTCTTAACTACACGTCCGATTTCCTGCTCAACATGCCAGGCAATAATCTCTCCCTCACGATCAGGGTCAGTTGCCAAATAGATATGATCGGCTGTTTGAGCTTCTTTGCAGATATCTGCAATAGTTTTTTCTTTGCCTTCAAGGGTTACATAGTGGATATCCACTTCTTTATTTATCTCAACCCCAAGCTTTTTAGAAGGGAGGTCCTTAATATGGCCCACAGTGGACAATATTTTAAAGTCTTTCCCTAAAAGTTTCGAGATCGTCTTAATTTTAGCGGGTGATTCTACAATTAATAAGTTCTTCATAGTCCCTTTTTCTTCTCAAGATGTGTGCCTATAATAGCACATTTCCGTGTTTTTAAAAACGGTGGTATCACCTTACCAGTGTTTAGATAATTTTTAAAGGGTTTCCCAAATTTTTTGTTAGGTGATGCTGCTGGTAAGAAGGACCACCATGGTGCAAAATAGGCTCTGTGTTGTGCAACACATGAGACTCTGCTCCCTTTATTTTAATGCTGGGCCCTACAGCGTCAGGGTTAATAATATAGAAATATTTATATTTGTCAAATTGCATTAAGGGCATAGATGGGTAGGTGTCTTTAAATAGGCTGATTGATTAAAGCAAAATAGAGGGGGCTCTAGTTATTGGTTTAATGGCAATCCCTCGATAGGGTTCGGCGGCAACTTGATGAGCTGCTTAGCTCCACTGGGAGGCTTACCTGCTTACATCGAGGCAAACTAGACTATTTTTCTAAAAGTTGGCTAAAATAGGTGATTTCTTTAAGAGGGTCTTCAGCATTGACCACGGCACTTCCTATAATTACCCCAGCTGGATTAAGGCCGAGGACCTCACTCACATTTTCATGAGAAATTGGGGAGGCCATAAATATGGGGAGCTTGGTATTGCCTTGGATCATATGCCAGTTGTCTGTGAAGGGTGCACGCGAGTCTTCAACGCTTGGCTTATAAACTGAGAGGGCTTCTGCGCCTAGTCGGTCAGCCTCTAAAGCTGTTTGGCCGATAGAACGTGAATCGGCGAGATCAAGAATAATTTTTGTATTCTTTTCTCGAGCTATCGTGGTAGCTGTATGAATGGTTTCTGCTCCTGCTCCAGCAAGGACCGAGATCCAGTTAGCACCAGCTTTTGAAAAGAGTGCTACCGATTCTGCGGGTCGTTCAAGGATTTGGGATTTTACCATTAGAAGCTTTTCGGGGAACATCGCTCGAAATTTTTTGACCGATTCTTCGCCATACTTATAAATCAGTAATTGACCGATGACAAACATCGTCGCGTGGGGTTCAATAATAGCAGCTACGGTGAGTGCTTTCTCAAGATCCAGTATGTTAAAAGAAATAAGTAGTTTCATGGGCCTCTTATCTTGTTGTCTTACTCTTTAACTGATCTTCTTCTGATATTGGTCTGGTAAAAAGGTATAGTTAAAGGTTACCGGAGCAAAATAGTGCCGGATTTTTAGAAAGCGAAGAGCATTCAGTGCAGAGTTATATCCTTCAGTTACATATAAGTCTGGTAACACAAAATTTTCATTGTCGGTAGTAAGCGTTGATCCTAAAGGAACAATAATATTCCTCGGGTCAGCATATATGATGATCGTATCATACGGAATAGTTGCATTTCTCGTTAGAGGGACTGAAGTGACATGCCATTCATAGAGTTCCGTTTCAGGGTCTTGTAAGCGCTTAAAGGAATACTGCTCAGCAGGACTTTTAGGATCGACCATAAATCCAAGAAGCGTCTTAGGCTTAAGAGGATCAACCGGTATCGGTTTAAGAGTATCGGTTATGAGAACCATGAGTTTTGGTTCTGGTGATTTGCGCTCAAAAAGAATCTGGCCATCAGCATTTGAATGGGTAATAGTTCCTGCGTAGGAAGCGTACAGTCCAGCATGGAGAAACGGCAGGTTAAGCACTTTACTCAGAACAGGTTGCAGTATTTCATCATGGTGGCTCATTCGGCGTTTACGCTCTTCAAGAGCCTTGGTAATTGCCTCAGTTGGCGAGGTAGGGAGTGGTCGAACAAAAAATGTTATTATGTGAGGAGATACCTGACTCTGCACATAACCAAATAGCAGACTGAAGAGGCAGATCATTATCAGCTGTGTTCTCAGCTTCATATTTTTAATCCTGTGGTATACACTCATGAGTGTTATAAGTAGCTTCGTGCTCCTAGACTACCAGAAAACACTACTAAAAGTCTATACTACCTATGTCTCAAGAACGCCTATGGGATGAGTTTTTCTCCCGGCAACAGCTTACTCAGTCTCAGCAAGATCAGTTTAAAGACTATTATGAGCGTCTTGTGGCGGCTAATAAGCTCCACAACATTACCGGAATAACTGATCTTGCACAAGTGCTAACTGATCATTTTGAAGATTCTTTAGCATTGAGAAAGTTTATACCATGTGAAGTGCTCAAAGGCCTTGGTGATGTAGGAACTGGTGCCGGATTCCCTGCTCTTCCCCTTAAGATTATCTATCCCCATATTCCGCTTGTGCTCATTGAGGTCAATGCAAAAAAGCGTGCATTCCTACAGGAACTTGTTGAGCACTTTCAGTTTTCTCAGGTTTCAATCGTAGAGCTTGATTGGCGTACTTTCTTGCGGCAAACTCACTATGAGGTAGATATTTTTTGTGCACGCGCATCGCTTCAACCTGAAGAGTTGATACGAGTTTTCAAGCCATCATCTCCCTATAAAGATAGTCGACTCGTCTACTGGGCTTCACGATCATGGAAGCCTTCTTCAGAAGTTCAACCCTTTATTGCTGATACCTATTCATATACTGTTGGCGTAAAAGAGCGAAAGCTCGTGCTATTTAAAGCTCAAGCATAGCAAGATACTTTCCTTAAATATGTTAGCGGCGTGTCCTATAATTCATAGCAATGATCCTTAATTTTTCTTAAATGCCTGCGGATTCGGAAATTCTGCAATAAATTCTTTGATGGCAAGCGCAGATTCCTCGGGTGTCAAAACAGAACTATCTATCTCAAGATCGTATACTAGTCCCTTGTGAACGGTATCATAGTGACTACGGGCATGGCCAAATAAACGATTGCCTCGCTGCTGCTCACGCTCTTCAATAACAGAGAGTGGGGCATTTACGCCAATAAAATACACTTTATAACCTTTAAGTACATCTATCAGATCAGCAAGCCATGCCGGGTCATACAAAATATAATCAACCACAATGTTATTACCTGCTGTTGCAAATGCAGCAAACGTTCGATGGATACCCTTCATCATCTTCTGCGCAACTTCACCATAATGAATGGTAACAATTTGATGGCCATCTTGTTGAGTGGTATCCAACCAAATTCCCTGATTTGCAGGAGGCACAGGACCATTAACCGATATGTATCGCGCTGGTAAAAACGCAAGATCATCAAGTCCCATGCGTAAATATGGTTGCTCAAACAGCTCTTGAACTTTTTTCTGAATGCTTGATTTTCCGACCGATGAAGGGCCATTCAATATAATAATTGTACCCGAATTAAAAGGAGCAAATCCCCGCCGAACCCGCCATTCTTTAAATACATAGAGAGAGGCGCAAAAAATCGAGATTATTCCTATAATTGCATACCGTTTT
This sequence comes from Candidatus Babelota bacterium, assembly GCA_013288045.1. Taxonomy (GTDB): domain Bacteria; phylum Babelota; class Babeliae; order Babelales; family Babelaceae; genus PRDV01. Next base: position 21,360 of record JABDCP010000013.1, read on the forward strand.
TTATTAAATATCACAGATTCTCCTTACGTAAGTAAGGGATCGGGCAATGCCCAATCCCCAATACATACTAGCTATTTCTTATTACCAAATCGAGCATTAATCCAATCAGCCATCAGTTGCAAGACTTTTGGCGCAATTGTCTCTTTCAATGCACCATATTCTGTAATTGATCCCGATGCGCATGTGTATTTTCATGGTACCAGAAAGACGCAAAGCTATCAACCAGCACACCCCGCAACATAAAAGCTATGAAGTTACTTGCGGAAATGGCCATTTTTGGTACATTTTGTACAATCCTCACCCGGGGTTACACCATGGACAAAAAACGTATAGGATCTGATTTTGAAGATTTTCTCAAAGAAGAGGGTATTTACGAGGAAGTTACTTTAGCTGCCCTTAAGGAAGTCATTGCCTACGAATTAGCGCAAGCCATGAAATCTGCTCAGGTAACACAAGAAGAAATGGCAGATCTCATTGGAATAAGTAGATCAGTTATACGACGTCTATTGGATCCAAATAATTACTCTGTTACTCTGATCACTTTACATCGAGTAGCAAAAGCACTTGGCAAAGATCTCGAAATAAAATTCTCATGGAAGATGTAGGGCTCAAACTGAATGGTCTTTCCCATCGTGTATTGTGCCGGAGTGCATTGCATTTTTTTGACCTGAGCTTATACTAATTAGCGGCTCTCTTATCATCGGCTCAGTGAGGAATACAATGATACATATTACCAAAGAAGAACTGCTTAAGCTTGCTCAGGCAGCAAATCTTAGCCTATCCGAGGAAGAAATACCTGGTATTCTACGTCGTCTTGAAGCAGTGCTTTCTTATGCGGCATATTTGCAAGAATTTCAAGATACGGGTGCATCGCTTCCTCAGATAAGCAATATCGTTCGCGAAGATGTCGCCAAAGAAACTCCTATAGAGCCGCTCCTTGCGTTAGCTCCTGAGATTGAAGAACAGTACTATATCGTTCCTGCTATCCTCAAACAATAAGGCTTTTTTCATGAATGAATTTGCTTTTGCCTCTATTAAAACTCTTCGTCAAGCCTTAGATGCGGGTACTATATCGATTGATGAACTCTTATCCTACTATCTTAAACGTTTTGAGACGTATGATAAAAAGCTAGGATCGGCGCTTGAGGTTTTTGATAAGGAATCTATTTTACAGGCATCATCTTTAAAAGGTCCTCTTGCAGGGATTCCTGGCATAGTGAAAGATAATATTTGCCAAAAGGACAGGATAACCTCCTGCTCTTCAAAAATTCTTCAGAATTATCGTGCACCATATAATGCAACGGTTGTTTCACGATTAGATGAGGCGGGAGCACTTCGTGTTGGCCGTGCTAACTGTGATGAGTTTGCTATGGGTAGCTCAACCGAGACTTCTGCTTACCAGATTACGCGTAACCCCTGGGACCTTGATCGTGTACCTGGTGGTTCAAGTGGTGGCTCTATTGTTGCAGTTGCTGCCGGCCTTGTTCCCTGGTCCTTAGGATCTGAAACGGGTGGCTCGGTTCGGCAACCTGCAGCGCTCTGTGGTATTGTTGGACTAAAACCTACCTATGGGTTGCTTTCTCGCTACGGCTTGGTTGCCTATGCCTCTTCTCTTGACCAAATTGGTATCTCAACGCGGTATGTCTATGACAATGCATTGCTTCTATCATTAGTAGTCGGTAAAGATCCTATGGATGCAACATCGGTATCGGTTGAAAACTCTGACTATATAAGCAATCTAACGGGAAAGCTTAAGGAAGGATTTACACTGGGGATTATAGATAATGCTCTTACGACGGATGGTTTTGATCCTGAGGTGCTCAAAAAACTTGAAGATGCTATTAAGCATTTTGAGGGTCTTGGGGCTAAGATTAAACGTATCTCGTTACCTATTATGGATCATGCTGCTGCCGTGTATTTCATGGTAAGTCGTGCAGAAGCTGCATCTAATCTTGCACGCTTTGATGGAGTCAGGTATGGATACCGTTGTGATAATCCAACATCATTGACCGATATGTATACCAGATCACGCACTGAGGGCTTCGGTGCAGAAGTGAAGGCGCGAATCTTAGTGGGCATGTATGTTCTTTCAGCAGGGCATTCAAATGAATATTATAAGGCGGCAAAACGGGTACAAGCATTGATGCGTGAGGCCTATTATGAAGCATTTAAAGAGGTGGATCTTTTATTTGCGCCGGTATCTCCTACACATGCATTTAAGCTTGGTGAATTTAAAGATAATAGTCTTGCACTTGATTTACAAGATTACTTTACGGCATCGAATAACTTGACCGGCACTCCTGCGTTGGCGGTTCCTTGTGGATTTACCCAAGCAGGGCTACCAATAGGGTTCCAGCTTATAGGGCCTGAATTTTCAGAGGCTGCAATTTATCAAGCAGCGTATGCTTATGAGCAATCAACCGAATGGCATACCAAACACCCAGACTTACCATAACCTGGAGATTTGGGATGATAAAAAAGGGTCTTATCGGCATTATGATCCTTGGTGCGCTTTTTATTGTGATCAATCGGCTCCTAGGACTTTCAGAAAGACGCATTGAAACCGCGATGTCTTATGTGACCTATCCCTTGTTACAGTTCCAAAGGTTTGTAGTCCACTCATTTTCTCCGTCATATAAGCAGGGGATTGTGCATGTTCTTGCTGACCTTGAAAAGGTTACGCTTGAGCGTGATACTCTTTTGAACGAGCTTATTTCTTTAAAAGCATTACAGCGAACGGTAGAGGATACCTCTGATTTGAGAGATTTTATGAAGCGGTATAACGCCCAGTCGTTAGTAATTGCACCGGTCCTTTTGCGGAACTTTTCGGGTGAGAATTTCTTTCTCGTCGATGCGGGAGAAAACTTTGGTATTGAGAAAGATATGATCGCGTTGCACCACAATATGCTCGTGGGAAAAGTGACCCACGTATATCCGTCCTACAGTAAGATTTTGTTGATCACCGATCCGCACTGTTACGTAGCTGCGGTTTGCTCTTCAAATGGCGTGAAAGGGATGCATCATGGTCTTAAAAAAGGATTCACTACACTTGCTTATGTTGATCATAGAGATCAAGTTACGGTAGGGGATACGGTTCTTTCAAGTGGTGAAGGCGGTCTCTTTCCGCGAGGATTTGGGTTAGGTAGGATTACCGATGTTGATCAGGGTGGTTATGGGCGTTCGATTACTATAGAGCCCTCACTTGACCTTAAGAAAATTTCTCAGATAAGTATAGTGCCCCATACGTTTACGGATGAGGCTTCTGATTCTTCTGTTGCAGAAGAGTTACCGCTGAAACCAGCAGAATCATGAGAGCATACTTTGAGTTGCATAACGGGATTCAACTGCCTGACAGATACTATCGACGGCTGCTGACAAGTAAGTTATGCTATCATCATCTTCATCTTGGGCAAACAGGTTTGCTAAGAAAGATCGTTTCTTAGCAGGTTTGATCCATTCAACTTTGCCTATTATTTGAGCCTTCTCTCTCAGGACTCTTTCTACCGTAGAAGGAGAGCCTGTTTCGTCAATGAGTTTCAGAGCGAGAGCCTGTTCACCCGTAAATATCTTACCTTCTGCCCAGAGCTTTACATCAGTTGAGAGCTGAGGACGTTGCGCGCTGACATCTCTGATAAACTGTTTATAGGTATCATTGCTGAGCTCTTGAAAAATCGCTTTCTCTTCAGGTGTCATCGTAAGGAACGGGTTTCCAATACCTTTGTATTCACCTGTTTTTGTAATCGTGTAGGAGACATTGATTTTTTCAAGAAGCCCTTTAAAAGAAGGGTGCTGAATAATAACGCCTATACTTCCAATAGTTGAGCTTGGGGTGGCAATAATGTAATCACCAGCACAGGCAATATAATAGGCAGCTGAAGCAGCCAATCGCTCAACATAGCTCACGACAAATTTTTCTGGATGAAGTTTCTTGTAATGCAGAATCTCTTGGAAAATAGCTTGGCCAGCCGGTGATACTCCTCCTGGGGAGTCGATTTTTAATACGATCGCTTTTAAGTTTTTATCTTCAAAGAATTTTTTAACATCCTTGATCGTTGGGTTAGCATGTTCGATATCACCGGTAATTGGTATAACACCTACGCGAGTTTTCTCTTCGAACATATCGCTATATTGAGTGCGAATGCCTTTAAAAAATAGCGGGGCAAATTGAAGGAGCAAGAGTACCCAGAAAATATTTTTAACGTAATCAGAAAATGTTGCCATCGCTTCTCCAGACTTGTTACATATGCTTTCGTGTGGACTAATCATACTTCATACTGGCATGCTCTACAAGCTTTTTTCTTTTACAAGATGCTTAGGTCGCGCAAGGGATTACAGTGAGAGATGTGGATCCTCATCTACCGTACATTCATTTCGGAGTAGTTCATCAAGGGTATGGGTACATAAAGAAAACATATCTTTTAGGAGCTCTTTGTTCCGCACTGCTCCAAAATAGTCTACTTTGTGTATTTCAAAAGATATTAGGTCTACATTTTCGGGAAATTTTGAGAACAGCCATCCTTCACGATCTATGATTTTAAATGAAAAAGAATATTTCCTATTCTTGTCGAGCAGATGGCGTAAAGAATCATTTTTGAGGATTTCTTGGACCAGAGGTTCAGGACTACCTTTGATGATGAAGTGGGTATTGAAATCTGGATCATCTGTTACGACAGTACTCTTTTGGCCGGGGAACCAATCTGAAAAAATGTTTTTTGGATAGATGGTGAGCTTTAAAGAGCGCGTACTAATGAAGGGGACTCTTATTCGCGTAATAGTACGGATATGTGGGTGTTTTCCACCAGTCCTTACCGTATAAGTATCAAGTATTATTCGCCAGGCATGATAAGGCAATATAACCTTTGCATTATGGAGAAAGCTACCAGGTTCATACGTGGCACCGATTTCTTGGCTTAGTTCAGTCCATACTTCCTTGACACTCGGCCCAAAAAATTTCTGAAAAAACTTCTTCAATATCAATCCTTTTTAAAACACCTACTAATCGAGGAGTACCTGTAGATTAGTTATTTTTGTCTTTGGGTGCGAAGTACAATTGATCTTTCAACTGCGATGATATTCAATCCCGCGCTATCTGTCAAAAAGGCAATTTATCGCGCGGACTTGAACTCCCCTCAATCCTGCGCTAAAAAATCTGATTTTCAAATAATCAATCCAATCGACATTATTGAGGGTCTCGTGTGGCTCTTTATTAAAAAATTCAATCCCGCGCTATCTTTGAAAAATGCTAATTATCCCGCGGGATCAAAATGGGATCAACTCTGTCGGATTTTTGGGATACTTGAGGAGGTCTTACCAAAAATCTCGAGGTAGCCTGTAAGCTGCGGTAGGTACGGGCTTTAGTGCATGGTTTTTGTGTTTTGACATTTTACAGCACATTATTTACACTGAATAGTATCTAGTAATAAAACACTAGGGGCGGTTAGCTCAGTTGGTAGAGCACCAGTCTTACAAACTGGTGGTCACAGGTTCGAGTCCTGTACCGCCCACCAGAACAGTGAAAATATAATCCTCGGTAGCTCAGTTGGCAGAGCAAACGACTGTTAATCGTTAGGTCACTGGTTCGAGTCCAGTCCGAGGAGCCATGAAAGGGGCTGTAGCTCAGTTTGGTTAGAGCGTCCGCCTGTCACGCGGAAGGTCGCGAGTTCAAGTCTCGTCAGCCCCGCCAGCTTCCTCTCATAGCTTGTGAAGAGTCATCTTATTAAAGATGGCTCTTTCTTTTAGACTAAAAATACTGAAGTTCTATTGGTCTAAACATAAAAAAGGAGCGCCGAAGCGCTCCCTTAAATGATTATTACCTATTAATGGGCATCAGCAGTTGCCAATCTATGCCCACCTGCACGATATGCTTGAATGATATCACGGTAGATTTTGCCGCCCTCTTTGAGCGTTCTTGTTTGTGTAGCAAGATCATTAGAATAGAGCCCAAAGGTACTATGGAAGCCTCTATCCCACTCGAAGTTATCCATAAGAGTCCAGTAGAAGAACCCACGGACGTCTACCCCATCTTCAAAGGCTAAACTGACTGCCTTGAGATATTCTTTGATCCAGCGCACTCTTCGCTCATCGTGTGCATTATTATGATCAGCGATACCATTTTCAGTAATATAGATTGGTAAGCCGATTGTCGACATATGGTGAAGGGCTTTGTAGATGCCTTCGGGATAAATCGCGTATTCCATATCAGTCATCGTTTCGCCGTGATTAGGTGAAGAACCCAGCATCGTACTAAATCTTAGTGTAATAAGATGTGTATACTTTAATTCGATGAGTACGCGTGAATAGTAATTGAGTCCTACGAAATCGCTTATTTGTTGAGCTGCAGGCTTACTTGAAGCTTTATCAATAGGTGCATGGTAGGTTTCTTCAAAGAAGCACCTCCATTTATACCTAAATGTTCCGGTCTTGAGAAAGTTGATTACCGAGTCGATCATAAACTCATTTAGACACCATTGCATGAAGGATTCAATCGGTGTGATTACTCCCCAAGGATGGAATGAAAGATACTGGTGAACAAGACCAATCTGAGCCGTGTTGCCGTGAGGCATAGCTTTTAAGGCCTGATAGACTTCGGTATGCGCTTGTAAAAGGTTTCTGAGGACTTTTGTTGCAAGGGGAAAACTGCCAAATATACCATCTGCTTTCCCTGGAGGAAATACACAATTGAAGGCAAGATACCCTTGAAATACAAAGATTGTTGGTTCGTTTATCGTGCACCAGAAGGGCACTCGATCACCTAGTTTTTCAAAGACTTTTTTGGCAAAACGCACAAAATAGACGATATTTTCTTCTTTTTCAAAGCTGCCCTTATCTTCAAACCAGATAGGATGAGCAAAATGGTGTAGGGTAATCATAGGGGCGATTCCCGCGTCCAAGAGAGCGTCAACTTCATCACTATAGTGTTGAAGAGCTTCTTCTGAGAACTGGCCTTCCTGAGGCTCAATACGATCCCAGGCAAGAGAGAAGCGGAACGCATTTGCTTGAAAGTCGTCTTTCATGAGGGCTATATCTTTTTTATAGAGATTCCAATGGTCACAAGCCTTACCGGACCGTTGATTATCTCGAATATGGGGCTTTCCATTGGGAAAATTGGTCTTTTCCCAGCGACTCCATTGACTATCGGGAAGATTCTCAGCTCCTGAATTTTGCTGCTCTGCTATGGCGAAACCAAAATAAAAATTCTCAGGAAAACAGAGCTGGTCGACATGAAGCTTTGAAAAGTTAAGGTGCTTTCGCTCTTTTGGTCCTCGGGATCTGGCTTCTACCATTCCAAGGCTAATCGATAGGGCTACAAACGCAAGAGAAAGTATTTTTTTATACGGGCAAGTATACGACATGAAGCTCCTTGGCAAGTAGGTTGGACACTGATTCTATCAGTATAGATTGTTTATCTTTCAAGGCAAGTGGCCATGGTAGGGGACTTTATGATAGGTGGAATGGGTGGGGTTTTCTTGATGGCCAAGAAGAATTGTCAAAAGGGCAAAATTAAGCTATACTATCTGAAGTATGGAATGGCCTGGTGCCAACTAAGATGAGATCCATACCAGTATAAAGGAGCATAACTTATGAAAAATGGTGTACATCCAGAATCGTTTGATGTTGTAGCTCACTGCGCATGCGGAACTGAGTTTAATACCCGTTCAACACGCCATGAGCTTCGTGCGACCCTCTGTTCAGGGTGCCATCCGTTCTTTACGGGTGAACAAAAGCACGTCGATACTGCTGGTCGTATCGAGAAGTTCAACAAAAAATACCAAAAGAAATAACCGATGGTCACGAGCGATACGCTCATCCCATGGGATACAATTCAGAAGCGATTTGATGAGCTCAACGACCAGGCGAGCTCATCAACGCTTGATACAAGCAAACGACATCTCGTTCAAAAAGAACTTTCTTACCTTTCAACGCTCCTTTCAAAACACAAGGAAATACTGCGCTTAGAAAAGGATTATGATGCACTTAAGGCTCAACTTGAGGCTAATAAAGAGCCCGAAATGGTTCCTTTATTTGAAGAAGAGTTGAGTGAACTTTCGCAAACAATTACGTTGGCACATGCTGATCTTGATCGCATTATGTTCCCTCCTGATCCACTGGATTCAAGGGACGCCTTTTTAGAAATTCGAGCAGGTGCCGGTGGCCAAGAAGCTTCCTTATTTGCAAATGATCTTCTTCGCATGTATACAAACTATGCCCTTAAAAAACATTGGCGCGTTGATATTGTGAGTGTGAGTGAAACAGATGTTGGCGGCATTCGTGAAATTGTCCTGCATATCCAGGGGAAGGATGTATTTGGGCATTTGAAGTTTGAGTCTGGTGTGCACAGGGTTCAGCGAGTACCGGTTACTGAAGGTTCTGGACGGGTGCATACCTCCACAGCTACGATTGCTGTTCTTCCAGAGGCAAAAGAGGTTGACCTTACTATTAATCCTTCAGATCTGCGTATAGATGTATACCGCTCAGGTGGTGCTGGCGGGCAGCACGTAAATACGACCGATTCTGCAGTAAGGATTACGCACATTCCAACGGGCGTTGTGGTGACCTGTCAGGACGAACGTTCACAGCATAAAAACAAAGCAAAAGCTCTTAAGATGCTCCAATCAAGGCTGTTAGCTGCCAAGCTCGAAAAAGAAGATCAAGAAAAGGCTCTAATGAGAAAAGAGCTTGTAGGTGGGGGTATGCGGGCTGAGAAGGTACGAACGTATAATTTTCCTCAGAATCGTGTGACTGATCATCAGGTTGAACTTACACTTAATAAGCTCGACATGGTACTTGAAGGTGCTCTTGATGAAATCGTTGATGCACTCATGGAAAAAGAGCGGCTTGATCGTCGCAAGCAGCCTGTTCTCGCCTAAGATTTCCTAAAACTCTAGGTTGATGTGTGCTTACAACTCACAGCCTGCCGCTAACAATTTTGATTCTCTCTACAAGTGATGATTCTCACTATCAAAGAGTTGCTTACTCCAAGTTCTTTTCTGATTTCTTCAAGAACATTCAAAGTTGATGAGCAAACTAAAAAAATAAGCACATTGTTTTCTTTAAAATCACGTGACACTTCCCATGGTAGATGATACCCTGGCTACACGTGATATCGTTTTTGAATCGGCTTAGACGCAGCATCCCTGAGTTTAAGTTGGAGGCGTATTACTAGATAGTCTTGTAGTGTATAGGTGCTTATTAATTTGTTGGGGGGCTTGCCATGAATCCACTCTCTTATTTTCTTGAGTATAATCGTTATTTGAGCTTTGTCGGCATTGCAGTGATTCTTGGACTGGCGGTGTTGATGTCTAATAATCGACGTAATATTCCCTGGCGACTGGTGCTAACGGGTCTTCTTTTACATGCTTCTCTAGCCTTTTTAGTGCTTAAGACGACGATAGGTTATGAGATCATAGCTTATATAGCAGGATTATTTACGACCTTATATCAAGCTGCAGAGCGAGGTATAAATTTTGTGTTTGGTAACCTTGCCAACCCTGCAGGTCCCTGGGGTTTTGTTTTTGTTATTAAGGTATTACCAGTCATCGTATTCTTTGGAGCATTCACCTCGCTTCTGTTCTATCTAGGAATCATTCAATTTGTGGTGCAAGGGATCAACAGGCTTATTCGACCTTTATTGGGTACTACGGGGCCTGAAACGCTCTGCGCTGTTGCTAACAGTTTTTTAGGGCAAACAGAGGCGCCGCTTCTTATTAAGCACTATTTAAAACGGATGACAAAATCTGAGTTTCTAGTGATGATGATAAGTGGCATGGGAACTATTAGCGGGTCGATTCTTGCCGTGTTTGCGGTGATGGGGGTGCCAGCAACTCATTTGATTGCGGCAAGTGTTATGGCCATACCAGCTACCATACTTATCGCAAAAATTATCTACCCAGAGACCGAGCATCCTGATGCTATGTGTGATGCAACAGCTTCTATAGAATTACAGTCAGGTAATGCGCTTGATGCAATTTCTCAAGGAACTTCTGATGGTATGTACCTTGCGCTCAATGTAGGTGCTATGCTTATCGCCTTTCTTGCATTACTTGAAGTTCTCAATGGCTTCCTTGGATTTGCGTGTCTTACGTTAAACACATATGTCGGTTTGCATCTTCCCATTATTACGCTCAATATGATTTTTTCATGGATATGCTTACCCTTTGGGTGGTTACTCGGCTTTACGGGAAACGAAGCTTTGCAAGCGGGCCAATTGATAGGTACGAAAATTGCCGTGAATGAAGTGGTAGCCTACAGTGAAATGTTACACATGGGACTCTCGGCAAGAAGTATAGCGATTATCACCTATGCTCTATGCGGCTTTTCAAATTTTTCATGTATCGGTATCCAGATAGGTGGTATCGGTTCTTTAGTTCCAGAAAAGCGCAAATGGCTCAGTGAGCTTGGCATGCGTGCCGTATTTGGTGGAGCGTTAGCAAATCTATTATCAGCGATGATGGCAAACTTGCTTCTCTAACTTCCATAAGCTATGTGGATGGGTGCTTTTAATCTAAGTGATTAAAGCACCCATTTTTAATTGTGCTTAGTTGTTAGAAGACGTAACCTCAATCGAAGTATCTTGCTCTTTAAGTTGCTTATAGGCATGCGTAGATGCTAAATATACGATTGGCATGGCAAACATCAGCGTAAGGGAAATAAGCATCGAAAGCAGATAGATTATGATGAGTAAGCCGAGTAGTTGCCAGCGAACTCCCTTGGTAAGGTTTCTTATAGAGGCACGGTCGTCAGCTATGGTGCTGCTTGTCTCATCGACGAGTGAGTAGCCTGCGAAATAATATTTACATGCCCAATAGAGGGCCGGAAAGAAAAGCAGGATACATCCAATACATATCAATAGCCAGCGTATTAAACGGGCAATACAGAAGGAGAAGAAAGACTTAGGAAAAACAAAAAACTCTCTCCACGGTAACGGATTTCCTTCATAGATCGCAAGAGAAAAGCGAACCAATTGGTAATGATAAAAACCATAAAAGAGTAAAACTGCAAAAGAAAGTACTGCAGAGCTGCACAGGAATCCCAAGGGGTTGATAAACATTGAAAAAGTTGGTGGTAGTGCATTACTCAAGCCTAATGAAAATGCAAAGGGTATCCAAAAAAGCAGTCCCAGTAGCAGAGCAACAGCAATGATGGCTAGTGAACTGACCCAGAGCATGAAAAACGTAAATATATTATTAATGAATGAAGAGAAACCAAAATTGAATGCGGCTTCATAAGAGATCTGTTTTTTCATAAGTCTTTTCCTTGTATAAAGAGATAGTCTCTAGTGCTTATTATACCCCAATGAATGATACATGTATAGGGGGCATCCTTAAAAAGAGCTTCCAAGAGATGTGATAAGCATGAGAAGTGTCCTATGTTCTCTGCAGTGCCGTCATAAAACGATATCGTCAGTTTTTTCAAGAGTCCCCCCTATGGTATTTTGTACCATAGGGGGGAGATAGACTGTTCTTATTGATTTTCGAGTGTTTGAGAAGATTGGCCTAGCGCTCTGGGTTTACTTCTCTGTTGTTTTCTTCACATCTCTCTTCAGAGCAGGGGCTCATTTGTCAGATGAGTGGCAGGTCTTAGGACATTTGATAGAAGCTGCGAGTGGATCACTTGCATCCAGGAACCCAGTGAAAGGGTGTGGGGTGCTGCCAAGAGAAGTTGTTGGTCCCAGACAAAAACCATTTTGGCAGATTTGGGATGCAGGGCAAGTAGTACCTGTGCAGGGTTTTAAAGGGCCCCAGAAGTTTCTGCTCACCAGGTAGTTGACATTGCTTCCAGCATCTGAAATATCAGGATTGAATCCTGAAAATGAGTTACAATGGGCATCAATGACTACTGTACCAATATTGCCTGTAGCAGAGGTTTGAAAAGCATTACCAGTGCCTGTGAAGCAGTTATGTTCAGCAGTTATATACAGTGGAGAGTAAGAGGAGAGGCTATTTAAGTGTATTCCTGTAGTTCCATTAAAGATGTTTCCTCTGATGTCAGTTATGACTGCAGATTTTCCAGCGCCACTGGTTCCCGTTTCATAAAAGATGACCCCAGTCACCGTGTTTCCACAGAGTCTATTGTCTTGTCTGATAGCAGCAGTTAATGTCTCTACGAAAAATCTCTGCACATTCGTACTTACTGAGTTTTCTACCACTATTTCGCCTGATGAATTACTATTTTTAGATGACACAGCAACTACGCCGTTGTTAGATTCGGTTTCTTGGAATGAGCAGGAATCAATTCTCGTTTTTAAATCTGAATTATTTTGGGTATTTAAAACAATTTCGTTGCCTTCGTCAACTCCAACATTATAAAAAGATGTATTCTTAACCAGAATAGTCTCTGTAGCGCTAGAGGTAGAACCTAAATTTACAGATATGCCAGCAGGTTCTCCACTACTAAAAAAATCATGAAGATACGAATCTTTGATAACGACGTCAGAGGAAGCTCCTTTATCAGGTGCTGTTTCTATACCATTTCCGGTAATCCCAGTAAGCTCACACCCGCATACAGTTAGTTCCCTTGATACACCACTACCTGTGGGGCTATCGAAGATACCGGCATTTGCGCCATTATCGTTGCGGATAATTACGTTTTCAATAAGAGTATTTCCAGATTGTGGGCAGGTACCGGTGATTGCTGGTGCTTTAGTAGGTGGTGTCTTTGTATTAAAACCATCAATGCTGACATTTTTTACGATAAGATTTTCTGCCTTGTCATAATTGATGGCGGAACCTAACATATTAGTAAAGAAGATATTTTCAATGGCACCGTCACCGATAACAGTTACTTGATTGGTAGTAAGCTTAGGAAATAGAGCTACATTAGAGTCACATATGTCACCAATGAGCTTTTGATTGGTGAGGGTTATGCCATCGGTTAACGCAACTGCTGAGGGAAGAACAATAAGGATGTCCCACGTACTCGCTGCTGCTTCTTTGAGTGTTGCAAAGGGATGCTTTTTGGTGCCAGTGCCACCTGCTGGAGCACCGCCTTGAACAAATTTTACGACTTCTCCGTTATGGCAATGCTTGTCCGATTTTGCTAATGCTGGTGCGATCAAGGTAAGGGTTAGGAGTAACCCAAGAGAT
>JABDCP010000014.1 GCA_013288045.1 Candidatus Babelota bacterium
ACGTTCTCATAGGTCTGCTTTCACTCACAAGCACCATCGGAAGCTTCAACAGAAGCTTCTTCTATAGGACTTCTTCCTTTTGGGATGAGCCACGCTTTGTCAAATCATGGCTCTCTACACTTGATATCCAGTTGCTCGGAGGTTCTAGCCATAGAGGAAGAAATTGCGACGGGCGCCGCTGCAATCTGACATCACTGTATGGTTCAGAAAATATTGTGGCACTCTCGCAAGCAAGCGGAAAGCCCCTCATTCTTCCTGGGAATCCCCAAAGAATAGAGTTTAAGGCTGTCGCAGATGTATTTGAAGCTGACTTTAATTTGTACCAAAACTTTACTCGGGGATTTTTTGGCCACTTTCATTTTCCTATGGTGATCCTGAGAGTTTTTCCCTCGGGGTTTGTGAGTACTAACTCACCCAATGGGAGCCCTTGCAAGCACTATACGCCGGCTTGGGAACAGCCCGTCAGTCTTCTCGCACCTTTTTTGCACGAATTTGACCTTTCTCTCAAACGTACTGATGGCGCTGCTGCATCTGACTCTACACTCTTCTTAGGATGGAGTTATAGCTATGATGACACCTGCTATTTGGACTTTATTGATACCACCATTAAAACAGGAGTCCTGTTCCCAACAGGAAAAAAGGCTAAGTCCGGCGAACTATTTTCGATTCCTTATGGATATAATGGGCACTGGGCTATCCCGCTCTCTTTTGACCTCTCTGTGGGCGCCTATGATTGGCTTACGTTTGGGTATCATGCCGATGCCCTTTTTTTCATTAAGAAAATGGAATATCTCCGCATGAGAACCGAAAAAGAGGCGGCTACCGGTCTTATAGTACTCGGTAAAGGGATGGCAGATGTGCGGTATGGTACGGTGTGGCGCATGGGTACTTATGCAAAAGCAGATCACTTTTACAATGGCATGTCACTTCTGTTAGGCTTTAGCTACGAGCAAAAGAATGCAGATTGCGTAGAGCCATGCGACAGCGCACACTTTAATCTCGAGCATGTAAATAAGGACCAGCGCTTCCAAAAATGGGCGCGAAGCATAGTGCATTTCTTATTTGAGTATGATCTCACACGCTGCAATTCTAAAACTGGCGCACGTATTGGCGTATTTTATGATTTAGAGATGACGGGACTTCGAGTCTTTAATATAAACACGGGCGGTGGTTATCTAGGCCTTGATGTAAACTGGTGCTTCTAGACTTAATGAAATAAAAATGCCTCCCAAGCATTCTTTGCAAGGGAGGCAGGTTTTTTATGTGCACAAGTTAAAAAGGAAGGTCATCCGTAAAGGCATCTTCTTCCATAAATTTAACTTCACTCGTACTTTCAGCAGGTGCATACGAAGAAGGTCCTTCTTGCTCTGCCATACGTGCTGCGGTAACACCCGTTTCAAAGGGAACTCCCGTCTCTGACTCTTGTCGAGATCCTAGGAAGACAACTCTCTCAGCTACAATGGTATGCTTGGAGCGAGTATTTCCCTCAGCATCTTTCCAGCTTTCAAATTTTAAGCGCCCTTCTACGAGTACTGGTCGCCCTTTTTGAAGGTATTGCTTACAGCTTTCGGCTTGTGGTCCCCATACAGCAATATCAACAAAACATACTTCTTGAGTAAGCGTCCCTGTTGCCTTGTTTCTGAACTGACGATTAGAAGCGATACCTAATTTACAGAGTCCCTGACCAGATGGCTGCATTTTAAGTTCTGGATCTCGAGTAAGGTTACCGATAATAATAATGCGATTAAAGTTAGCCACTGCTGGACCTTTCATCGTTAAGAGGTAGTTAATAAACTCTTTTCAAGTATAGCAAACATATTCAGAAAAAAAAGGAACTCTATGAAAGCCTATGAAACTAGCTAAGTACTCAAAACTCCGGATTTCTCAACCTCACAAGGGTCCTGAACTACTTATTGCACGGATATAATGAGCAAGTCGTTCCTGCACTGCTTGTGGAAAACTCTTGAACCTTGCCAATTGCTCTTCAGTAACTTTAAGAATTGCTTCAAAGCGATTTAATTCCATAATACTGCCTATCGCTCTAAGAAGCTCATTCTGTTTTGCTATCTCATCATCTGGGGTAGCAGACTTTTGTTCAAAAAAGAGTCTAATCTCTTCACGACTTTCAATATCCCAAAGCCGGAGCTTTTTATCAAGCGAAACGGTGATGAGCAGAGCACCATCTCGGTTAAAGACCCCTTGCGTGACTGAAAGATCATGCTCCAAGGTCTGAAGAGGAGCTCCTGTTTCGATGTCCCAGAGCTTAGCAATCCGGTTACCTGTTCCCACAAAAATCTGAGAACTTCTTGGTCTAAATACCACTGAAAAAACAGGCTCATTAAACTCCAGGTGACGATGGAGTGAGCCACTTTCAACTAACCATATCTTCACTGCAGTGTTTTTTTTAGAGTCCGTATCCGTGAGATAAAGAAAGCCTGTGGCAAGAAGTTTTGCATTTGTACTAAAGTCTGCTGCACTTACGACAAGACCATGTCCGTGGTATAAGGCATAGCGTGGGTTGCATCGTATATCATTGAAGAAAATAGACAGATCATAAAGTAGTGCAGAACCGCTTTCTGTCCCGATTACAACGTGTGCATTATCATTACTGATTGCAACTACACTCACAGAATGAGAGCTCTCAATGGTAAATTTCCTTTCACCGGTCATCGAATCCCATAGGACAGCAGTTTTGTCTTTCGATCCAGTAAGCATGTAATCACCGTCTGAACTGAATGCAACTGATCTCACCGAAGCGCTATGCTCTAAAAATTTTAGCCGCTCTATCGTGCTTCCCGTATATGCATACAGCGAAATCCGCCCATTATTTGAAGAGGCAAGGATTTTATTTTGAGAACCGAAGGCAACTGCCAGTATAGCTGAAGCAGAAGCGTCAAGTTCATCAGTAAACTCCGCTCCTAGATAACCTGAAGCGCTATCAAGTACTCGTATACTATTACCGTTAAGCCCCAACAAAATTTTACTATCCCTATGTAAGGCAACGGAGGTTATTTCTTGTTCGTACTCTGAAACTCTGAGCGGCTTCGTCTCTGTCAGAAGCTTCAAGAGAGAATCAGGTAAGACTGCACTTCTTGGTAGCGATAAGCCATCTGCGGCATTAAGAGCACTTTGACTACTCGAGGCAGCTTGAACATCTGGCTCCTGCACCATTGTTTGGGCACTAGCTATGAGATGGTTAGTTGGCCAGGCACTAAACAGAAGAGCTGTCAAAAGAATGTGTTTGTTTGGTATCATAGGATTCTCATTGGTATGAGCCTTATAAAGGTCGAAAGGCTCATGTTACTTTTAATTTGTTATCTTGCTAAGCATACAGCAAAACATTCACCATGTTAATGTGTATTGTGTGATAAGCACGGGATGGTGGCAAAAAGATCATGGGGCAAGATCTTACGATAATAAGATATGAAAGGATTCCCAAAGAACCTACGCTGTCGCCTTATTTTTTTAAAGTTGCTAAGAATGCATTTTGCGCAGCAAGATGCTCTGATCGTCTTTTGAGCTCTTTTTGAAGCTCGGGCAGAAGAAGCTCAAGGTCCTTTGTAGAGCCCTTATTGAGCTTACTTTCTTGTGCACCTTCATAAGCCGCTCTGACCTCTTTGCACAACAATTGCTGAATTTGAGCATCCCGCTCAAGAGAGAGACTTGATTGTTCAATGAGTTGACCCATTAATTCAGAAGCTTCCTGTTTTATCTGTTGGCGATTCTTTCGTGCTGCCGGTTTCTCTTGCACGATAAAGCTATTAGTCTCGACATTCTTGGCACAACACCATGCACAAAGAAACGCTACGAAGACAAGAGTGATAGTCTGCCGATTCACGATGCCACCTGCTTATAGGTTTGCATCCCATATTGAATCAACAAACAGACTCGGGCGACTGCAATAAGCATAAGAACCTGATAGAACAGCGTTGCTGAGATAGTTCCAGTAAAGCCACATAAGAGTGCCCAAAAAATAAACAAGAACTGTCCTAAGCCAAGAAGTTTTGCAAGGCGAGAGGGATTTATAGCAATCTCCTGTCTAAAAAGAGACCAGTACGCAGCACCGATCATAAGAAGCACCTCATGAACTATGACAAGCGCTAAGAACCAGACTGGCACGCTCACGGGAATAAAGTTTCCAAAGACAAGGCCGGCATAGATGGTGATAAGCATCAGCTTATCAACCACGGGATCAAGGATAGTTCCTAACCAGGTAACCTCATTGAGTGCACGGGCAAGTATGCCGTCAACCACATCCGTAATCGAAGCTAGCACGAAAAACACCGTCGCCATAATCCATGCTCCACCAATCATACTGGCAAGCATGCACGGAACAAAAAAGAGACGCAAGAGAGTAAAATAGGTAGCTAGGGATATCCCTACAAGAAAGTTAGCCTTCATATCGCTTAATAACTCCTCCACCTAAACATTTTGTTCCCTCGTAAAATACCGCATATTGCCCTTCAGCAAGCCCTTGGTCCCGTTCTGCGAGCTTAACCAAGTACGAATCATTACCGTACTTTTCAAGTGACGCGCTATTAAAATGCGGTCCATGACGCAACTTTACCCGAAGGGTAGCCTTTTCTGGGGCACCTGCAATCCAGTTACATCCGGATAGCACAAATGTATCACGCATTTTTTCGTCCGTATAGTAGTCCCGGGAAATGTAGACGATATTATCTTCGGTACGTTTTGCAACAACATACCATGGTCCACCACTTAAACCCATTCCTTGCCGCTGGCCTATCGTATAGAACCAAAATCCTTTATGCGTTCCAACCTGCTTACCGGTTTCAAACTCAATAAATGGCCCGTCTTGTTCACCCATATGATGTTTCACAAACTCGGGGAACTTAAGCTTGCCAAGAAAGCAGATGCCCTGACTATCCTTACGATCTTTATTCGGCAAATCGTACTGTGCTGCAAGCTCACGTACTGAGGCCTTCGTAAGGTCCCCTAAGGGAAACAAGGCACGAGACAGCTGTGCTTGGCTCAGATGGGATAAAAAATAGGTCTGATCTTTTATCGGATCATCAGTAGTATGAAGCTCACTATGGCTAGAATCTCTGATAACGCGCGCATAATGGCCCGTAGCCACATATTGAAAGCGCGGATCTAAATACTCGTAAAATGCTCCGAATTTCACACGCTGGTTACAAAGAATGTCAGGATTGGGGGTACGTCCCGCCTTAATTTCAGAAACCGTGTGCGCGACAACCCTATCCCAGTATTCTTTTTGAAGAGAAATGACCTGGAGAGGAACCTTTGCCTGTGCACATACCGCTTCCACATAAGCAAGATCCTCTTGCCAAGGGCAGCTACCCAGATGAGAAAGCTCATCTTCAAGCCAGATTTTCAGGTAGAAGGCAGTAGGAGTATATCCCTGCTCTTGCACTAAGCGCAAAGCAACGGAGCTATCAACCCCACCAGAAACTAATACAGCACATTCTTTCTTCATAGTTTGCTTCTCACTGGCATCCATGTCACTATGATCGTTTCAACGAGCTCATAGGCTCTTACATTCTAACAGATTTTCAGTTTTTTGCACTATGACTACTTCGCAAGGCTACGACAGGGCACTATAAGTTGCCCCAAGGCTCAGAGGGTGTGTGAAAAAATGCTTTTGTAAGGGTGTTCAATCCTACAGTAATACGAGCTTCTGCTTCTGTTTACGGTAGAAGCCAATAATTACAATTCAATGATGCGCCATTGGTCATCATTCTCACCAGGTGCAATAAAATAGAAGAGTCCGCAATTATGAGCTGAGTCGTAGGTGGTCTCAATCGCTCTACAGAACACCCGAAAGCTACCGCCATGCCCTATAAACAACACTTGACCTTCAATCTTCTCAAGTACAGTATTGACACCGCCAATCACGCGCTCATGAAAGATTGGGTATGTCTCACCATTTTCTGGAACAGCAAGATGAAAAAGTATATTCTTTTTGTCCTGATCCCAAACGGTCCCCTCCCATTGCCCAAAATGGCGCTCCTTAAGCTCTTCTAATGCAACCTTGGGAACGCTCAAATCTTTACAAGCAATATGCATAGTTTCTTGTGCACGTAAAAGTGGACTATAATATACGTTGGTAATATCTAGCTTGGTCACTAAAGGCTGCAATGTTTCAGCCTGCGCTCTGCCCGTATCGTTCAATGGAATATCTATCTGGCCTTGTAAACGATTCTCTCTGTTCCAATCTGTTTGGCCATGACGCACAAAATAAAACGATTTTGGGACTAACTTCAAGTTGAACCTTCAGGCCTTGCAGAGTTTATGTCATTTGTACTTATTACTACATCTGTACCCATTACCAATTGGACGATGCTTCTATGGCTACAATCATAACACAGACACTAAAAAAAAGAACCACATACACGATTTACCCCTGGCGCGCAAAATCATTCGCTATGCCTGGTAATGATGATCAATAAAAAACCACTATACACATAAAAGCCTGCAAGAGCCGTCATTTTTCTCCAGTATGAGCGTAATTATCCTCGCAGAGTATCCTTTATCCTAATCTTTCTCCGCAATCCAAAAGAGTTGCCGCCTCCTTCGAAGCCTTATGTTAAAAATCCCTTCAGATTAGCCCTAAAGCACCTATGAAAAATCTGAGATATGCTTTGGCCCTTACATTTTGAAAATCAAAATCACACATTTCTAAACTGGGCCAATTATAATTTTTTATATGTGGCCCCAAAAATGTGTTGATCAAAATTATTTGAAAATAATCTTCAAAAAGATGTTTTGAAAGGATTAAGATCCATATTTTCTAATGGTTTTTTAGACTGGGCCAATTATAATTTTTTATATGTGGCCCATTTTTCCTTGACGGCGTTTTGAGATTCCTTTATCCTTTAACTGCTGAGCATACTTAGGAGTTGGAATGATTGTTGGTAGAAAAAAAGAGCAGAAACTTCTTGAAATGGCTTTTGAGTCAGACAAGGCCCAATTTATAACGATGTATGGGCGTCGACGCATAGGAAAGACGTTTCTTATCCGTCAATTCTTTAGCCAAAAGGAGTGTCGTTTCTTTGAGGTGACAGGTCTTCAGCATGAAAATATGCAACGGCAACTTGAGGGCTTTTACCAGGCATTATCGGATACTTTTTTTGAGCGAGCTCCATTAACCCCTGCAGCTAACTGGTTTCTGGCATTTAGGTTTCTACACGAACAAATTCTTAAGAATGAGGGGAAAGTTGTCATTTTTTTGGATGAGCTTCCCTGGTTAGCGGCAAAACGATCCCGACTGATACAAGAAATAGATTATTACTGGAACCATTATTGGTCCAAGATGCGCAATGTTATATTAATTGTATGCGGCTCTTCAGCATCCTGGATCATACAAAAAATTTTGTTTAACACAGGAGGTCTCCATAATCGAACGACCTTAGAGATTAAGCTTAACCCATTCAGCTTATCTGAAACTAAAGAGTTTCTTGAAAATAAGGGAGTGCCGTTAAACGAAAGTCAGGTATTATCGCTCTATATGGCTGTGGGAGGAGTTCCTTATTACCTGAATTATGTTGATCCCGGAAAAAGCGCACACCAAACCATTCAAAAACTTTTTTTTGACCCCACATCACCCTTACTAGAAGAGTTTGATAAGCTCTTCGAATCATTATTTAGCGATGCTGAACCATATAAGGAAATAATAAGGACTTTGGCTGAAAAAAAAGATGGGGTTGAGAGAGCAGATTTGGCTAAGAAAACGAAAATAGCTGCACGAAGCGGCGGCAGGCTCACTCAAAGATTGCGAGACTTAAGTGCGGCAGGCTTTATTGAACCTGCACTCTCATGGGAGAAAAGGCAGGGAGAATTCTATCGAGTAATTGATGAATTTTCTCTTTTTTATCTGAGATGGGTTGCGCAGGATGAGAGACGAAAGGTTGTGCCACAGCACTGGCTCAAGCAAAGTCAAAAGCCTGCTTATTACGCGTGGTCAGGATATGCCTTCGAGGCCGTTTGTATGAAGCATATCGAGAACATACTGGATGTACTCGATATCGAACCGGCCCTGTATTATGGCTGGTGGCGCTATGTACCAACAAATGTCAATGAGCATGGTGCTCAGGTCGATTTAATTATTGATAGAACTGACAATGCTCTTACACTGTGTGAGATAAAATATACTGAAGAGCCATTTATTATCGATAAGCGTTATGCTGAGAAGCTCGAAAACGTACTCAAAATCTTTCAGCAGCAAACCGGTTCCAAGAAACAACTATTTCTTGCTATGGTGAGTGCTAGCGGTATTAAGAAGAATACCTATAGCGAAAAAATGATAACTGGTATTGTGACGTTAAAAGACCTCTTTAAAAGAATTTAGCCAATAGGCCATTCTCAGCTCTTGGGAGGATAGGCTGCCTGGATGGTCCGATAGTAAGCCAATTTTATCGCATCATTTGCAAGGAAATAACTGAGTATCACCCCCACAATAACGAGAATATCTCGTAGTGGCGGTTGGGCAAAATGGAAAAATCTTCCAGTAGGAAGCATCGGTAAGGCTATTGTAATGAACACAACTAAGAGGCTCAGTGATATGAGAACACCTGAAGGACGTCGCGCTTTATAAAAAGGAAGCCGTGTACGTAATGAGTAGATGATAACAATTTCCGTGAGGATACTCTCAATAAACCAAGCAGTTTGTAGACGCGCAGCAGGGAAGGTATAAAAAAAAGAAAAGAATATAAAATCAAAGAGTGAGCCGGTCAGTCCAAATATGATCGAGCTTAAGGCAATATCTTTCATCACAAATCGTGGTGGATGATTCAATTCCTCAAAATCTACCGTATCACTCGCAATAGCAACCATAGGAAAATCTGAAAGCATGTTCACCAGAAGAATTTGCCGTGGAAGAAGCGGTAAGAAATCTAAAAAGAGTGAAGCTATAGCAAGTGAATAAAAGTTTCCAAAGTTGGAAGAGATCGAAGTGGTAATATATTTTATGGTATTAGCAAAGATGTTCCGTCCGATTCCAATGCCATACACCACATCAAAGAGGCTCTTTCGTAACATAATAATGTCAGCAGCATCTTTTGCTAGATCACTTCCTGTTTGTACTACGATCCCCACATGAGCTGCCTTGAGTGCCGGCGCATCATTGATACCATCACCTAAAAACCCCACGGTATATTGTTTACGAAACAGTTCCACAAGTTCATACTTTTGCGCAGGTAAAAAGCGTGCAAACACGACATAGTGCCCTAAGGCCTCTTTTTTTTGCTCATCAGAAAGATCCTCAAACTCAGCCCCTGAGATGGCACAATCTAACGTATCTGAAAGACCGATCACTTTCGCAACATAACCCCCTACCTCTTTGCTATCTCCCGTAACCACCTTAATGCCTATGCCTAATTTGCGTGCTTTCATAAGTGCTGGGGCTGCAGTCGTTTTTATGGGATCTGTATAGGCGATAAAGCCGGCTAATTTGAGCGGCCTATCGGTAAGCGCTTTTGCCTGCTCTGCGTAGCCAAAGGCAAGAATTCGGTTACCTTGAGAAGTTTGTGTTGCTATCCAAGAATGTGCTTCCGGAGTAATGTCCTGAGGGCAGGTCTCTTCAACCGTGCCTCTCACAATAAGCGTAGTAATCCCTTCCTTTTCAACGAGCAGAGCACTCGTTCTTTTTTCAGGATCAAAAGGCTGCTCATCGAGCACCTTGTACTGTCCTGTTTCTTTCTCGGCAGATGTAAGTGCCAACAAGGTCGCATGGTCAAAGGCATCAGTTAACGGATGGCGAGAGATCAGCTGGGCAAATTGGCGTAAAGGGACTCCCGGTTGTTCATACCATGAGGCAACAGCAAGTTTATTTTCAGTAAGAGTACCCGTCTTATCGGTAAGAAGCATCGTAATGCTTCCTATATCTTCAATAGCTGAGAGCCTTTTTACAATGACATTATGCTGAGCCAATAATACTGCTCCTTTTGAAAGAGCAAAGGTAGTTACCGTCGGTAACATTTCAGGAGTCAATCCAATAACCAAGGCGATAGCGAAGATAAATAACTCAAGAAGATCGGTATCCCACCCTTTTACCAGGAGATGAGAAAAGATTACGCACGGAAGTGTTAAGCCCACAACAATTAAGAGAAATCGACTCAACGAATCGAGCCGCTCTTGAAAGCCGCTTTGCTGGAAATTCTCAAGGGTTTCTCTGCTAACCTCGCCAAATATGGTCTGAGGACCTGTTTCAACAACAATACCGCGAGCAGTGCCTTGGGCAATAATCGTACCGAAAAAGGCGATATTTCGTGCTTCATAGATATCTTTTGCGGCAGCTGGAAGTACCTCACCCGTTTTTTCACTGTGGGTAGACTCACCGGTAAGTAAGGATTCATCAATGCGAAGCTTCCCAGAAATAATCCTCACATCTGCAGGTACGTAGTTACCCTGCTCAAGGATAACAAGATCTCCAGGAAGTAAGGCATCATGAGGGATAAGATGTACCTCTCCATCACGAATAACAGGACATATAAGTTGCAAATGTTGCTTAAGCAGCTCTAGGGCTCGAGAAGCTCTATACTCTTGAAAAAAGGTCATGAGCCCATTAACGAGTACAATGCCTAGGATAATCAGGGCATTTATTTTACTTTCAAGGAAAAATAGGGCTATAGCTGATGCTATGAGCAGCAGAATAAACATTGAAGTAAATTGACGAAACAATAATGTCGGCCACTTAAGTTGGCTCGTTGCAAATACATTGAGCCCAACAGTTTTTTTAAGTATGTCAACCTGCTTCTGTGAAAGTCCTTGTACCGAGGAGGTTGCTAACTCTTTCTCAAGCTGTTCAGTGGATTTATTCGTAAATGATAATGATTGTGAGTTCATGCTGCACCTCGCTAACCATACCTTTGCATGCACACGTGAGCATCATAGGTGGTACGATACTGTACCATACACAAGAGCATGAGCCAAGTTTTAAAGAGACGTTCACTTGCTCCAGTGCATAAATACCGATACACTTAGGAGGTACCATTCAAAAGGAAATCTATGAATGTCATCGAAACGATCGGTCAACACCTACACGATACGCTACAGAGCCTTTTTAACAGCCATGTTCAACTCATTAAAAAAGCTCAGCTCACGATTAATACTGATAAGCAGAAGTCTGAATTTGGTGACCTGAGTTCAAATGCTGCTCTAATCATAGCCAAAGAGCTTGGCGAAAATCCTCGCGCTGTTGCTCAAAAGATTCTCGCTGCACTCAAGCATCCCTACATTGAACGGGCTGATATAGCAGGTCCTGGTTTTTTGAATATCTTTCTTTCACCAGAAGCTTTCAAGAAACTTGCAACAGAGCTGTATGAAGACAGAGCACTCTTTTTTTCTCGCAATTCAGCTCCTAAGCAGTCCTACTCCGTAGAGTTTGTCAGTGCGAACCCTACAGGTCCTTTGCATGTGGGGCATGGACGTGGCGGCATCATTGGTGATGTCCTTTCACGGATTCTCTCGTTCCTTGGCCACACCGTGGTAAAAGAATTCTATGTCAATGATGCTGGTGCCCAAATTCACAAACTTGGCCTCTCATTTAAAGCACGCTGCATGCAAGTATCAGGCTATGACATGGCAGTTCCTGAAGATGGCTATCAGGGAGAATATTTAGTGGCATTAGCACAAGAGTGCTATGATACGTATGGAACTGAGCTTCTTTCAAAGACTGATGAGTTTTTTAGCTCATATGCAAAAGAGCATCTTCTTAAAAATATTACTACTACCCTTGCTGAGTATGGTATCACCTTCGATATATGGTTTTCAGAGAAGACCCTTCATGATACCGGCGCTATAGATCAGGTACTTGAGCAGCTTACTGCATCAGGGTACCTCTATACAGAAGATGGCACCATCTGGTTACGATCAACTACCTTTGGTGATGATAAAGATCGTGTGGTCAGAAAAAAGACGGGGGAGCTCACCTATATTGCTGCCGATATTGCCTATGTACAAGACAAAGTGGCTCGAGGATTTGATCATCTTATCTTCGTGCTTGGGCAAGACCATCATAGCTATGTTACGAGACTTAAAGTAGTTATGCAGGTTCTTGGCTATGATCCAAAACGATTAGATGTAATTTTGTATCAA
The DNA here is from genome assembly GCA_013288045.1 of Candidatus Babelota bacterium. Lineage (GTDB taxonomy): Bacteria > Babelota > Babeliae > Babelales > Babelaceae > PRDV01. The sequence continues at coordinate 12,076 of JABDCP010000014.1, forward strand.
TTAGTAACCGTTAAAGAAAGCGGGCTCGCACTGAAGCTCTCTAAACGTGCTGGACGTATTGTCAACCTTGAAGATATTATTAAAACAGTAGGAACTGACGTAGCACGCTTTTTTTATCTGCATAAAAAAGCGGATGCCCATCTTGATTTTGATCTTGATTTGGCACTCAAGCACACCGATGAAAATCCGGTCTATTATATACAATATGCCTATGTTCGAATAAAAAGCATTCGTGAAAAAGCACTCCAACATGAGCTATTCCATAAGTTAACTGCAGAAGACATACAAAAGCTTCAGCCTGCAGACCAGCTGCTTCTTAAGAAAATTGCATCACTCAAGGAACACCTTGAAAGTATCCAGCACAGTTACCAAACACATCAGCTTGCCTATTATACTATAGAGCTTGCCCAGGCATTTCATGCCTACTATACACATCATAAAGTAATCGATGTCGATCAGGTCGCACAAAGCAGAGCACGTCTCATACTTATTGAACTTGTTGAGCATACCCTCAAAACATGCTTCGATTTATTGGGAATCAGTGCTCCTGAAAAAATGTAACGGAGGAAAACTATGGTAGTTCGATCAAAACACCGCAAAGAAGCAACCGTAAGTCTTATTCTTCTTAAGGACGACCATGTTCTCCTTTTAAAACGGCATAGTACAGGCTGGGCAGATGGCTACTTTGCCCCGGTGGCTGGGTGTGTAGATGATAATGAGAGCATCGTAGATGCGGTAATCCGAGAAGCGCAGGAAGAAGCAAATATTACTGTACGACCAGAATGGCTCACGTTTGGGTGTGTCATGGATGCTCACATCATTGGTCGTGGTCAAGATTGCATAGACTTCTATTTCATTGCTACCCGCTGGGAAGGAGAAATTACCAATAATGAGCCGCATAAGCACAAAGATCTTGGCTTCTTTCCCCTCTCCAACTTACCTGAGGAAACTCTGCCCTTTGTAAAAGTGGCCATAGCTCATGCGCTACAAGGCACCCGTTTTGGAGAAATCGGTTGGAAAAGTCCGGTTGAAATTTGCTAATTCGTATGCCCAAAAAACATCTACTTTAAGACCATTAAACTTCCGGTCTCTCACCCGCATTCTTTTGCTGTCTTTCCATGAAACACCACTCAGGTTGCACTCATGCCAATAAGCTCAAGAAGCCCGTGCATGTAAGACTTTCTTGCAGAAGCAGATGGTGCTCAACTCCTTAAATAATCAGTGCCGCTTATCGTGCCTTGATGAACTTTTTCAATTTCATTTTTAATTATTTATCTCTTGATTAAAAAAAATAATCTCTAAAAGTATTGAATTTAAAAGCCTCTTCGTAGTATGCTCGTAGCTGGGGACGAAAGCAGAAACAGCATACGTTCGTCATAGGGCACTTGCTGCTTCTGCTTTCTCAAAATCATCGGCTTGTAGAAAGCCAATGCATTCAGACATCATAGGTACTTCTGGGGGGGAGAGACTATGAAGCTATCACATGCACGCATTGCATGCATGCTTTTGCTGACCATTTCATATACAACTATAGAGTCTATAGAAAAAAGCACTCGAGCATCGACTCTAAGAAAGATGCATCTAGACCACCCGGTACGCGTACTTTTACAAGAGAAGCCTTCTGGAGAAATACTATGGACCTTTTCAAGCTCTCACGGATTCTTTCTCTATAATCCGCACACAAAGATGGTACAGCGCATACATGACAAAGAGCTTCTGGTAACTCGCATACCGGGAGCTTTTATCGCCAATGGAAAACGATATCCATATGACCAACTTTTTCTCATTCCGAACAAGGGACTCATTAGTTTTGAGTCCATCCCCTATGAGGGAACATGTGCACTCCATGATCATGAAGGAAGAGCCTCTCTTGTAAACCATATCGGCCTTGAAGACTATCTTGCCGCCGTACTTCCTTACGAGAGTATTCCAAGTTGGCCCGATGAAGTGCAGAAAGCACTCTGCATAGCCTGTCGGACCTATGCAGTCTACAAAATCCAATCAGAGCGAAATGACTCACTGCCCTACGACCTTAAGAATACTGTTCTTGACCAAGTTTATCGTGGCCAGGCACGTAAAACCTCTCTTAAAAAAATCGTAGACGAAACGAAGGGCATTATCATCACGCACGAGGGAAAGCCCATTCTTGCAATGTATAGTGCTGTATGTGGCAGCATTATACCTGCCGAAAAAAAATCATCGATCTACACAAAAGCACCCTATTTAAAAAGGCCCTATGCCTGTACTCACTGCAAAGACCAACCTTTGTATTCCTGGAAAACAACCTACACGCTCAAAGAGCTTGAAGGTCCTTTGCAAAAAGTTTTTTATGGGCTCGGACAGCTCAAAGAGATCCATATCAAGTCATATGATCATGCGGGTATTGCTCAACAACTAGTGCTTACCGGTTCAAAAAAGACGGTCCTCATGTGTGCACATGACTTTAGAATGCTGTTCCTTAAAATACGGAGCCTCTGCTGCACTTTTTCTACAAAGAATGGCATCCTTATTGCACAAGGACGCGGACATGGGCATCACATCGGATTATGTCAATGGGGAGCTTATACGATGGCAAACCTCGGAAACTCATATCAGGAGATTTTGGAGTTTTACTATCCAGAGACGAGCCTCGCGGCCTACGAGAGTTTAGGTGCAGTAACACATATAAGATAAAGTCTTGCCTTTGTGAAGATGCTTATGGTAGTTTAGCTTAAACGAGTTACTCTCTGTTAAAAACCGTTTTTACTAAAAAGGATGCTCATGAAGAAACTCTTGCTCACGTTACTCGTCATGTCTTATAGCCTTACTGCTCAGGTGGGTCCTCAACCATTGTACATCTCCAATATAACTTTCAATCCTCAAGGGGGATGTGGCGCAGGCAACAGCGTAAACATCTTAGCAACCGCCGCGGGGGGTCAACCTCCCTATACCTATAGTTTAATCAATCGCACAACCGGTATTCAAGTCCCAGGTTCTCCCCAAACGAGCCCAACTGCAACATTTACTGATGTTGAAAATGGCGTGGGGTTTAATTTACTGGTAACAGATTCAGCAGGCACCTCGATAAAATTATTACTTGAAACTGAGCCTTCTCAAACTCAACAAATAATCATGAATATTACTTCATTACCTCTTGGCACTGGTCCAGGCTGCATTACTTTGCAAGTAGTCGGACCTGCAGGTAAATCTACCGGCACAGCCTTGGTTACGCTTACATCCACGCTCGGGTCTCAAGTAGGGGGAACAACGCCGATACCTGCCCCATTCATTCAGCAATTTTCTGCTTTCCCAACCTCAGGAACGTCGAGACTTATAGCTTCTGTTTTCGTCTTCAATGATTGCACACCTGTAGGCTTCGACATAGAATTTCCTTTTCCACAAGGAACGGCTAATGCATTGAAAGCGTACATCTTCAACAAATATTGCAGCTGTGCTTTAAGCAAGGCTACCTTGGCGCTGCCGGCAATGTAATGATCTTCTGTATCATCCTGATAATCTATGGGGCGCTTCAGCGCCCCACGTGTTAGCAACAATATGAATTTCCCTTACTGGTTCAAGAATACAATGAAGACTGCATACGCTAGGCTACTCGTAACAGGAGATTTTAGAGCTTGTATTATCGAGATACTAAGCGCCTACGACTATTTAGGTTCATTTGCTCATAGAAGATAAAATTGTTGCATTTTTAAAAATGCTTATGATAATGTATCGTTGACGCGTTAATACCTTACAGAAACTATAGTTACTAAAAGGGAAGAATATGAAAAAACTCTTGCTCACATTACTCGCAATACCACTGAACCTTGCTGCTCTAGCGGGCCCTCAACCCTTATATATTTCAAATCTTACCATCAACCCCCAAGGGTGCACCAATCCCAACCCGGCACTTGCACCAATGGCAAATATCTTAGCAACGGCTGCAGGTGGGCAACCTCCCTATACGTACACATTACTCGTAGAAGGCAAGCCTTTCGGTGGTTCTCCGTTAACAACGGCAACTGCAAATTTTGCCGGTATCCCCGTTAACTCGCTTGTGATTTTGACGGTAACAGATTAGGCAAATAATTCTGTAACCAATACCATTACACTTCCTACTTCTCAAACTCTGCAAGTAAGCATGAATATTACCTCATTGCCACTTGGCAATGCTCCAGGTTGCTTTACATTGCAAGTTGTCGGACCTGGAGGAAAACTTACTGGCTCAGTTTTTGTTGGTATTGGATCTTCTTTACCAATTGCCGAGACGAATGCGAAATTACTCCCTGCGCCTTTTATTCAGCAATTTGCAGCATTCAGAACTCCAGGGACATCCACACTCACGGCAGTAGTAATAGTCGAAAATGATTGCACAACTGGTTCAAGTAGCGTTTTTAGTATCACCTTTCCTTTTCCGCAAGGAATCTCTAATGCCTTGAAAGCCTACGTCTTTAACAAATATTGCAGCTGCGCTCTAAACAAAAACACAATATTGGTTTCTTAAAATATCTTATCTGCTTGAACTGCATAGTTCTTTCTTGATAGAAAGGGGTGCTTAAGCACCTCTTTCTGTAAGTAACGCTATAACTTTCTCTTAATAGTTCAAGAATGCAATACAGGTTTTTAAAAAGAAATCATGAAGAAAAGCTCAATCAAAACAGCATTCCTTTTAATACTTGCAAATACCTTGAATCCTCATCTGTAACAAATCATATAGTCGCGTATTAACGGAGCAAAGGCCCGGCAGCAGGTCCAACCCATTAGGCATAATATTTTGTCCCACTAACTACTTATGCGACCTAACATGAATCATGCTGAAAGTGAATTTTATAAACCCTTAAAAAAAAGACAAAAACATTGCTTTATCAAAAATGCTTATGGTAATTTAGCTTATGACGCGTATTACATGCCAAACCTATTTTACCAAAAAGGAAACTCATGAAGAAACTTTTACTTACATTACTTATGCTCCCAGCTAGCCTTGCTGCTCTATCGGGTCCGCAACCATTATATTTCTCAAATATTACCATCAATCCTCAAGGGTGTACCAACCCCAATCCAGCAATTGCACCGACGGCAAACATCTTAGCAACTGCTGCAGGTGGTCAGCCTCCCTACACGTATACATTAATCGTAGAAAACATACCCTTCGGTGGTTCTCCATTAACAGTGCCAACTGCTAGTTTTGCAAACGTTCCTGTAGAAGAGACTACATCGTTGCAAGTAACAGATTCAGCGAATAATACTGTAACAACTATGCTCGTGCTTTCTCCTTCTCAAACTCTGCAAATAGCCATGAATATAATTTCATTACCACTTGGCAACGCACCGGGATGCATTTCCTTGCAAGTCTTCGGACCCGGAGGAAAGCTAACTGGTTCGGCCATAGTTGGCATTGGGTCCTCTCAAGCAATTGCCGTACAAAATGAGAAAGAAATACCTGCTCCATTCACTCAACAATTTGCTGCATTCCGCACTCCAGGAACATCGACGCTTACAGCGCAGATTGAAGTCCTCAATGACTGCGGTACTAGTACTAGCAATTTTGAGTTCATCTTTCCTTTTCCGCAAGGAAATGCAAATGATTTGAAAGCGTACATTTTTAACAAATATTGCAATTGTAATCTAAGCAGTAATACAATATCAGTATCCTAAAATACCTCGTATGCTTGAAATCATATTTTTTGAAAAGTAGGGGGGCGTATAAGCGCCCCCTTAGAGTTAGCAACGATATACATTTTCCATAACAGTGCAATAAAACGATGGAGGTTGTACTAAGAAATTACGAACAAAAGGTTAAAAAAGATTGCTTTTTTAAAAACACTTATGGTAAATTTACGTTAGACGCGTTAATATATGTTCAAAATCCACAATTTTACTCAAAGGAAGTTAATGAAGAAACTCTTACTCACATTGCTCGCGATGCCTATCAGCATTGTTGCTCAGACGACGGGTCCTCAGCCGTTATTTATCCAAAATATAACTATCAGTCCTAATGGATGTGAATCGTCAACTGGAACAGTTGCGCCAACTGCAAATATATCAGTGACCGCCACAGGTGGAACCCCTGATTCTAAAGGTCAATATACGTATAATTTAGCTGACCTCGGTGGCACTCCGGTCACAGGCTCACCCCAAACTGGAGTAACAGCGAACTTTACTGATGTTCCTACAGATCAAGACGGAGATTCTACAAGTTATAATTTAACCGTAACTGATTCTTCAAGCACTGGCTCACCAGTAGAATATGAAGTGACATTTACTGAAGCTAACCCAAACCAGACAATAAGCATGACCATTACTTCATTGCCACTTGGCAGTGCTCCAGGATGCATTACCTTGCTCGTTACTAATCCTGCAGGTAATACTACTGGTACTGGCACAGTTGACTTTGCAATTTTTCCATCAACTGAGGATGAGCCTACTCCTACGACAATAACCAAAGCGCCTTTCCAACAGACGTTTTCTGCTTTCCCAACTCCAGGGAGCACAGAACTTAAGGCTGAAGTAACTGTTCACGGTGATTGTACCTTCGACAATGGAATTGCTGACTACGTCATAACGTTTCCCTTTCCTCAAGGATTATCTAATGCACTGAAAGCCTATATTTTTAACAAATATTGCAGCTGCACCTTGCAGAGCAGCACGGTCAAGGTAGTAACACCTACAGCCTAGTGTGCACGCTTAATGTAATTTTTGAATCTGTCAGGAGGGGCGCTATAAGCGCCCCTCTTTGCATGAGACAGGACCCATGCATACATTGCACCAACCACAAGTCTAGGAAAATGGTTTGCGAGTGATTCATACAACAAAAACCTGATATCTTACAGGACAAATTATTGCTTTCTTAAAAATGTCTATGGTAAGTTAGTTTAGACACGTTAATATATGTTCAAAATCCATAATTTCACTCAAAGGAAGTTAATGAAGAAACTCTTACTCACATTACTCGCAATGCCTATCAGCATTGTTGCTCAGACTACGGGTCCTCAGCCGTTGTTTATCCAAAATATAACTATCAGTCCTAATGGATGTGTATTACAAACTGGAACAATTGTACCAACTGCAAATATATCAGTGACCGCCACAGGTGGAACTCCTGATTCTAAAGGTCAATATACCTATAATTTAGCTGACCTGGGTGGCGATGCTGTCACGGGCTCACCACAAACTGGAGTAACAGCGAACTTTACTGATGTACCTACAGCTATTAACGGAGACCCTACAAGTTATAATTTAACCGTAACCGACTCTTCAAACAGTGGCTCGCCAGTAGAATATGAAGTGACTTTTAATCAATCCGCAACAAAATCAGTAAGCATGACCATTAATTCATTGCCACTTGGCAGTGGTGCAGGCTGCATTACCTTACTCGTTATTAACCCTGCAGGCAACACAACGAATCCTAACCCAGTTCAATTCGCAATTTTTCCATCAACTGAGGGCGAGCCTACTCCTACGACATTAACCGAGGTCCCTTTTCAACAGACGTTTTCTGCTTTCCCAACCCCAGGGAGCACAGAGCTCACCGCTGAAGTTACGATCGACGGTGATTGTGACAATGGCGATGGCGTCGCTGACTTCAAAATCGTATTTCCCTTTCCTCAAGGACTATCGAATGCACTGAAAGCCTATATTTTTAACAAGTATTGTAGCTGCACCTTGCAGAGCGGTACCGTTAAAGTAGTGACACCTACAGCCTAGTTCACGCTTAATGTAATTTTTGAATCTGTCAGGAGGGGCGCTATAAGCGCCCCTCTTTGCATGAGACAGGAGCCCTGCATACATTGACCAATCACAATCCTAGGAATATGGTTTGCAGCTTTGGGAGATTCATACAACGAAAGGCTGATATCTTAAAAGGACAAATTGTTGCTTTCTTAAAAATATCTATGGTAAGTTAGTTTAAACGCGTTAATATATGTTCAAAATCCACAATTTCACTCAAAGGAAGTGTATGAAGAAACTCTTACTCACATTACTCATAATGCCCATCAGTCTTGCTGCACAAGTGGGTCCTCAGCCATTGTTCATCCAAAATATAACTCTCAGCCCGAATGGGTGTTTTGATGGAGAAACACATCCAGACACCGCGTCAACTATATCGGTAACCGCTTCAGGTGGTACTCCTAATTCTTCAGGTCAATATACCTATACTTTAACCAATCTCAACGGTACGCCTGTTGCAGATTTCCCATCCCAAACTGCCGTAACAGCGAACTTTGTTGATGTCCCTACTGGTGTAGACGGAGATCCGATAAGTTATAATGTAACCGTAACCGACTCTTCAAACAGTGGCTCGCCAGTAGAATATGAAGTGACTTTTAATCAATCCGCAACAAAATCAGTAAGCATGACCATTACTTCATTGCCACTTGGCAGTGGTGCAGGCTGCATTACCTTACTCGTCACTAACCCTGCAGGCGACGGTGAAGTTCATTTTGCAATTTTCCCGTCGACCGAAAATGAACCCACTCCTGCGATAGTAACCAAAGCGCCTTTCCAACAGACATTTTCTGCTTTCCCAACCCCAGGGAGCACAGAGCTCACTGCTGATATTGCTGTTCTCGGTGATTGTGGTGGCGTCTCTGACTTCAAAATCGTATTTCCATTTCCTCAAGGACTATCGAATGCACTGAAAGCCTATATTTTTAACAAGTATTGTAGCTGCACCTTGCAGAGCGGTACCGTTAAAGTAGTAACACCTACAGTTGCCTAATGCACGCTTAATGTAATTTTTGAATCTGTCAGGAGGGGTGCTTATAGCGTCCCTCTTTGCATGAGACAGGAACCCTGCATACATTGACCAATCACAAGCCTAGGAATATGGTTTGCAGCTTTGGGAGATTCATACAACGAAAGGCTGATATCTTAAAAGGACAAATTGTTGCTTTTCAAAAAATATCTATGGTAAGTTAGTTTACACGCATTAATATGTATCAAAATCCACTATTTCACTCAAAGGAAGTATATGAAAAAACTCTTACTCACATTACTCGCAATACCTATCAGCATAGCTGCTCAGACGACGGGTCCTCAGCCTTTATTTATCCAAAATATAACTATCAGTCCTAATGGGTGTGTTGAAACTCCTGGCACTGGTATACCAACGGCAAATATATCAGTAACCGCTTCAGGTGGTACTCCTGATTCTAAAGGTCAATATACCTATAATTTAACTGCACTGGATGGCGATCAGGTCACAGGCTCACCCCTAACTGGAGTAACAGCGAACTTTACTGATGTCCCTATAGATAATCACGGAGACAGTACAAGTTATAATTTAACCGTAACTGATTCTTCAAGTACTGGCTCCCCAGTAGTATATAAAGTGTCTTTGACTGAAGCTAGCGCAAACCAGACAATAAGCATGACCATTACGTCTTTGCCTCTCGGAGGTGGAAAAGGATGCATTACGTTAGATGTAGTTAATCCAGGTGGCAGCCCAACAAATACTGGTCCCGTTGAATTTGCAATTGTACCCACACCAGAAGTGACTACAGCTACCCTTAAAGACGTGTCTAAAGCTCCCTTTCAGCAGACATTTTCGGCTTTCCGAAGCACCACTACATTTACAGCTCTTATAAATGTTCTCGGTGATTGTACTCCACAAGATGATGAAAGTAGTTTCTCCATCCAATTTCCATTTCCTCAGGGAATAGCGAATGCTTTGAAAGCCTACATATTTAACAAATATTGTAGCTGCGCTTTACAGAGCAACACCATATTTATCGAACCTGTATAGGATCATAATCATATTTTTATAAGTAGCTATAGGGGCGCTTAGGCGCCCCTTCTTCATGAAAGGCAATTCAAAAAAAGCGACGTACACCACAGAGTTTGAAAAAATAAGTGTCAAACCTTAAAAGAAATTTGATACGTCCAAAATTACCTCCATCCCATTGCCCTTTCCAAGGAAGCTCTGCATGAAGCAAATCTGCAGCTAGTAAGTCGGTGAATGTTCTCTATTCATGCGTAACGGCTGACACCTCCCTTTGACATTTGTGGGCCCTCGCTGTAGAGTACGTGCAAAGCTCTTTAAAAAAAACTAACTTATGAAAACCGAGAGAGCTAAGATAGTACTTTGAAGGAAATAACCATGAATGGTACGTACGTATATATTTTCGCGATGATAAGCTTCATGACCTCTGACATGATGTGTCTCCCACAAACAGCTCACGCTTATTTCCCTCTACAGAAACATGCATCCTTATACAAGAAGCTTGCTCTTGAACATCCTGTTCGAATTCTTCTTTGCGAAAGTCTCCCTTCGGACGTGCACTGGAAGCTTTCATGCGAAGGCGGCATTTCACTCTATGATCCTATCACAGGTCGTACAAAGCCTCTTGATGATAAGGTACTTGAACTCTCCTCTGAGGGCTCCTCGTTATACTACAACACCAAAAAAATAGATCGATCTCAGCTCTTTTTTCTCCCAAGAAATGGGATCCTCCAATGTAATGGCATTGGCTATCCGGGAATAGTTTCTCTTGAGAGAACGTCAGATGCTACCTACCTTGTAAACCACGTAGGACTTGAACCCTATATAGAATGTGTACTTCCCTATGAAGGGGTGCCAAGCTGGCCCGATGAAGTGCAAAAAGCCATGTGTATTGCCTGCAGAACCTATGCTGTAGCTCGCGTATCAAGTAAAAGGGCACTTGGCAGGGACTGGCCCTATCCCTTTGACCTTTACTCAGGCGTCGAAGACCAAGTCTATAGAGGCTATGAATCAGGAGTCAGTCTTAAAAGAATAATTGATGCAACAAAAGGCCTCATCATCACCCATGACAGGAAACCTATCCTTGCCATGTTTAGTGCAGTTTGTGGGGGTGTCATCCCAGGCGAGAAGAAAACTGATGTATTTGAGCTGGCCCCTTATCTCAAAAGGAACTATGCATGCACCCATTGCAAAGATAATAAATACTTCAGGTGGGAAAACACACTACCCTATTCTGACCTTGAAGGTCCGTTAAAAAAAGAATTCCCCGAGCTTAAGGGTGTTGCATCAGTAGCAATCGACGGTTTTGATCTTGCAGGCATTGCCCAGAATATTCTGATAACCGACACCGAGAACAAAACATTTCGTATGATAGCGCATGATTTTAGAATGCTCTTCTATAAACATATGCGAAGCGCCTGTTGTGAAATAATTCCGCATACGCACATGCTCCAAATGAAGGGCAAAGGCTACGGCCATCATATTGGGCTCTGTCAATGGGGAGCCTATGCGATGGATCTCCAAGGACACTCGTACAAAACAATCCTGAGCTTCTTTTATCCAAGCACGCTGCTTACTCTGCTTAAAAAGGGAAGAATTCTAAAGACTTGGTAGCACTTTGCTTGCACGCGAAGCCGACTTCTCATGAACGAAATAACGTTGTATTCCTAAATAAAGAGCATCCACAAGAGTGTCTTTATATGCTTTGGTAAGTAGCTGTTTTTCCGTCTCCTTATGAGAGAGGTAGGCAAGTTCAACAAGCACCGAAGGACATACTGAGTGCACGAGCACGTTAAATTTTGACGCACGAATACCCAAATCAATAGTATTGACGTTCCCAAGAGTACCACCACCAAATTCAGGCTTTACCTCATGGCTCAAGTCATAATGGATAGCACTTGCTAACGCATAGGACTTCATGGGGAATTTATCTTCGTAAGGGACATATACTTCAAAGCCCCGAATCTTTTCATTCGGCGAAGAGTTTAAATGGAGCGACACCAAAATATCTGCTTTCACCTCGCGAGCAATATACGCCCTCATTTTCAAATCATTGATCAAGTCTCGAGGGTCAAGTGCATAATCTCCTGTATGGGTGAGCACTACCGTAAAGCCCTTCGCTCGCAACCGATCAGCAAGCAGCAGTGCTAACTCAAGTACAGCATGTTTTTCAATCACCTGCTGTGACGGACTTGCAGATCCGATATAGGGTCCTCCATGACCCGGGTCGATCACAATCGTACCATAAGGGAGGTTCTTACTCTTGCGCGCTTCAGTAGGTATCATGCCACTCATACAGAGCACCATAAGAGCATAGTAACATACTTTGAAAGATCTTTTGATCGGATACTTGAATATCATAGATTCCTCTGTTTAAGCTGCCACAGCAGGTCGAGCGCCTGCTTTGGACTAAGGTTATCATAATCGAGCTGCGCAAGCTGCGCCGCAATATACTGCCCTTTTTCTCGCTCTTTATCAAGATGCACCACATAGGCCTCAAGTTCCTGGTTGCGTAATTGCAGAGCCTTAAGATGTTGAGTCTCTCCTCCAGCAGTGCCGCCGACATCATCTGTACGAGGTGCAGCGTGCGCTCGTGTTCCTTCTAAGAGGGTAAGCTCGGCAACTATGTCCCGCGCACGTGCCACAATACTTGGAGGTACCTGCGCAAGCGCGGCTGCTTCTAATCCAAAACTTCCATCGGCCACTCCCGGCAAAATTTTATGAAGAAGTACCATCGTCTGATCAGCTTTCATACTTGCGGCATAATAGGGCTTAATTCCGGGCATCATGGTACACAGCACAGTCAGCTCATGGTAATGGGTCGCAAATAGACAGCGGGCCTGAATGGTCGCATAGAGATGCTCAACAACTGCCTGTGCTATCGCTAACCCATCAAACGTACTCGTGCCTCTGCCCACTTCATCTAAGATAACCAAGCTTTTCTGAGTAGCCTGTTTACAAATAAGGGCCGTTTCTTCCATCTCAACAAGAAAGGTACTTTTGCCTTCAGCAACATTATCTGAAGCACCAATACGCGTAAATACTCTATCAACAATACCAAGATGCGCCTCAGCTGCCGGCACAAATGATCCTATCTGCGCCATAATACAGATTAAAGCAACTTGTCTAAGAAACGTCGACTTACCTCCCATATTAGGACCGGTAATAATCCATAAAGAAGCCTCATCAGTCAATTCGACACTGTTGGGAATAAAGCGCTCTTGTATACGACTTTCTACGACCGGGTGCCTTCCGTCTTTAATACTGATAGTTTGCTCAGTAAGCATGTAGGGTTTAACATAGCTCATTCCATAGGCAACCTCGGCAAGAGCTTCCAGGCAATCGGCATAGGCAAGTGCATAGACACCCTTTTTCAATGCAGGAATATGGTGCTCAATCTGCTGCTTTACCGATTCATACAGATCTTTCTCTACCTGTGCTATATCTGCCCGGGCCCTTTTTAGATTATACTCAAGATCTTTGAGCTCCTGTGTAGTAAACCGCTCACGATTTGCAAGAGTCTGGATCCTGAGATACCCGCTTGGAACAAGATGAAGATTTGGCTTGGTAACTTCGATACCGTACCCATGTACCTGATTATACTTTACTTTCAAAGAGGTTATACCTGTTCGCTCCTGCTCCCGCTGTTCAAAGGCTGCTACTGCCTGAGCTCCCTGCTCAACTAACATACGTAAGCGATCAAGCTCAGCATTATACCCTTTTTTAATAAGCCACTCACTTGACGTATCATCATTAATGGAACCTGCTAACAAGGTCGTAACCCCTGCATAATCACCAATTTGGCTCGTTAAAGATTTGAGTAGGGATACATTACTTTCTGAAGTCTTCGTTGCTAACAGCTGTCGAATAGCTGGAACTATGGTTAATGCGGCATAGAGTGCTTGATAATCATGAAGATGTGCCCGTCGAAGAGCAATACGACCAATAATGCGCTCAAGATCTCCAAGGGACTTACAAGATGTTCTGAGTGCCGTTTTAAATGAATGATCTTTTACCAATAGCTCAACAGCATCCTGACGCTCTTCAATATGCTTTTTGTTTATCAATGGGCGAAGTATCCACTTTTTAAGCATGCGCGAACCCATAGGTGTTACCGCCTTATCAAGCACCGAAAAAAGAGTATGCTTTAAAGATCCATCTTGGTTGTTTTTTACAAGCTCAAGGTTCCTTTGCGTTGCTGCATCGATCAGTAAATAGTCCTCAGGTCGGTAGAATGAGAGCTGCTTTAGTTCATTGAGTCCCTGCTCATGTGTCCTTTTTAAATAGGTGTATAAAAGTTCTATAGCGCCTTGAAAGCTTTCTGAGGATATCGGTTCGACAAGTCGTTGTGCTACCCATGCCTGTGCATCAAATTGCTCCTGTGTCGTAGGAGCTTCCTGCACAGAGACCACCACGCCCTGTCGCTGGAAAAAGGTCACATAGGAACTCGGAGCTTTTGTTTTTAAGACTACCATCTCGTCGGGCATAAATCGGGTAAGCTCAGCCTCTAAAGCGGTCAACGTACATTCAGAAAAAAGGGTCACAAAAAGCTGTCCCGTCAGAAGCTCAGCACAAAGAAAGGTCCACGAGTTCTCAGTCGCATAGAATACCGCTAAATAGGACGCTGACTTTTCTTCGAGCAGTTTTGAGTCAGTAAGCGTCCCTGGAGTAAGCACAGCAGTAATACCACGCTCCACCAATTTTCCTGGGCGCGGCTCTTCTAGTTGGTCACAGAGTGCAACCTTAAAGCCAGCTTTAACTAACTTCGTCAGATAGTGATCGCGAACGTGCAAGGGAACTCCGCATAAGGGTATCGGTTCACCCCCATGAGATCCACGCTTGGTAAGTGCAATACCTAAAATAGACGCGGCTACTTGAGCATCTTCAAAAAAGAGCTCATAAAAGTCCCCCACTTGAAAGAGCAAGATAGTATCAGGATAGGCAGCCTTCAAGGAAAAATACTGCTGCATTAAAGGAGTGAGCGGCTTTTCAGACATGGGATCTCCCGCACAAGGGTGAGAAAGTTACCCAACTCAGTCTACTGCACCTACAAAAAAATCGCATCTTTTAACATCATAACAATGAAGATAGTCTGCACACGAGGTCTTTGGAGCAAGAGAATAACCTCTCGGAAGCTGAGTTATTACTGGAGCAAAGACTTTTTAACACTAGAGGGAGCATCACATGAAAACTCTCCCTTACCTGTTAACCAGGTAAGGGAGAGTTTTGTAATTCTATTTAGGAAAAGACTGTCTGGGCAACCTGTCCAATGATATCACCACCCAGTTGTTGCAATGGTCCTACGGTTGGTTCTGGTTCAGGCTTTCTCTCCAAATTAGGAAGAAGGTACTTCTTAATTATATTAAAATTACCTTTGCCATCTCGTTCCTTAAACCCTGCGGCGATGGTCACAGGCTCAAAGTTTTCAAGCTGCTGAACAATTAAGAACATCTTAGCATGCCAGAAGCTCATCATACCATCAAAGATTTCAGCTGTTATAGACTCTTCCTGTAAGAAAGCATTCATCATAACGATGAAGGCCTTCATTTCAGTGGCTATCGTTTCTCTGCATATTTCAGCACGGCTCTTCTGTATCAGATATTTTTCATCTTTAGGATTAAGGCTTTCGGTAACATAGTCCATGTATCCAAGTACCTGCTCCATCGCAGAGACTAAGTCATGGCAAGAGATCGCAAGACTTCTTTTATCTAGATTCTTAAGAGGAGCTTCAGGATTATGTGGATCAAGGTACTTGCCCGGCTCTAATTGCAGTGCTTGGAACCAGCCCATAAAACTCCCGATTGCATCAATGAACGGTGTTCCGCTGAGCATACACCAATTAATCGTTGGGTTAAGAGCAATATACCCATCAATCTGAGGTACATGGCGTAGCACTACCGACCCAGCTTGCGAGTACAAATAGGCCTTAACAATTGAGGGAAGCCAGTCACCGACTGTTTTCCCTGCAGATCTTACTTTATCGGTAATCCAAGGAAGCCACTGGGTTTGGATTCCAGGTATATGTGCATTTCTTTCTAAGGCATCTATACGCCCCTTATACTTCTCTACATCACCAACTTTTTTAGCAAGCTCAGCATGATCTTTTTGAGTAACGGGACTCGTATCTTCTGAAAAAAATGATCGTCGAATCATCTCAAAAGTCCCAAATGCCAATGCTCCATAGACCACGTACTTCGTCATACGTACCCTGCTCATTTTACTTGCCAGGGACTCCTTAAAAGCAACCACATTTTCAGATTTAAGCTGAGGTACAGCAAGCAGATTAAATTCTTCTTTCTGAGACGCGCTACAGAAAGCCCCTATACCTAAAAACACACACAGTATAATTTTTTTCATAGTATATATTCCTTGATTAAATACGATTCACGAGACATTCCTTCTAAAATGCCTTATCTATTTTTATAGTCTACTCAAAGAGACTCAATGACGCAAATGGCTCCCTGCCATCATCTTTCAAGAATCTTCTTTAAATATCTACCCGTATGACTTTTTGGATTCTGAGCAATATCCAATGGTGCGCCTTCTGCGACCACTAGACCGCCTTTATCACCACCCTCTGGACCCATATCTATGATATAGTCAACCGTTTTAAGAACATCAAGATTGTGTTCTATTACAAGGAGAGAGTTTCCCTTATCAACAAGATTCTGCAGTACTTTCAGTAATTTCTCAATATCACTTGCATGAAGCCCTGTTGTTGGCTCATCAAGCACATAGAGGGTCTTTGTACCCCTTTTAGCAAGCTCACTTGCCAGTTTAATGCGCTGTGCCTCTCCTCCTGACAATGTTGTTGAAGATTGTCCTAGCTGAAGATAATCAAGACCAACCTCGCACAGAAGCTGTAACTTCTTATGAAGCCGCTTATGGGCTTGGAAGAACTCAACCGCTTCACCCGCAGTCATTGAAAGGACTTCCGCTATGTTTTTTCCTTTAAAAAGAATTTCTCGGGTTTGGGAATTATACCGTGTACCCTTACAGACGCTACACGTCAAGGTAACGTCAGCTAAAAAGTGCATAGAGACGGTCACAATACCATCCCCTTTACAGTGGGAACAGCGCCCTTCAGGGACGTTAAAACTAAATCTGCCTACTTTATACCCACGAATAGTACTTTCAGGGAGTGAAGCAAACAATGACCTCACCTCATCAAATAGTCCAAGGTACGTTGCTGGCGTTGACCGGGAGCTACGTCCGATAGGAGCTTGGTCGATAACTACCAAATTTTCAAGAGCTTCGACACCTTCAAGTTTATTTTTTCCTGCAAACATCTCCTTCATCCATTCAGGAACTGCAGTTGAAGAACGCGTCAATGAGCGAGCTACAGCTGGTACCAGCTCTTCCATAATAAGCGTACTCTTACCAGAACCCGAAACCCCTGAGATCCCGCATAGTACTCCGAGGGGGAACTTAACGGTTATATGTTTCAAGTTATGGGTCGAAACATCACTCAGCACTAAATATCCTTTGGGTTCACGCACTGTTTTCGCGGCATGTATACCACGTCGGCCACTTAAATAATCACCGGTTAATGAAAGAGGATTTGCTGCTATCTCTTGTGGAGTTCCTACAGCAACCACCGATCCACCAAAGATTCCTGCTGCAGGGCCCATATCTATAATATAATCTGAGCTCATCATCGTATCGGTATCATGCTCAACCACTAAAATCGTATTCCCCAAATCTCGTAACTTATGGAGCGTCTTAATAAGGCGATCATTATCACGCTGATGCAGTCCAACACTTGGCTCATCCAAAATATAAAGTACGCCACTTAAGGCTGATCCTATTTGGGTAGCCAACCGAATACGCTGTCCTTCTCCACCTGATAACGTTCTTGACGTCCGATTTAACGACAGATACTCAAGTCCTACATCGCATAAAAAGGTCAATCGAGAGGATATTTCTTGATTAAGCCTTTCTGAAAGGATCGTTTGCTCTTCATCAAGCTCAAGCTTGGCAAAGAACTCTAGAAGATCTCTGACAGAAAGCTCTCCCAGCTCATAGATGTTCTTTCCACCGACTTTAACGGCCAATGCCGCCTTATGTAACCGCCTACCTTCACAGCTTGAGCAAACTACATGTTTATACGATTCACCCTCTTCATCCTCATGCTCATAACTTTCATAGAAACTACCAAGGCCATGGCATCGCTTACAGGCCCCTATAGGGGAATTGAAAGAAAAAAGGCGAGGCTCAAGCTCGGGAAATGAATATGCACAGCGCAAACACATGCGTGCTGCTGCATACATATGCTCTTCCTCCCCAACTATCACCTTACACATCCCTCCAGCAAGGGAGAATGCTCGCTCAATAGATTCCTGTAACCGAGAAATATCTTCAGTAGCTACATCAACCGAATCCAAGAGCAGATCGATCGTATGTCGCTCACTTTTTTTGAGCTTTAACATATAGATATCTTCAAGCCGCTTAAAATGGTACTGCTTACCGTCAATAATAAAGCGGTAATACCCTGCAGTGAATAGCTTATCAAGCTCATTAACAAACTCACCCTTCTTATACATAGCTATAGGAGCCGCGATGAGTACGGTCTGTCCTTTAAACTGCTTATGCAATAAATCGGCTATTTTATCAGGTTGGGTTGCTGCTATGGGAATCTGGCAGTCAGGGCATGCGAGGAAGCCAATGCGCGCAAAGAGCACGCGCAAATAATCATAAATCTCTGTAATAGTCCCTACCGTTGAACGGGGGTTGTGACCCACCGTCTTCTGATCTATAGCTATCGCAGGGCAAAGTCCATCGATACGATCAACATCAGGCTTCTTTGGCAATCCAAGAAACTGTCGTGCATAGGAAGATAATGATTCTATGTATCTTCTTTTGCCTTCAGTATAGAGGATATCAAGTGCTAGAGAGCTTTTCCCTGACCCTGAAGGCCCGGTAATCACCGTTAATGAGTCTTTAGGAATATCGATCGAAATATTCTTAAGATTGTGTTCCCGAGCACCTACAACCTTGATCCAATGATTTGTTTTCTTTGTCATGTGCTTGATTCTTCTCAAAATAGAGGATATCTTTGTGTATCCTAGTCACCAACCATACAGTATACTATAAAAAATTAAATCCTTAAAGGTATTATTTTATAACTGAATTGACCTTTTTTTGATTGTTTTTTAGATCTTGCGTATACTTGAATAATGCATGGTGAATGTAGCTCAGTTGGTAGAGCACCAGATTGTGGCTCTGGTGGCCGTGGGTTCAAGTCCCACCATTCACCCCAAGCTTTTTTTTTGACATCATACTAAAAAAGATTGAGTACCTTCTCAATTTTAGTATAGACTAAGGATCACATGTCGGGGCGTAGCGCAATTGGTAGCGCACTCGCTTTGGGAGCGAGGGGTTGTCAGTTCGAGTCTGGCCGCCCCGACCATATTCTTCACCTACCACTACTACAACGTACAGGCTATGTGGCTCATTGATCGCAGATATCTGCATTCCTTTGATTGGGTTAGCTTTTTT
>JABDCP010000015.1:0-1204 GCA_013288045.1 Candidatus Babelota bacterium
CAAGATTAGTGAGTCCATTAAACTCGCAGTTGCATGCTAGTAGTTTGCGTCGCGCACCACTTGTAGGGGTATTGAAGACGCCAGCGATGTTATTTTTATTTTGTGGATTGAAATTATTGCGAATAATAACGTGTTCAAGAAGTGTAGTACCTGAGTTAGGACAGGTGCCAGTTATTGCTGAAGACTGATCTCCACCTGCGTTAAAGCCTGAGATGAGGACATCCTTGACCGTAAGGTTCTCTGCTTGATCATAATTGATAGCGGTAGTGGTAGAATTTAGGAAATATATGTTTTCAATAGTCACATTACCAATGGCGGTAACTCCAAGGGTTGAAAGTGTAGGTTGCGTCGCGGATAGGGTTATGCAGGTAGGATTTTCTTCGCCTATAAGACTGCGGTTTGATAGGGTGATACCATCAGTCAGTGCTACAGCTGAGGAAAGCACAACAAGAACGTTCCAGGAGGCATCCGCTTGTGCAGTTTGTAGCAAATTGTAGGGATGTTTTCTAGAACCATTACCCCCTGCTGGAGCGCCACCTTGGACAAATTTTACGACTTCATCTTTATGTTTGTCATGATGCTTGTCCGATTTTGCTAATGCAGGTGCCAGCACAGTAAGGGTTATCACTAACCCAAGTGTTTTAGAAATAGATACAAATTTCATATGATTTCTCCCCTTTAGTAGGTTTTTGCTTTTGGGCCCTTTACCCAATTACTTTCATCATACTCTAAAGAAAAGAGCAATTTCAATACTTAGTGAATTAATGCAGGAAGAAAACAGATTTTTGGTGAACGGTGCTCATAAAATAGGGTTTCCAGTTCATAACGTTGCTGGCTGAAAGATTGAATAGGGTAGGAATCTAGTAGCGTATCGAGTAAGCGAGAAACTACATTAGAGTAGGATCTCGCTTACTAATGAATTTGTAATGCTTCACTCTATAGCCTAAATCCATGGATCCCTAGATTAGCAGCAACCTTTGGGACATTTGATAGATTGCGCAAGTGGATCACTCGCATCTACGTAGCCGGTGAATGGGTGACCCGTGGTACCAAGAGAAGTCGTTGGCCCAAGACACATACCATTTTGACAGATTTGGTATGTGCCTGGACATGGCGTTGAGCTTGAGCAAGAAGTAGTAGGCTGTCCCCAAAAGTTTCTGCTCACAAGGTAGTTGACATTGCTTCCAGCATCGTTAATATCTGT
>JABDCP010000015.1:1304-20243 GCA_013288045.1 Candidatus Babelota bacterium
CATGGCGTTGAGCTTGAGCAAGAAGTAGTAGGCTGTCCCCAAAAGTTTCTGCTCACAAGGTAGTTGACATTGCTTCCAGCATCGTTAATATCTGTCGCGAAATTAGAAATCGAGTTACAGTGAGCCTTAATGATGACTGCATTACCAATATTGAAGTTTGAGGTCGTATGAAAACCAATACTCCCCATACCCGTACCCGTGAAACAATTATGTTCAGAGATTATCTCAAGTAGAGCATAGGGCTCTGTTGTAGTAATTTGGATCGCTTCTGCACCATTAAAGGTATTTCTCGTAATGTCCGTTATTTCTACCGGAAGAGGACTTCCTTGAGGAGGGGTACTTACGTTCTCAGCTCTGTAGAATATTTGTCCAGTAACCGTGTTGCCGCAGAGCTTGTTGTGTATAATGCTCGTAGTATTAGCTGCATCCACTATTTGTGAATCGTAAAAATAAGTTAAGTTAGTGGCGACTGAGTTTTCTGTTATCGTTTCAACGGATGAACCCTCATTTTTTATAAATACGGCAACATTTTGTAGGCTGAAATTTGGAGTGGTTTCTTGAAATGAGCATTTTTCGACGTGAACTTTCAAGTCTGGTGATGCTGTTGGATTGAGGAACATATGAAAGCCGCCAAAGACATTACCCACAATATTTGAAAAAGTTGAATCTTTTACCGAGATAGTTTCGGTAGCGCCCTGCATGGTTCTACATTGGATACCAACACCTTGTAGCGTAATATAATCATGAAAATAACAATCTTTAACAACAACTGAAGATGTGGTGTTAGTCCCTGTAGGCCGAGTTAATATTCCAATATTAGTTAATCCATTAAACTCACAATCGCATGCTAGTAGTTTGCGTTGAGCTCCACTTGTAGGGCTGTTACGGACACCGGCGAGTGAAGGGGTAGCATTGTTATTATTGCGAATAATAACATGCTCAAGAAGAGTGTTGCCTGAATTAGGACAGGTGCCAGTTATTGCTGATCCAATCACGGATCCCGCATTTCCTGAGTTAGAGCCTGAGATGAGGACATTTTTGACCCTAAGGTTTTCTGCTTGATCATAATTGATAGCGCTCGTGGTAGAATTTAGGAAATATATGTTTTCAATAGTCGCATTACCTATGACGGTAACTCCAAGGGTTGAAAGTGTAGGTTGCGTTGCGGATAGAGTTATACAGGTAGGATTTTCTTCGCCTATAAGATTGCGGTTTGATAGGATGATACCATCGGTCAGTGCTACAGCTGAGGAAAGCACAACAAGAACGTTCCAGGAGGCATCCGTTTGTGCAGTTTGCAGCGAATTGTAGGGATGTTTTCTAGAACCATTACCCCCTGCTGGAGCGCCACCTTGGACAAACTTTACGACTTCATCTTTAGTATGTTTGTCATGATGTTTGTCAGATTTTGCTAATGCAGATGCCAGCAAAGTAAGGGTTATGACTAACCCAAGTGTTTTAGAAATAGATACCAACTTCATATCATTTCTCACCTTTAGTCGGTTTTTGTTTTGGGCCCTTTGCCCAATTACTTTCATCATACTCTAAAGAAAAGTGCAATTTCAATGCTTAGTGAAGAATTAATGCAGGAAGAAAACAGATTTTTGGTGAACGGTGCTCATAAAATAGAATTCCCAGTTCATAACGCAGCTGGCTGAAAGATTGAATAAGGTAGCAATCTAGTAGCGTATCGAGTAAGCGAGAAACTATATTTAGAGTAGGTTCTCGCTTACTAATGAATTCGAAATGCTTCGCTCTACGGCTTAAATCCCGTGGATCCCTAGATTAGCAGCAACCGTTGGGACATTTGATAGATTGTGCAAGTGGATCATTCGCATCTACAAATCCGGTGAATGTGTGACCCGAGGTACCAAGAGAAGTCGTTGGTCCAAGGCACAAATTATTTTGACAGATTTGGTATGTGCCTGGGCATGGCGTTGAGCTTGAGCAAGAAGTAGTAGGCTGTCCCCAAAAGTTTCTGCTCACAAGGTAGTTGACATTGCTTCCAGCATCGTTAATATCTGTCGCGAAATTAGAAATCGAGTTACAGTGAGCCTTAATGACTGCGTTACCGACATTGAAGTTTGAGGTGGTATGAAAACCAAAACTCCCTGTACCAGTGCCTGTGAAACAATTATGTTCTGCAGTAATGTCAAGTAGCAGGTATTCTTTCAGGGTTAACGTTATGAGTACACCAGTCATTCCAGTAAAGATATTCTCTTGTATCTGGGCTATTTCTACCCCGGAATTGCCAGAGGATGAGGATGCATTGGAGGTTTGGTAGAAAGTAGCAGCTGAAACGTTATTGCCGCAGAGCATATTTTTTTGGACGCTTGAAGGTTGGCTGCTGGTATCTCGTAGTATTGCACTAAAGAAAATTGCCATGTTTGTGCATGTTGAGTTTTCTATACTCAGCTCACTTAAGGAATTTACACTCTCAATTTGTATTGCAGTGCCAGTGTTTGCTTTGGTTTCCTCAAATCTGCACGTATCAACTTTTAGTATAAGTGATGCTGTGTTCGATGGCTGGCATGAAATAGTAGTACTAGCTCCAATATTCTTAAATACTGAATTTTTCACACAAGCAGTTTGTTTAGCTTGATCAGGAAAGCATAGGATGCCAAGTGGAGAGCCAATAAAATCGTGAAGATAACAATCAACAACTGATAATGAGTAGCGTATAGAACTTCCTACTGGCTCAGCATGGATGCCGGTACTGCTCAGTGCAAAAAGCTCGCATTCTTCTACATCTAGTTCTCGATTTGCATGGGCTAGTTCATAGACCCCAGGTGTTGAGGTGCTATTGCTGTTACTTATAATTACATGCTCAAGACGCGTTTTGCCTGGATTTATGCTGGTAGCCGTTATTCCTGATGCAGAGGAGCTGGTGCTTTTTGCTGTATTAAAGTTGTTAATGCGGACATTTTTGACCGTAAGGTTTCCCGCTTGATCAAAATTAATAGCAGAACCGGTCATATTTTGAAAAGAGATGTTTTCTATAATAGCATTACCTACGACGGTAACTCCATGAGTTGAAAGTGTCGGTTGCTTCGCAGATAGGGTTAAACAGGTAGGATTTTCTTCGCCAATAAGATTTCGTCCTGATAGGATGATACCATCGGTCAGTGCAACTGATGAAGAGAGCACAACAAGAATGTCCCAGGAGGCATCAGCTTGCGCAGTTTGCAGCAAATTGTAGGGATGTTTCCTAGAACCATCACCCCCTGCTGGAGCGCCACCTTTGACAAACTTTACGACTTCATCATTATGATGGTTGTCCGATTTTGCTAATGCAGGTGCGAGCAAAGTAAGGGTTATGATTAACCCAAGTATTTTAGAAATAGATACCAACTTCATATGATTTTCCCCCTTTAGTAGGTTTTTGTTATTGAGCTCATTACCCAGTTATTATCATCCTAGATGAACTACAGCGAGAATTGCAATACTATTTAATTGAATTTGATTATAAACCCTCCGATGAAAGTTCTGTTTCCGAAGTAGTCTGATAACGCTTAACGGAATACAATATGAACTATGGCGCAGTAGAGAAAATATTATTTCTGTGATTATTTCTGTGATTATTTCTGTGCTGGCTTATGTATAGCAGATGGGAGATGCACGCCTTTGATGCTATCGCTTATGAAAATACCTACCAACTAGTGTGGGCCGATAATTTGGGGATTCAAGGGTGGTGCTGAATAGTCTTTCAAATAGATCGGCATAATCTGATTGCTAATCTCCTGATTTTCCCATTTTGCAAGAGCAGATTGAGCTATTTGTTCAAGAGATACCATATCGACCGATTTCAGGAGTGCTTGTGGACCAAACAATGATTCTATAGATTTTTCATAAAGAGGACAGGCATTGCCAAGGAACGTAAGAGGTTCTTGATATTGCTCCTTAAGAAGCATGAGAAATTTTTCTGCATGAGCATAGCCTAATGAGCGAATGCAGCTCTTAGGATCATACAGAGCATAGTAAACATCATGAGAAAATGCGTTTAAAAGAGCTACGGTAATACGCTGGTCACCTGGTACTATCTGCTCATCAAGTAGTGCTTCAAGGCCGTTTACCCCTACAAGTGGTAATCCAGAAGCGTAGCTGATACCATTGACGGTCGATAAACAAACGCGGAGAGTTGTGAATGGCGCCGGGCCTTGATGTACAGCTATGAATGACAGGTCAGACAATGAAAGATTGCTTTTTTTAAGCATTCTATCGAGAGTTTCGATAAAGTGCTTGCTAATTTTTTTACTCTCATTGGCCGTACTGACGATTCGTTGACTGCCATTAAACAGTCCCCACTGTACATCATGGTAACGGGCATGTACGGTTAGAAATAAGGCCATACCTTTTTAGTTAGCTCCTATTACTAGCTTTTTGTTGTTGATAGAAAGTGCCGAAAGCATCAAATTCTAATGCTTTCTCTTTCTTAGCGATGACTTTACCACAATTTAGGCATTTCCAGCCTTCGAAATTAAGAAAATGGTCAAAGAAGGACTGCAAAACCATCAGTCCTGAACACTTTGTACACTTCATGCTTCTTTTCTCCCTTCAAAAAAAGTAGCTTAGTGAATAAGATATATTCCTACTAGTCTATCTCATATAATTATAACTTGTCAACTTCTTTCGCTTCTTGGTCTTTTCTTGCTCGTAAAAAAGTAGTATATGAATCAAGAATAAAGGCTGCAGCTCGTGCATGCTCTTTAAGTTTTTCTTCGGGTGATTTCTTTTTCGGAGCGAGCGCTTGAGCTCGCTGACTACTTAAGCGTTCATCCCATAAGATAAATTCTTGTTCGGGAAATGTTTGAGCGAGACGTTCCTTCTGGGCGATAATTTTTCTTGTTTGGTCGCTTTCTCCTCCCTTCATGGTACGTGGATATCCAACGATGACCGTTTTAATCTTTTCATCACTAACTAATTTAGCAAGAACTGAGTTAATGTCCTTAGTAGCTACCGTCGTCACAGGACGTGCAAACGTACCGGTTATGTCGGTTACCGCAATGCCTATCCAGGCATCTCCCAAGTCCAAAGCCATAATCTTGCTCATAGTCTTCTATCTCATTGGTTTACCACTGGTCATAGTGTAGCATACACTAAGTAAGTTACGAAAGGGAAGAGTTTTGAGATATTTTTTTTCAACTACTTTAAAAATCCAGGATCAAGAGCTCCTCAAATGTGGCGATACTATAGTATAGAACGGGGTTTTGGGTGACTGTGACTAGGTCATTCTACTTGCTGGGTCCTTGTCAGATTGGTGAGCGGAGATTGTATGAAGTATGCCCGCTATCCCAGGTGAGAGATTTCATATGTTCTTGGTCAAATAGACATTCATTTATCAACTATCATGCACCTCAAGAACTCTCTTTGACGATTTTCCCTCTATCAAGTACACTGAGCGCATACTTACGAGGATAGAACAATGGCACAGAACGATCTTAGCATTTTACGACATTCAGCAGCTCATTTAGCTGCACAGGCTATTTTAGAACTTTATCCGGGTACCCTGCTAACGATTGGGCCTGCGACTGAAGAGGGGTTCTTTTATGACTTTCTTCCTCCTAGAAATCTCAAAGAGGAAGATCTCCATGCTATTGAAGAGCGCATGCATGAACTCTCAAAGAAAAATTATCCTTTAAAGCATAGAGACATATCTAAGGATGAAGCGCGAGCCTTGTTTAAGAATAATCCTTTTAAGCTTGAAATGATCGATGAAATACCATCCGATATGGTTGGCCTATCTGAGCAAGGTGATTTTAAAGATCTGTGCCGCGGAGGACACGTTACTTCGACTGGTGAAATTAAACATTTCAAGCTCTTAGGTTTATCAGGATCATACTGGAGAGCAGATAAGAGTAAACAGGCTTTACAACGTATTCATGGTACGGCATTTTTCACGGCTGAAGAGCTGAGTGCCTTTGAGAAACATCAAGAAGATTTATTGCAGTATGATCATAGACGTCTTGGAAAACAGCTCGATTACTTTTCATTGCATGATGATGCAGCGGGGTTTCCTTTTTTTCATCCTAAGGGCCAGCAGATTATTATGACCCTAATGGCCTATATGAGGCAACTGCATAAGGAATATGATTATAAAGAGATTGCGACTCCGACAGTATTAAATGCTGACCTCTGGAGGCGCTCAGGCCACTATCATCATTATAAAGAAAATATGTATTTTTCAGAGATTGATGGCACGCAGTATGCGATTAAGCCGATGAACTGTCCAGGCGCGTTTCTTATCTTTGGACACCATCCGCGATCCTATCGTGAATTGCCGTTAAAGCTTGCAGAATTTGGCCATGTACATCGGTTTGAACTGTCTGGAGTACTTCATGGTCTTCTGCGGGTGCGTGCATTTACTATTGATGATACGCATATCTTTTGTACGCTTGAGCAGGTAGAACAGGAGATTCTTAAGATTCTTGAGATAGCTTTTAGGGTTCTTAAGAAGTGTGACTTTACCTCGATTAACTTAGCGGTATCGACGCGCCCTGCAAAGTCTATGGGCTCTGATGCTGAATGGAAGCTGGCTACTAAAGCTCTTGAGGATGCTCTCACAAAATTTGGTCAGCCCTTTGCCATTCAAGAAGGAGAAGGGGCATTCTATGGGCCTAAGATTGAGATTGTTATTAAAGATGCTATGGGAAGGGCGTGGCAGACGGGTACTGTACAAGTTGACTTCTTCCAAGCTCAGAATTTTGATCTGACGTACGTATCAGCTGAAGGAAAGCAAGAACGACCGGTCATTATTCATCAGGCTATTTATGGATCACTTGAACGATTCTTTGCTATTCTTCTTGAGCATTATAAAGGGCATTTGCCTTTCTGGCTTGCACCGGTGCAAATCAGGATCTTAACGATCACTGAAGGACAAGATGCCTATGCACAAGATCTGTATGCGCGACTTAAGAAAGAAGGAATGCGTGTTGAGGTTGATCTGAGTTCCGATAAAATTACCTCCAAAGTTAAATCGGCCCAGCTGGCTAAGATCCCTTGGATGCTTGTGGTGGGCAATAAAGAGGTTGAAGCAGGTACAGTTAGTATTCGCTATGCTGATGGTAAGCAAGAACTCGGGGTCTCATTAGATGTCTTGCTAAAAAAAGCTCACGAACTCAACGCCGTATAATTTAGCAGATGGCTTAAAGCACATTGTGTCAGGGAATAGTCAAACAACGATTTCCCATCGAATATGAGATTCTCTGCGTAGAGCTCTTGTAATGAGATTATTTTCAAGAGATCTAAGGATTGCCAACCTACTTAGATGTAGGTATCCCGATCATTTCATCTAGGAGTAATCCAGTATCGTCAGTAAATGCAGGTGATTTTGTTGAGCCAAAGACAACTAAGAGCTGTGATTTGCGAGACTTGAAGATTTCTGTCAGAGCATTTCGAATCAGGACCGAATGAGTATCATCGATTTCAGACAGAGGAGTGAAAAGCAACTCTGCATCACCAATATAGATAAGGGCAGGACCTGAAGACTTTGGAAATTTCTGGTCGAAGAATACACGTATGACATCGGAAATATCGGCTTTCTTGATGTTTTGAAGCAATGAGATGGATATTTCGTAGTAATCCAGGTGAACAAGTCGCGCCAATTCTTGGGCGGTCATGCGCTTGGCAGATCCATCGGGGCCCCAAAGAAGGAGATTTCTAAACTTGGCATAGGCATTGCCGCTTGTAATGGATTCTTTTATCCTCGCATTATTCTGGACAGTAAGATCTAATCGGTACCTCGTTGCGTCATCAACCCTAAGCTTGCTGGTGGTTTTGCCTGTCAGTTGATCAGATTTCTGCACCACCATCTCAAAGCAAGGTTCTTGTGGCATAGCCTCGAGATCTGCTACCATCTCAAGATGAGGTTTGTGTACATACGTTTCAAAATAGGTGTTGAGTGTTTTCCCGCAATACCAAAGAAGAGTAAGCCCAGCACCAGCTCCTACCACAGCAAGTCCAGTTGTCTTCCAATCATCTTGTACTAAACTGGAGCCGTCTAACGGGAGATATGTTTCGCTTGGTTTTGTCAGATCCATTGCTTGGCTGTTAAAGCATGCGAATGCAAGCAGCGGGAGTAGGGCCTTAGATACATTTAAGCTTGTCATGATTATTCTCCATTATTATTACAATTCTTTCTTATGGTAATAAGAGTACGGAATCTTCTCAAAAATGTCAAGGAAGGCTAGTGAGCCAGTGGAGGTAGGCTTCTTCATACCATACGTTAGAGCTCTCTCGCCCCTTAGTAGAATGAGAGAATATTGACGTGAAAAAAGATTAAAAATATACTTAAAGACATCGAAGCAGCGATATTTTTTGAATTCATTGAAACTGTAAATGCTGATGCATTCATTAGTAGGACAAGATGCGCTCTAGAGTATGTCGATACATACTTAGGAGGCAGCTATATAACGAACTTTGATGAAAAGATCTTCAAAGTTCAACCTATGCAAAGGTGCCCGGCTCGATAGGTACGTTAGGAAGTTTAATGCCTTGAGAGGATGCGTGATCATTCTCCATGAGGAGCCTCAGGAGACCTTTTAGGAAGGTGTCTGCAGGCTGTAGAAAAAACTGGGAATATGATTAGGATAGTATGAGCAAACCGTGTAACCTTCAACAAAAAGGATGGAAAAGCTGATGGAACCTCCCCTTGATGGCTTTTTTCAAACAAATCTACTCTTTTTTATATTGTCACTTGCGTGTTGTGCACTTTTTTCGTTTATCGAAACATCAATAACTGCTATTCGCCTCTTCAAATTAAAGGAGATTGCTCAGGGTACGAGTAAATACAGGGGACTGTTTCATGTATTTGAACATAGCCCGAATCGAATTTTGATTGGGGTCTTAATTGCTTACAATTTATCAAACGTTCTTGCCGCTGTCTTTAGTAATGAAGTTATGGCTTCGATCAGTAAAGCTCTTAATATTTCTGAGCGATTAGGGTTTGTGATTGGTATACTTGTTACCTCAACCACGATTTTACTTACCGATCTTATCCCCAAAAATATTGCCGCAATCCATGGAGAAAGACTTTTTCATTCTACTTTATGGATTACCAACGTTATCTATTGGGTTTTTCAGTATCCGGTAAGTTTTTTGTCGATGATCGCCGATTCGGTCACTCATTGGATTGCAGGCAGTAGTGTTAAAGATACGGCTGATGCGATCGGATCTGAGAAAGAGATTCAATTCTTGCTGAGCTATATTAATGAGAAAGGCCTCATGGAGCGCCATAAGATAGCGATGCTGAAGAGTATCTTCGAGCTGGGTACGACTCCTATTAAGGATGTGATGGTCCCCGCGACCTCGATCATTACGGTAAATGTAGCGAGTCCACAAAAAGAAGCTCTGGAGCTCTTTTCAAAGTATCAATATACAAGACTTCCCGTGTATGAAGATACCGCTGACAATATTATTGGTATGCTTCATCAAAAAGATTTTTTCCTATTGCTCTCAAAAGGAGAAGATCGTCCACTAAAAGAGATTGTGCGTCCTATTATCTTTTTCCCTGAAAGTGCAAAAGTGCTTCGAGCCATGCAGGACTTTAGGGAGCAAAGAATGCATATTGCGATGGTACTCAATGAGTTTGGTGGCATTACCGGCCTTGTAACCCTTGAAGATGTCATTGAAGAGATCGTTGGTGAGATTAGTGATGAGTACGAAGCAGTACCTGATAAGGTTACCTTACTCAAATCTGGCGGCTATCTGATCGATGCGAGCATCGAGCTTGAACAGTTGGGTGAACTCTTGGGAATTGAATTTGAAGCTGAGGATGCGCTTACTCTTGGTGGGTTCATGATCGAACAGCTTGAGCGAGTTCCCCAGTCGGGTGATCGGCTTGAATATAAGAACTTTCACTTTAAGATTCAACAGGCTACGCCAAAGCGTATTTTACAAGTGCTGGTATTTGCCCATGAATTTCAAGAAGAGCCCGATATAGAGGTATAATACAGTTCCTACTTTCTCATGAAGCATTGGTTGCGGTAGATCTGTAAGCATGCTTACTGGGTGGTAGAGAAGGAACATTTTTGTAACGATGAACGACATGAAACTAGTGCCGAAACATTTTCTTGTCACCAGCCATACGGATCATGTGGGTCTGGGAAGTACCTTCGTTGCCATCAAAGGGTTTAAAGAAGAAGGAAGCTCCTATATTCTTGATGCTCTCATGAAGGGAGCGACCAAAATTGTCGTCGAAGAAGGCACCGAACTTCCTGTAGTAATCACTCAAGCTATTATCCAGCATAATGCACAGCTCATGCGAGTTCCTTCAGCAAGGAAGGCGCTCAGCGCGTTGGCTGCAGAAGCAAATGGGTATCCTGCACATAGTCTCAAGATAATCGGTATTACTGGTACGAAAGGTAAGACAACGACCGCCTTCTTACTCGAGCACATCCTGAAGACTGCAGGATATAAGACCGCTCTTCTTGGTACCGTTAAATATTCGATCCTTGATCAAGAATATGAAGCACCGCTTACTACTCCGCAGCCAGATTATTTACATGCCTTTTTTGCAGAGTGTAACAAGAAGGGCGTTGAGTTTGTGGTTATGGAGGCAGCTGCTCAGGCACTCAGTGTTCATCGCCTTGATGATGTGCTCTTTGATGCGGCGATTTTTACGAACTTTAGCTTAGAACATTCAGAATTTTATGAGAGTATCGATCACTATTTTGCTGCAAAGTGTAAGCTCTATGAGCACGTACAATCAAGTGGATTGGTTGTCGTAAACGCTGATGATGAACGGGTAAAAAAGAATGTACCTGCTATGATAGCGAAAGAAACTATCAGTATGCAGGGACATGGTTCTTATAACGGAAGGCTTCTTGCAAGTAACCTTGCAGGGCTTTGCATGAACCTTGAGACTCCAGAAGGGACCTTTAAGCTTTCATGTGCGGCGTTACTTGGTGAATTTAGTGCCTATAATCTGTTAGCATCGGTAGCAGTTGCTCAACGCTATGATATACAGCACGAGGTGATTCAAAAGGCACTCGATCTTTTTCAAGGAGTGCCCGGCAGAATATGCAGGTATGCGTTGCCTAATGGCGCAGTCGCCGTCATCGACAATGCGCATACTCCCTCATCATTTGAAGCTTTTTTTTCTGCAGTGCGCCCGTTAAGCTCGCATCTAATAGCAATCTTTGGTGCAGGGGGTGACCGTGATGCTCTGAAAAGACCTTTAATGGGTGCCGTAGCAGCCCAGTATGCTGATGAGATTATTTTAACGACCGATAATCCACGCTCAGAGGAGGCAGAAGATATTGTGAAAGCAATCTTGGAAGGTATTCCTCAGGATGAGCGGCATAAGGTGCTTGTAGATCTTGATCGTGAGAGTGCGATTCGAAAAGCCTATACCCATACGCAACCAGGGAGCCTGCTGGTACTTCTTGGTAAGGGCCCTGTTGAATATCAGCATATTAAAGATACAAAGATTCCTTTTAGCGAAGTGGGTATTTTGCGCACCTTGCGCTCTTGAAAAAAGGATGAGATACTAGTTTGGTAATTTTATTTTAATTTTTTTTAGCATGGAGATGAGCGCATATGATAGTCTCTTATTTGTTAGTGACAACACTGGGTGCTGCTGCAGCTGGATTTGCATTGATTGTCTTTTTGATGCAACAAATATCTAAGCAAAAAGTTACCGATGAGCGTGCTGCTAAGATAGCGAACGCCATTAGGCTCGGCGCTATGACCTTTTTGAGAGAAGAATATCGGGTGATCGCCTTTGTGGTCGTTCCAGTTATTATGCTGCTCGGTTATTTTGGAGGTATCTATTCAGCTTTCTGCTTTTTAGCAGGTTCAGTTTTTTCTCTGACCTGTGGTCTTATAGGTATGGACGCAGCTACCAAAGCTAATGTGCGGACTGCTATAGCTGCAAAAGATAAGGGTGAGCACGCTGCATTTCTCATAGCCTTCCTTGGTGGCGGCGTTATGGGCTTTGCCGTTGCAAGTTTTGGTATTCTTGGATTGGGCTTACTGCTTTACTTTCTTCAAGAAACCCCAGATTTCGTGATGTATTTATCGAGCTTCGGTTTTGGAGCGTCACTCGTTGCCTTCTTTGCACGTGTAGGTGGCGGCATTTACACAAAATCAGCAGATGTGGGTGCAGATCTTGTAGGTAAACTTGAGGCGGGGATCCCTGAAGATGATCCACGTAATCCGGCGGTGATTGCAGATAACGTAGGTGACTGTGTCGGCGATACTGCAGGCATGGGAGCAGATATTTTTGAATCATATGTGGGCGCTATGATTGGCGCTATTGCGTTAGCCACCACAAAAAAAGTGCATACAGAGCTCTATATTACCTTGCCGGTAGTGCTTTCAGTTCTTGGCCTAGCAGGTTCGTTTCTTGGCCTGCTTGCTAATACTATCTTAAGGGCGTCTCCAGCGGCTATGCTTCGTAATGCAACGAATATAGCAATCGTCTCATTCGCGGTTTTTGCTTTTATCTATATGAGATATATGGGGATCGGTGGCTTTTTTGAGTCTGGCGATCTTATCTGGTCAGTGATCATAGGCTGTGTCGCTGGAATAGCGATAGGTCTTATTACCGAATATTATACCGCCGGTACTCCGGTTATAAAGCTAGCAGAAAGTTCTCGCTCTGGAGCGGCAACAAATATTATCTATGGCCTCTCTGTAGGTATGGAATCAGTAGCGTTACCCGTCGTTATTCTAGCCTTCGGTGTTTGGGGTGCCTACGTATTTGGAGGATTCGGATTTGGAGTGTCTATTGCTGCAGTTTCTATGTTAGCAACGGTAGGTATCACCATGACGGTTGATGGGTATGGGCCTATTGCAGATAATAGTGGTGGCATCAGTGAAATGGCAGGCTTTGGACCATCTGTGCGCAAAATTACTGATAAGCTTGATGCACTCGGCAATACCACTGCTGCCATAGGAAAAGGCTTTGCTATAGGATCGGCTCTTTTAGCAGCGCTCGGTATGTTTGCAGCATATTGTGAACAGGCGGAGTTAGCAACACTTGATTTGTTACAGGTCGAAGTATTGGTAGGTATCTTTATTGGATCGGTATTACCTTTCGTAATATCGTCACTTACCATGCGCTCTGTTGGAGATGCTGCTCTTTTGATGGTCTTAGAGGTGCGACGCCAATTTAGGGAGATACCGGGACTTATGGAAGGAAAAGCTGAGGCAGACTATGCACGCTGTGTTGCCATCAGTACCAAAGCAGCACTTCATGAAATGATTCTTCCAGGATTCCTTGCTGTAGCTGTGCCCATTGTGGTGTACCATAGTGCCCTTGGTAAATATGGTTTGGGTGGCGTCCTTGTCGGAGCAACGGTCGTTGGTGTATTGCTTGCGCTTATGATGGCAAACGGTGGTGGTGCCTGGGATAATGCTAAGAAATATATTGAGGCCGGTCACTTGGGTGGCAAGGGCTCTGATGCTCATAAAGCTGCCGTTGTTGGCGACACGGTAGGGGACCCCTTTAAAGATACGTCTGGACCATCACTTAATATTCTTATTAAGTTGATGTCCGTTGTTGCCCTCTTATTGGCTTCAATGGGATAAAAGGTTTCATACGACGAGCCATTAGTGCAGAAAACAATAAAAACAAACCCCAGCGTAAAAACTGGGGTTTGTTAATTGATTATCGCTGATTAGTGAACTACTCTACGCGGCTGCAGTCGTAGGTTGTTTGCGAGTATTCCGTTTTACTGGCGCTACTGGTTGTACAGGTGCAACTTCAGTTTTCTTTTTACCATGTACCAGTTCATATACTGTTTCATCAAGCTCGGCAGCTCCCATACTTCTGTCTATCTTTTTACCGTTTGGTAGGAAGTGCGTTGTTGGATAGTATTTGATGCCTAATTCTTTGCGAAGATCTGACAGATCTGAGACATCAAAACTATAGAAACCGACTTGAGGATACTTTCTTGCAACTTCATCAAGAGCTTGCATATGAGAGCCGCAGGCTGTGCAGGTAACTGAGCTGAACACGATCACTTTAGGACCTTGCTTTTTAACGATCTCTCTATAGGATGCTACGTCTTTTATGTCTTGAGCTAGACCTTTTGCAGACAGTCCTGCTGTAAAAAACAGAAGTGCTGCGATACATAAACTTTTATACATGAATTCTCCTTTATGGGTTGTGGTGTATCATTGACTGTTACTACTCTAGCTTTGTTGAGAGAGTGCAGTCAATACTTTACTACTTTTTTTGAGGAGCTATCGGTTGAGTTGCCTTGGGCTGTTCTTGTTGAGTCTTACTGCGCAACTCATTAATTGACGCATCGATCTGTGTACGCGTTAGACCCCCACTGGTGCGATTAATCTGTTTTCCCTTGTAGCTCAAGATAGTAGTGGGGATACTTCGTATGTCTGAAAGAATTTTGGAAAAAGCTTTTGCTTCGGTATCGATGACACAAAAGATAATATCGCTTACCGCTTCTGCTGCTGCATAGAAATGGGGCTTCATCTGTTTACAGGGGCCGCACCATTCTGCAGAGTACATGGTTATCAGAGGCACATCACCTTGATAATGCTTGGTATATTCGTCAGCTGAATTGACGGTTATCATGCGTGCCTCTGCATGGTTTGACAGTAGTAGTGCCCATCCAAGAAATAGTGCAGGCAGTAAGGTCATTTTCATAGATATTCCTCTGACGGTAGTACAGTTTTCATAGACAGATACCAGTCTATCAGGAGAAGGAGCATCTGCCAAAAGGGCTCAATTATACGACTGTTGGTCTCGCTTTAAGGAGTTTTTGAATTCATAGGGTATAGGATATCCCTTCTGAATCACGTTTGAAAGGACAGTTTCGCTTGTTGCCGGTGCATGGAGATTTCCCACGTAGAAATGTCCTATACGTTTGCCCTAAAGGACCTTGTTGGGACATTTCTACGTAGGAGGAAGTAGGACCTTCTCGCCAAGCGGCAGTGCCTATAAGCTCGTCGCTTTGATGCTTAGCGCACCATATTTCGGAAGCTCTGAATTGCCGTATCTAAACTTTGGCGATTTTTGCCCCCCACGGTGCGCGTGACCGGCTTTCCTTTATGGCTATAGATAATCGTAGGGACACCAGATATCTGAGAAAGAATAGGGGCAAATGCGCTTGCATCGATATCGATCACACAAAAGGTGATATCATCAGCCGCTTTGGCTGCCGCGTAGAAATGGGGCTTGATCTGTTTGCAGGGTGGGCACCATTCTGCAGCATACAGAGTGATCATAGGGGTATTACCGTTATAATGTTGGTAATACTCCTCAACCGAGTTGACGGTGACCATGTGTGAGTCTGCAATGTTTGACAGCAATAATGCGCATGCAAAGAATAAAGGGAGTGCTATCTTTTTCATAGAAGTTCCTCATGTAGTAGTACGGTTTCATAGACACATATTAGTCTACCAGTAGGAGGAATGCGTGCCAAAAGGCCCCATTTACAGGGCCTCGTGGTTATTTTTTAGCACTAGGTGAAGGAACTTCCTTTGCAGGAGTATTTGGGGTGAGAGGTTGTCTGCTATGTCCTTTGACCATGTTTGAGAGAGCCTCTTTGCTCATGGTGCCCGTTTGGCGGGTGATAAAGGTGGGAACTGCGGTTACACAAAAAGCGTCTTTGAGGCTTTTTGTTTCAGCATTATCGATACTGACCTTAGCGAGAATAACATCCTTAGAACCAGTAGATACCTCATTATAAGGCTCTTTCATACTTGTACAGGCTCCGCACCAAGGTGCATAGAACATGAGAACAAAAGGCTTATTTTGGGCACATAAGGCTTTATAGTCATCCATTGTCTTGATCTCGATGGCTGTGCCTAAAAGTATCTGAGTTGCCGATATGGATAACAGAATAACTACGTAATATAATCTAAACATTGTGATGGTTCCCCCTTGTATGTAAGAAGGACCTTCTCATTGAAAAGGCCCTTCTTTAAGTCTTTCTAAAAGAGATTACGCTACATGTCCAGCAGGATGTGCAGGAGCAGGAGTGTTTGCGCGGTGCGCTTCTTCCTTTTTAGAATGTAAAGCAGATTCAGCTCGAGAAATTTTTTCATTGAGCTCTTCTACTCTCTTATGAAGTTTTTTTACTTGCTCATGGCAAGAGTCGCGTTCTTCTCTCATGCCTTGGACTTCACCAGTCATGTGATGAACTTCTTGATGACTGCAGAAAACTGCGCTTGAAGAAAGTAAGGCAATGCCTAATAGTACATGTTTCATAAAGATTCTCCTTTGTTTGGAAACAGGTATATAGTTAATTCGTACCTCTACTATGCCAAAATGTATTTACAAAATTCAAGAGTTTTAAGAAAAAGGGAGATTTCTTTTGAAAATCCCCCTTTTTGTAAGAGTGCGTGTTGGTTGCTAAAAGCTTATGCAGCTTTTTTCATAGCACCTTTTCTTGGAGCGGCTTTTTTAGCGGCTTTACGTTTAGGAGCAGCTTTTTTAATAGCGGCTTTTCTTGGAGCAGCCTTTTTAGCGGCTTTACGTTTAGGAGCGGCCTTCTTAGCAGCAACTTTACGTTTAGGAGCAGCTTTTTTAGCAGCGGCTTTTCTTGGAGCGGCTTTTTTAGCGGCTTTACGTTTAGGAGCAGCCTTTTTAACAGCAGCTTTACGCTTAGGAGCAGCTTTTTTCTTAGCCGGTTTTCTTTTAGCGGCTTTCTTTTTTGCAGGAGCTTTTGCTTTTGAGATTTCACTAGCACCGCCATGCCCTTTAGGCAATGCAGCTACACCGAGGAATTCAAGCAATTCATCAGCTGTATATCCGCGAGCTTTTTTAAGCTCAGCAGCCGCTTTGCGGATCTTTGTGCATTCGCTACCACGACATACGTGAGGAGCTAAACCACCAATTTTTCCGGCTTTAACGTGTCTTTTTGACACAGAACCTTGTGAACTTGTTGTTTTCTTTGCCATGTTTTTTTCCCCTTTTTTCTGTTAAACATGTGTATATACTCCACTATCCCTTTTTACGACATCCTTCTGTGTCGTTTAGATCTACCGGCATAGTGTAAAGATGCTCCTCGCTTCATTGAGAGGTAACATCTTTTTTTTGTTCCTTAATTACGTGGTTTCGGTTGAGCTCCCTCCCTTGTCGATCTTTGTTTTTTGGTTTCTTTTTTGAACCGTACCGGTATTTTCGCCGTATGGTCCTCGCTCACGACTTGGCCGTTTGCGCTTTGGTGTACTTGTATATTTCGCCTGTGAGCTAAAATGCTCTTTATTGTCTTTTGATTTATGTGCCATGGTATATTCCTATTTTTTTTAGTAGTGTTGTTTTTCGATTTTCATGAGCAACTCTTTTTGTTTCTACATCAAACATAGATATGCCTATTGAACATAACTGGCTTGTGCAGAAGCTTTTTGCGTATATGTCAATTCCTTTTTTTAATCTGCGTGAGCATTTATTCTGTTCACTATTAATAATAGAAATTATTGAGTCTAAATGTCAACATTTAGTGGATTGTTGTGAGCGTGGTTTGCTTTCTTGATGAGTAATTGAGTAACTTTTTCTTGGGCTAGCTTTTTCATTGCGCTGACGAAGGCTTGCTTCGCTTTAAGCGTTGCATCATCATAATCGAGCTTTTGTGCACCTCTGATAAAGGTGCGACTTAGCTCTTCAAATGTTGCATCAATTTTCTTTTCAAGCTCAAAATAGGCATCTTTTGAAAGAATAGCCATTTCATCAGCTCGTAATTCAAGATTTTTTGATCTTAAATTTTGGACATCGAGCCCCATACGAATACGAAGATGGGCAAGAAAAGTATCCGTTTGGTTGCGCAATGTGATGATCAATTGAGGATAATGCATTTTTGCTGCAACTACTGAAGTTTGTTCTATGCCATATGCTGAAGAGCTGATAAGAGCAGCCAGTAGCGTAAGATGAGTAATTTTCATGTGGAGCGCTCCTTCTTTGTATTACTAATATAATAGTATCATATTGAAAGGAGTTAATTCAATGGTTTTTAATATTTTTTAAAAAGTTTCTAGGTGTATTCGTCATGCCTAAGAAAAAGCAGGGCCTACGCCCTGCTCTAGGTGCTTTTTACAGGTAATTATGCTGCAGCAGCGTTTTCTAGGTGCAGTTGAGTATCAAGGGCGCTGGCAATTTGATTGATCGATTCAGAGCCGCGAAGTGTCAGAAGATGACGTCCTTTATAAAAGATTATAAAAGAGGGTGCCTTTTTAATAGTATAGGGGCGTATGACGTCGTCAAAGAGATGGATGTCAACTTCGATGAATTCAGCAGATTGGCTATATTTTGTAGCGAGTGCTTCAAACTGTGGAGCAATTTTTTTGCAGGGAGCACAGTTTTTCATAGAGCATTTGAGAACGACGAATTTATGGGCATTGATAGTATCTTGGAAAGCTGACATTGCTGGTTTTCCGCCGCGGACGAGGTCGCTGAAGCTTGTCACGCGTGTGGCCTCAAGAGATGAGTAGAGTAGGCCTAATAATGGGAGGATTGCGAGTTGTTTCAGGTACATAGGACTTTTTTCCTTTGCATCGTTGTGTAGTTTTTTCTTACGATCCACCAGTAGTATAGCTCAATTTGCTAACTCAACAAGTGGCCAGTTTCAGGATACATCGACTCTTGCAAATTTAGCATAGGATACGTAATCTTGTGGGTATCAAAGATCTGAAAGGAGCAGTATGGAACCGCGTGAAGTTATGTATGTCGATCAAATTGATCGCCGGTTTCCCTTTTTTTTAGCGGGAGATATAGGAGGTACCAATAGTAATTTTGGTATTTTCTCACTTGATCCTGAGCATCCTATTCTTGTTCTTTCGCTTCATTACAAAAGTCAGAATATTTCTGATTTTACGCAGTTCATGGGTGAACTCATCGGCTATGTAAAGGCATACTATGATATTACATTTGTCAGCGCCTGTCTTGGTGCAGCGGGGATTGTCTATCCTCATAGAGTCGCTGCACGGCCGACGAACTTGTCCCTTGAAATTAATGCCCATGCTATTGCGAAAGTG
>JABDCP010000016.1 GCA_013288045.1 Candidatus Babelota bacterium
TTTGCTGGTGTTGTGTTTAATCAAACTGCATTTGGTATTAATACAACTGATAATACGGTAACTGAAAATTTGCTGCTAGACGTCGAAAATGGAACACCTCAATCAAATATAGGTATTTCTGCTATCTCTATTACACCAAATAGGATCGAAAATTTTCCAGAGTTAGCATTTATACCGTATAATGACGATGATATGTCGATTATATTGCCATCCGCATTAGTTGCCGGTGATCCCTTACTTCAAAAGGGTGCGACGGTGCTCGCAAGATTAAGTTCTGTGGCAGAAACTCAGGTTGATCTTCAAACGGTATTTACCTTATTCGGTTCTCGTCAAGCGAGTACGGAAAATTCTCCTCCTACTCAGACTGGTATAATCGCCCAGTTTATTATGAGTGCTGGATCCCCGTACCAATTTTTAGAAAGTCAACCCAATGGGAGTGACCAAGCTCAATTTGATAATATTCAGGACGCTGTTACAGCTCTTCTCGCCGCTCTTAAGGCGGGGAATAGACGAAGTCTTTTCATTGACACTCCAACCGCTCTTGCTCTTGAGAAACAAGGGCTTATCCCAGGATTTACCGTCGTTACGGGTGTGATAATTGATCCTTCTCTTAACGATTTTAATTCCTTAGGACTTGGTATTGCCATCCCAGCAGAATGCTGCCAACTGTATGCAAATATTGCGAAAGCGATACAAGATATGGAAGATGAAGGTGTTCTTGCTGCAATGCGTGCTAAATGGGGAACTGGCTCGTTCACGCCCCCTGCAGTGAACTTAGTACCTTCAGGTTGTGCAAATACTACTGCAAACATTGATAGTAATGCGATTGCTAATTATATCTTCACCAAATACTGTCCTCAGGTAGCAATACTGTCCTTAGGTAGCGACGATTTTATCTTCTGAATAAGTATCATTATTTGATGTATACAAAGGGAGTGCGCAAGCACTCCTTTTTCCATGATGGAATGGGCAAATCTCTACCTGTAGGTTGAGCATAGCCGGTTTTCTTTCATAGCTTCACATTCAGGCGCAATTTCAGTAGACTATCATAAAGAATTAGGGGCCCATAGCTCAGCGGTTAGAGCAATCGGCTCATAACCGAGAGGTCCCAGGTTCAAATCCTGGTGGGCCCACCAAAACCTCGGCGGTACAAAAGCATGCAAAATGAACAGGTGGCAGCTTTTATTGAGCTTGTTGAATTAGATCAACGGCTTAGTCGCCTTTCGCGGCAACAGGAAGAAGAGGTTGTAAAAAAAGAGAAGCTTCTTCAGGAGATTGATCAAATCGACAAAGATGTTGCGCATGCTGATAAGCTCGTTCATGATACACAAAAAAAGATGCATGAGCTTGAACTTGATCTAAAAACTATCGATCGAAACCTCGCCCGAACACAGGAAAAACTTTTGAGCGCACATTCTCAAAAAGAGCTCGATTCATTGGAGCATGAGAAAACCGATCTTGAAAACAAGCGAGAATTACGGGATGAGCAAGGACTTGGGCTGCTTGAAGAATTAGAGCAGGCTCGAGCACAAGCTGTAAAGCTTCGCGCCAAGGCACCCGAAGCTCATCAAGAAAAAAAACGGGAACTTACAGCGCTTACTGAGCAGATGGATAAGCTCGGGATATCCCAAGCAAATCTTAGTGCTCGTCGCGATGAGCTCGAATTACACATAGACCAAGAGCTTCTGAGCCAATACGAAACTATGATGAAAAAAGTTCCCAACCCCGCAGTCCCCGTACTTAACGAAAGCTGCTCTGGCTGTTTCTATTCTTTAACACCGTCTGAATTGAATCCACTTCGAAAAGGACAACTGGGTGTCTGTAAAGGTTGTTATCGTACTATCTATATAACAAAGGGAACTCATGGAGAATAATGTGTTCCCAGAGCCAGGAAGGTGGGAGCTGTACGTAGATGGTGCTGCCCGCAATAATCCCGGTCCTGCAGGTGCTGGATTTTATTTGTTGAAAAATGGCGTGTCAGTTGAAGAACAGGGAATGTTCTTAGGTAAAAAAACGAATAACCAAGCAGAATATTTGGCACTGTTACTGGGGATCTATTACGCTCAGCAACATATGGGGCCACGTGATACGCTTGTCATAAAAGCAGATTCGCAGCTTATGGTCAGACAGGTGCAGGGGATCTATAAAATAAAAAACAAGGAGTTAGCAAGAATACATGATGCGATTCGCTCTATGCTCAATGCCTTAAATTTTAAGATACAACATGTACCACGTGAAGAAAATAAAGTAGCTGATAAACTAGCGAATATAGGAATTGATAAAAAAATAAGAGTTCCCCATGAACTTCTCCTCGTTTGGCCGATATATGAAGATGCTTGGTAACCTCTATGCAGGTATTCTACTTGCAGGAGCACTGGGCATGCAGGGTCTCCTTGCAGCACCACCTAAAAAACAGAAAATTGATTACTCCTTTAAGAAGTTAGCACAAGGTATCCCTGTTCGGGTGCTTCTTGAAGAAAGTGCTGCTAAGGATGTTGCATGGGAGCTGAATTCTGATGAAGGGTTTGTGCTATATGCGCCCACTTCAAAAGAGAAAACGGTGCTTAAAAAGACCAAACTTCTGGTGACTCATAAAAAGGGTAACTTTTATTTGAATGGTCAAAAGATACCTGATGCGCATATCTTTGTGCTTCCACTGCGAGGCTTGATTCGTCATGGAACGATTCCTTACGATGGAGTTTTTTCTCTTACCAAGAGTAAAGAAGTTGCCTACTTGGTAAATCACCTAGATCTTGAAGAGTATCTTATGTCGGTGCTCCCTTATGAGAGTATGCCCGGTTGGCCCGATGAGGTTCAGAAAGCACAGTGTGTTGCGTCACGTACCTATGCGATTCATAAAGTTTTAGAGCAACGTGAGCAAAAAAAGAATAATAGAGTAACGCATCCCTATGATATCAAAAGTACGACGGCACATCAGGTGTACCGCGGCTATGAAAAAACGGCCTGTTTTAAGCATATTGTAGAAGCAACTCGTGATATCGTACTAGCCTATAACAACAAGCCGATTCTTGCCATGTTTGATACTGCTTGTGGAGGAGTTATTCCCGGAAAGAAGAAGGGCATTCACTTTGGTAAGGCACCCTATTTAAAGCGCAGCTATGCATGTAACTATTGTAATGAGCATCCTTACTACCGGTGGGAGGCACAGCTCTCCTTTGCTGAGCTAGGAAAAAGTTTAGCAACGCTGTTGCCCGATCTTGGGCAGGTTCGTGATATTAAGATCGAATCGCATGATCCAGCCGGGATTGTTCAAGCCATTAAAATTAGAGGGAGTCATGGGTGGGTTACGATTAAACCTTCCCAGTTGCGGTCGGTCTGCAAGAATTTAAGAAGCCTCTGCTTTACGTTCTCAAAGAAAGGAAGATCGGTGCAGGTTTCTGGAAAAGGATACGGATACCACATGGGGCTCTGCCAATGGGGGGCCTATAATCTCGTGAAAAAAGGGTGGAACTATAAAAAGGTATTACAGTTCTACTATCCAAATACTACTTTTATGAAGCTGAAAAGGTCAGAGTAATGTCTCTCTATCGTGGCCACTTAGTAGGGGGTCTTATTTCCTATATTATCGTTACGGTGCTCGCGAGCGTTTTTCAGAACGGCTTGGTATTTAGCATACCGGGCCTTATAGCAACACTTGCCGGTTCTTTATTTCCCGATATCGATGTTCGAAGTAATGGACAGAACCTTTTTCTGAAGGTGCTTTTTCTTATGATCGTACTCTGTCTCTTTTTACAGGCATCAGTACCTCTCATTCTGTTGCTTATTTTTTCAGTATTGCCGCTTATTTTCCCGCATAGGGGGTTATTTCATGATCTTTATTTTATTGTGGCACTGGTTGCTCTTTTTTCAGGAGCAATGATATATAGTATGCCCTCAAGTTGGCGTACTATCGTAACCATAGCATTCTTTTTTATGGTTGGTGTGCTTTCACATTTAGTGCTTGATAAAGGGATGAAAAAGACTTTTCAACATGATTAA
Organism: Candidatus Babelota bacterium; assembly: GCA_013288045.1. Lineage (GTDB taxonomy): Bacteria > Babelota > Babeliae > Babelales > Babelaceae > PRDV01. The sequence continues at coordinate 4,000 of JABDCP010000016.1, forward strand.
GTGTTTCCGCATACATCTCAAAAAACGCTTCTCTAAAAGGGATTCTCGGTTTTAATGAACGTGCAGGGAACTTCAAATGTTTCTTGGAGGTGTTGCGCAAGTGCTTTGACACCAACCGTTTCAGTTGCGTAATGGCCAAGACCAAGAAACGAGATATTTTCTTCGTGCGCTGCATCATAGACAGGCTCATCATATCGGCCTGTAATGAAGCAATCGGCGCCCGCCAGTGCTGCATCGTGTATATATTTGTCAGCACCGCCAGAAATGATAGCAACTGACCTGATAGGATCCTTTACAACTACTGCTGCAGCGGTGTTTCCATAGTAGGCTTCTACCTGTCTACGGAATTCTTCAAAAGAATGTGGAGCACTTGTGCCAATGACACCTATGGGCATATCACTAAGAACTCCAAAGGGCTTGAGATCTGCAAGTCCTAAATCTTTTGCAGCTTTCCAATTATTTCCCAGCTCTTGATGGGCATCTAACGGAAGATGATAGGTGAGCAATGCAATATTATGCTCTATGAGTACTTTGATTTTCTTAAATCGTGTTCCAGCTAGGAGATGTGTATCATTTTTTCTAAAGAGGCCATGATGCACGATAAGTACCTGTGCTTTTAGGGCGGCAGCTTTTTCAATTGCTTCAAGACTTGCGCTTACCGCTGTTGCGATCTCCTTAATAGGTGCTGTGTTTGCTACTTGTATTCCATTATAGGCATTTTCATTGAATGATGAGATATGTAAGAGTTCATTGAGATAGATAGCCAGCTCATGCGTGCTGAGTGTCTTCATCGGTCGATTCTTTCACTGTAATGTAGACCAAATTAGTATTTCTTTACGTACTTACTGAGCACAATGAAGAGGAGTCTATTCCATTCTTAATAGTCGAAGTGCATTAGCTGTTGTTTGCTCAGCAACTTTTTCATAAGGGACTCCTAAAAGATCAGCAAGATAGTGAGCAACTGTTTGTACATACCGTGGATGATTCTTTTTGCCTCGTATGATCTGCGGTGGTAAGAAGGGTGCATCAGTTTCTAAGATGATATGCTCAAGTCCCACCGTTTGCGCGACCTCTCTAAGAATTTTATTTTTAGGATAGGTAAGAGTTCCTCCTATGCCTAGCACACATCCATAGGAGATTGCCTCTTGTGCAAACTCAAGATCTTCAGAGAAGCAATGAATGGTGGCTCGAAGACCCTGCTTTTTATAAGGTTCTAAACAGCGTAGCGTAGCTTCGCCTGCATCTCGGGTATGTACCACCAAGGCAAGATCATGCTTAAGCGCAAGCTCTATATGTCGCGCAAAAGCTTCTTTTTGGCGCGGTAGGTTATAATCTGGGTAATGCAAATCAAGCCCCGTTTCACCGATAGCAAGAATTTTGAGCTCTTCTTTTTGTTCAAGAAGCTTTGCTAGTGTAGCAAGATCTTCTTGCCAGGTATCGGTGAGATCATTTGGATGAATGCCGATACTTGCATACACCTGTGGGTAATTCTTTGCGAGTTCGATACTATTGAGACTTTCAATAAGACTTGTTCCCACATTGAGTATGAGTGTAACATCGTGGTGCGCTGCTTCTTCGATGAATGCACGAGCATTGGCTATATCAGTGGGTGATAGAGGAACGTCAAATGAATATTCGACAAGGAGATTAAGGTGACAATGGGTATCAACTAGCATGACTTCTCTCGGCGGTTTTTTTAAAGTATATCAAAGATGGTGAGAATCGATACTACTCTTTGCCAAGGTACCAGGGATGTTGCAAAGCAACAAGCAGTTTTGCAAGACCAGCTTTTTTTGTTGCAGTATAGCATAGATACGTTGTAAGGATATTCCTTAAGGGTCAAAGTTTCTAGGCATAAGTGCTCCCATCTGCATCGTAATACGAACGCTCTGAGCGCTTGTGGAGGCCTTAAAGCTTATCTAGGAGGAAACTTTGGAGATTCATATTGACAAAGCACAAAATCCCAGTAACCTTTACCATCAGTGGCTACAAGCAGTCCTCATTATTATATAATAACTAACTACAGAAGGGGTTCTCATGAATAAGACTGAGCTTATTAATTCATTAAGCGAAGAGACAACATTTAGTAAGAAGGATGTTGCTCGCTTTCTTGATACGTTGACACGTATTTTTGAGCGTACACTTGTGCGCGGTGATAAAGTTCAGTGGGCCGGATTTGGTACATTCTCAGTGACAAGACGCCAAGCTCGGATTGGTATTAACCCATCGACTAAAGAGCGTATTAACTTACCAGCCACTGTTGTTGCTAAATTTAAACCAGCTAAAAACTTAAAGGACGTTGTCCGAGGTGCAGGCAAAAGTGCCTGATGCATGGTTATTAGTGAGGGCCGCACAAGCGGCCCTTTTTATTGCTCATTGATATGCTCGCAGTCCGTTTTGTAGCTATTTCTCTCACATTCATAAACCTTCTGAAATTCGTCGGTACTGAGCTAAGTTCTTGCCATGTAACTAAGAGTGTGAGAATGCTCTTTATTCCTATTCAAATGATCTATTTTTTTGTATCTTAGACTGAGACAATTCTTTCTTAGACTCTTTTGTGGAGTGTATACATGATAGACCTTCATAGATTGCGTACCGAACCTGACAAGGTACTTGCCTTATTAAAGAAAAAGGATCCCTCTTTTGATGGTAAGAAGCTTCTAGAACTTGATAAGCAAACTCGAGATCTTAAACAGATAGTTGATGAGCTTCGATGTGAGAAAAATGATCTTGCTAAGAAGGGCCAAGCTGGCGTATCTGCAGAATTGCGCGAGCGCTCAAAAATTCTCACGACTGAACTTAAGGAAAAAGAGGCTGAGCTGTTCGAAAAAAATGAGGCATTCAAGGCTCTGTATCTACGGTGCCCTAATGTTCTCATGGAGAGCATTCAAGAGGGGGGCAAAGAGCAGAATCTCGTAGTCAAAGTGTTCGGTGAAAAACCCTCATTTCGCTTTACTCCGCGAAATCATGTTGAACTCGGCCAAATGAATGGCTGGTTTGATTTTGAGGCAGCTGCGCGCATGGCGGGAAGTAACTTTGCTTTGTATAAGGGCGATGGTGCTCTGGTTGTCTATAAGCTTATGCTTATGATGCTTACCCACAATGTTCGGCGGGGATTTCTTCCCCTAGTACCTCCCTTCTTAGTCAATGAAAAGGCCTTGGAGGGAGCTGGTAACTGGCCTCGTTTTAAAGAGGAAGTCTATCGTATCGAAGGCGAAGATCTGTTTCTTACTCCAACCTCAGAGGTGAATCTCACCAGCATGTACCGTGATCAGATTATCCCGATCCAAGAATTGCCGATTCGCATGACTGCGTGGACAAGCTGTTTCCGCAGAGAAGCTGGTGGCTATGGTGCAACAGAACGTGGCCTTATTCGAATTCATCAATTTGATAAAACTGAAATTTACTCATTATGTGAACCTGAAAGAGCAGAGCTTGAGCAGGACTATATGCTTGCTACTGCAGAAGGTATTTTGCAGGCACTGGGGTTACATTACCGAGTCTCTTTATTGGCAGCCCAAGATTGTTCTTTTTCTTCAGCAAAAACCTATGATATTGAAGTATGGATGCCTGGCCAAAATGACTATAAAGAAGTCTCATCAGTAAGCAACTGTACTGATTTTCAGGCTCGTCGTAGTGAGATCCGGTATAGAGAGGAACCGGGTGCAAAGCCGAAACTTATCAATACGCTTAATGGTTCATCACTTGCCTTGCCGCGGCTGTTAGTGGCTCTCATGGAAACGTATCAGCAAGCTGATGGGTCAATACAACTTCCTACCGTACTCGATACGGTGACACTCACCTAGGGATACTATGATTTCACAAGAGCTCTATGCGCTTATTTCTCGCCTTGAGATAACTGCTAAAAAGCAGGTATCAGGTCCTTTGCTTGGCGAATCTCGCAGTGCTCGTATAGGATCAGGTTTTGAATTTAATCAGTTGCGTGACTATATACCGGGTGACGATATTCGCTTTATTGATTGGAAAGCTTCGGCTCGGTCAAGTAAGATGCTTGTAAGGCAGTACCTTGAAGATCGCAATAGGACGCTATATCTTGTTGTAGATCTTTCAGAGTCAACCTCCTATGGTACAACGAGTAAAGATGCTCATCCGGTAACCAAGAGTGATCTGATGAAGCAACTAGCAGGGGTTCTTGCTTTTGTATCCTTACACTGTAAAGATTCGGTAGGGCTCGTCATCTTTACTGATACGGTTGAGAAAGTTATTCCCCCTCGCCAGTCGAGAAATCATACGATTTCTTTACTTAATACACTCTTTACCTATGAACCAAAAAGTAAGCGGACAAATTTTGAAGCGCCCGTAGAGTACCTTTCTCGCCTGAAAGGTCAGAAAGCGTTAGTCTGCTTCCTCTCAGATTTTATTGCTCCCTTGGAGCATTACGAGCGAAGGTTAGCAAGCCTTGCGCGACGTCATGATATTATGGCATTTCGATGCTTAGATCCAAAAGAACGTCACTTTCCTCAAGTTGGGACTCTTATTTTTGAAGATGCAGAGCTTGATGTGCAGGCGACAATAGCAGGTCAAAAAGAACGAGTATTTAACCAATCGCTTACTGAGTGGCATACTGCACAGAGAGATCGCTTAAATGCTGCACGAATCGACTGCCTTGATATTGAAGTGGGCACACCTTTTACAGGACCCTTGGTATCATTTTTGCGGTACCGTGCTTTTAGAGACTAAGGAGATAGTATGGAAGAAATCACTCTGAATGAGGTTTATGGAATTTGGCATACTTCTTTTTGGCAAACCTTGCCCGGTTATGCTATACTTAGTACACTTGCCCTCATTGTTTTTTGTCTCGGCTATCTGATAGTGCGTTCAGTACTGAGATACCGGCGGGGGACCACTAAAGATGAGGCCTTACGAAACTTGCGAGTTTTAGCAGGTCAGGTATCAAAAGGGCAGGTAGAGCTACGAAAGGTGTACCAGGAGTTGACCGACATTGTAAAAAGTTATGCTCAGTGGCGTTATGCAATGCCTCAAGGGATGACCGATTATGAGTTGATTACCTGGTTGAAAGAAGTTGGATGCGAAGATACGTTGCGTAAGAGTATTGAACATATTATTGCTGATGCTCAAGCAGTCAAGTTTGGACGATTCGATGCGCCTAAAGAGCAGGTTCTCAAAGATATAGCTCAAACAACTTCGTTTATTGAAGTTGCGGGTGAGCCGATTAAGTAACTGAGGCGAATGTGCACCACTCAAATGACCATACCTTGAGGCCTGTATCAAAGGACACTGGTTCGGTCTCTTCCTTTTATATTCATTGGCCATTTTGTCCCTATCGGTGTCACTTCTGTCCGTTTGTTGCTCTTGCTGGTCAAGATGAACATATGCCTGAATATCATAAAATTCTTATACAAGAGATAGAGACCTATCTTAAGACTCATCCTACAGGGCCACTCAAAACGATATTCTTTGGTGGGGGAACGCCAAGTACGTATCCTCCAGAGCTCTTAACTGAAACACTTGAGCTTTTGGCGGATCGTTGCGGTTTTGAACAGGACCATGAAATAACCCTTGAGGTAAATCCAGGAACAGTGAGTCCAACTAAGTTAGCTGCCTGGAAGAATGCAGGTATTAATAGACTCTCCATAGGGGTGCAAAGTCTGAAAGATGACGTACTCAAAAAACTTAATAGACACCAAAAAGCCGAAGAGGTCCGTTGGCTTATTACTCATGCGGCACCACTTTTTGATAATGTGTCGGTTGATCTTATCGTGGGGCTTCCTGGAGTTTCACCAACTGAGTGGAGGGAGATGATAGCATCTGTTGTAACTTGGCCAATTCAGCATGTATCGATGTATTTTTTGACGGTTCATGAAGATACTCAGCTCTATTACGGAGTTACCTCGAAGACTGTAACCTTACCCTGTGATGATGAGGTGGTTGATCTCTATCATGAGACGATTGAAACTTTTGCCAAAGCAGGCTTTGATCAATATGAAATCTCTAATTTTAGTCGGGCTGGTTGGCATTCAAAACATAATTCAGTGTATTGGCAAAGAAAGCCTTATAAGGGCTTTGGATTGGGCGCTTGCTCATTTGATGGTAAGCAACGTACACAAAATACTAAGAATCTCTTGAAATATTTTGAGGAAATACGTAATACTGGTATAAGTGTCCTGTTTACTGAAGATTTATCGGATAAGCAGGTGTGGCTCGAGCAGCTTATGCTCGGTCTACGGCAACGAAGAGGCATCGTTGTCGCTGATATTCTAGAGCCACTTACTGAAAAAGAAAAAAAGGAGTTTAGTAAGAAGTCCCAGGAGCTTCTGAATGCACGCTTGGTGTCTGCATCTGAGGGAAAGATGATGCTTACGCCTGCAGGGCTTTCAGTGGCTAACGAAGTAATTGTGAAACTTTCGTGCATATGACCATATCAACCGAGGGAACAATATGGCTAAACATGTCGGCGTAAAATTACCTGAGGATTTAAAGGCTCTGCTGCTCACAGAAAATGTGATCTGTGTGTTAGCGACCTTTTCTGAGAAAGGGTTGCCCAATACTACTCCTATACAGTGCGTCTATCCAAAGGGCGCTGAAAGCATCCTGATGACCATTCATAAGGATCATACTGGCTACCATAATATGGTATGGCAGAAAAAAGTGATGCTATGCTTCTTAGATAAGGGCAACATTGCCTATAGTATCTTAGGACGCGCCGGTGTCGTTCGAGCACCTTCGTTAATTCATCCCTTGATGAACGTTGTGCGTATTGATATTATCGATATCAAAAGTGACCGCTCAGTGCTTTCACGCGTAGAGTCGGGCGTAACCTGGAGTTATACCTCTGCCGAGGCTGAAGAGCTGAGTCAGGCCCTCATGAATGAGCTTAAGGAGTTATCACGCACTTTGTAAGGGTAATACTTGCAATTATCAGAACGAGCGTTCATACTAGCAGGTGAACTTACAGGGTCATCGGGTGTATTATGTGCAGATATCTCTTTACCATCTTAGCAATAGCATGCTTCCTTCAGGGGAACAGCTATGGGCAGCCTCTTGATAGCTTATCAGACGATGAGACTTCATTAGAGGGCTCGCATGCTTTTACCGGTATACCATCGGTTGCTCTTGCGGATGACTCTGAAGATCCTGATTCAGGTAACTGGTATGAAAAGCTTCGCTGGTGGAAAGAAGCCAAAGCACTCTATGCGGTTGATATTCGTTCAGCAATGGATGAGCTTGAGGTTATCTATGAGGAACTTGAAAGCAAGAAGAATGAGATTCTCTCAGCTCTTGATAGCTATTCAGCTGCGCTGCCTTTAAAAAGACAAGCTGCTATACACGTTATTGACGATCTTCTGAATGACTTAACTAAACGACAAGAAGCCTTAGCTCAAGAGCGCACACGCACGCAAACGCGAAAGAGTCCTGAAGAAACCACTGAGCTTGAAGATCATCAGAAGATGCTCAATGAGCTCAAGAAGGAATTTGAGGATTTTAATACGCTCTACCAGCGGTTAAAGCAAGTATTTGAAGTGGTTATTCCTGCACAGATGCAATCTGCTCATAACTACAGTGAGGAAGCACTTGCCGCCTATGAAGGAATCGAAGAAACACTTGACGATAAGAAGGCTCATGGATTATTTAATCAGGTTCAAAATGGCCTTGAAAATATACAAGCTATTAGTATGTACCTCAGAGAATCCTTATGGAACTTTATCGATAAAGCCTGGAATAGCTCTGAGCAGCTGATGCCCAAAATTACCAAAAGTATTACCGACCTTGAGGAAAAAGGTGTGGTGGTGCGTCCTTTGTCTGCCCAAGAAAAGGCGCAGATGGCCAAACTAGAAGAGGAACGCAAGGCAAAACGTGCTCAAAAAGAGGCTGAGCTTAAGGCGCAGAAAGAATGGGAAGCTCTCCCCTGGTGGCAGAAAGCCTATATGTCAGTTGGGTACTTCTTTTCAAAAATAGGATCAATTCTCTGGCAGGGAATATCGAAACCATTTACTTGGTTGGCTGGATTATTTACCGCGCAAGAGGCTGAGAAACCTGAGACTGGCAAGGCTGCAAAAACTCAGAAGGGCGTGGCAACTGCTGAAACCGCAGTACCCCAACCTCCTCTTCCCACCAAATTACCAGTTGTTGTATCAGGTGCATTAGCACCGCAGAATGGCGCTCAAAAGAATGGGAGTACTGAAAAGGTACAATTCTCTGAGTCAAAAGCACCGATTCAGCCGGTGGGACGCCCGACATCTCGCAATGAACAACGGCTAGAAAAGCCGACAAATTCCTCCGAATGGCCAAAATCCCGCGAAGCTGAAGAGCATGAAGCTGAAGAGCCGACTATCGAGGATGAAGATATTGAAGGTGAAGAATCTGATGATGAGAGTGAAGAAGCTGATGAAGAAGAAGGTTCTGAGCTTGAATCTGAAGAGGAAGAGACTCCTGAAGCTGAGCCTGAGAATGGAAAGCCAGACCAAAAAAATCAAAACAATAACACCAAAGGTTAAGTAGAAACACTCTGACGTGCCTTGTCTGGTACGAGAAAGCTTTCTTGCGATCTCTTAAAAAAATCCTAGTGTATAGAGCAAAAGTATCGTCCGAAGCATTCAGAGGTCGCTCTTGCTTGCTCATTAATAAGTCGCTTTTTCCCCTAGAGAGAGTTGACGATCAGCTTCGGTATGAGACCCACTCATAGGGCTCTCCAGGGGGTTAACGAGGTAAAGATAAAGTTTGCGAGCTTTTTCTTCTTATGGTACCCTAATTACGAAGGCGGAAGTGGTGAAACTGGTAGACACGCAGCCTTGAGGTGGCTGTGGGAGAAATCCCGTGGGGGTTCAAGTCCTCTCTTCCGCACCAGAAATATCATCCAGAACTTTTTAAAAAAAGGAATATTATGACACAATCGCGTACTGGGCTTATCGTAAGTTCTCTCCTCTGGCTTGGGGTAACCCTCTTCGGGGCCTATTTCTTGAAACAGGTGTTACAGCCTCCTAAAAATGAGCGCGGTTATATAAACTTTGGTATCGATCTTGTGGGAGGTACCTATTTAACTCTTGATGTAAAGGTCAATGATGCCGTTAAGAATGACCTCATGGAAGTAATGCACTCATTTGTTGACGTTCTTAAAAAAGAGAATAAACCGGTTCCGAGTGTTCCTACGGTTGATGAAAAGAGCCTTCAAGGGCTTCTGAGCTTTGAAAGTGCTGCGGATGCGTCATCTGTCTTAAGCTTATATCGCCATGATGTTGCTTTTCCCAAAGTAACTCAAGAGGGGAAAAATCTGATTTTTGCCTATAGTTCAACCCAGCTTGGTGATATTCAGAAAGAGGCAATTGAAAGTAACATAGCTATCTTGCGTACTCGCTTGGATGCCTTTGGTGCGGGTGAAGTAGGTATTGTTCCTCAAGGTGAGCGTCGCATTGGGATCGAGTTGCCTAACGTGAGTGACCCTGAAAAAGCAAAAGCGCGTGTAGGTAAGGCTGCTATCTTGGAACTTAAACCGGTATTTGATACGGCGCGTACTGAAGAAGAGCTTATTAATCGTTCAGGAGGAAGCGTGCCTGAAGGAACGATGATTGTGCCTGGCAGACAAGTTTCAGATGGTTTCTACCTCGTTCCAAGCTATGCAAAAATTACCGGAAAACAACTTAAATCTGCAAGCTATCAATTTATACAAGAAGGAATGAGCAATAAAAGTCCTCATGCCGTAGGCTTTGAATTTAAGGGTGAAGGGATTCCTCGCTTTGCTGACATGACAGCTGATAGCGTGGGTAAACAGATCGCAATCATTCTTGATAATATTGTCGTATCCGCTCCAGTTGTGCACGTTCCCATAGAAAACGGAAGTGGGAATATTACTGGAAGCTTTTCTCGTGAAGAGGCTGACGAACTTGTTTCCCTCTTAAAATCTGGAGCTTTCTCGGCTCCTGTGGAAGTTATTGAAGAGCGTCATATCGCGCCTACGCTCGGTGCTGAATCGATTCACAAAGGGCTCGTTTCGTGTGGAATTGCTCTGGCACTTCTGTTACTCTTTAGTCTCTTTGTGTACAAAGTAGCCGGGTTATTCGCCTTTATCGTATTACTCTATAACTTGCTCTTTATCCTCTTTGGCCTTGCTATGGTACCTGAAGCGACGTTAACGCTTCCTGGTATTGCTGGGATGGTGCTTACCATAGGAATGGCGATCGATTCTTCCATTTTGATTTATGAGAGGATTCGAGAGGAGCTCTATGAAGGATCTTCATTGCGCAAAGCGGTAGATTCTGGCTTTGGAGGAGCGTTGACCGTTATTTTAGATGCGAATATAACCACCTTTATTGTTGGCGCAGTACTCTATTACCTAGGTTCTGCATCGATACAAGGTTTTGCATTGACTATGATGATCGGTATCGTGGCAACCTTAATTACCGGTCTTGTCCTCTTGAAGACGATATTCAATCTCTATATTGCTTCTGGAGCAACTTCGATCAAGATCTAACAGATCAAAGATCTAAAACTGGCGACGTAGCTCAGCTGGTTAGAGCGGCGGAATCATAATCCGTAGGTCCGGGGTTCGAGTCCCTGCGTCGCCACCATAGATAAAAAAGTAAAGGTGCTGGGATAACAACTGGCACTTTTGCCTTAGATAAAGGATTGCTATGAAATTTTCAACGGTAGCTCAAGCATTTTTAGCGCTCGGGCAAGAGTCTTCTCGTACGGCGATGACCGAGCTGTTAGCAGCCTTGTTAAAAGAGGCGACCCCTCACGAGGCACAACTTATAAGTTATCTGACCTTAGGAAGCTTACGTCCTGCATATCAGGGATACCAGTTTAATCTTGCTGAAAAAAGCATGATTAAAGTCATTGCCCAGATTCAAGGAGCAGAACTTGCTGAGTTTACCAAGCTCGTTAAATCGGCAGGAGATATTGGCAAGGCCATGAGAGAAGGTTCGTGGCAGTATACCGACCAAGGACTCTCACTGGAGGAAGTCTATACACAGCTAGAGAGGGTACGTGCAATCTCAGGCACAGGATCTCAGGAAGAAAAAGCAGCTGCGCTCATAGAGCTTTTAACGAAAGTTGATCAGGTATCTGCTTCCTTCATCACCCAAATAGTAATTGGGACCATGCGTTTAGGATTTTCTGATATGACCCTATTGGATGCACTTTCCTGGATGGTAACGGGAACTAAGTCGCTTAAGAAGACTCTTGAGGATGCGTATAATTTGCGTGCCGATTGTGGCCTCATTGCTTACACGTTAAAGAAAGATGGTATTGAGGCCGTTGCCGCTATGCAACCTACATTAGGTATTCCTATTAGGTTAGCGGCAGCAGAGCGCGCTGAGAGTCCACAAGCTATTATTGAGCGGTTAGGTACCTGTATAGCGCAACCAAAACTAGATGGGTTTCGTTTACAGATCCACATCCAAAAAACGGGGTCCAAGGTACATATGTGGTTCTTCTCACGGAACCTCTTGGATATGTCTTACATGTTTCCCGATTTAGAGAAAGCCCTAGAGCCAGCGCAAGCAACGTCACTTATTGTCGAGGGTGAAGCAATTGTTTACGATGAGGAAACAGAACGCTTTCTCCCTTTTCAGGAGACCGTAAAAAGAAAACGTAAGCACGATATTGAGGAAGTAGCACAATCGCTTCCCTTGAGGCTCTATCTTTTTGATATTCTCTATCTTAATGGGCAACCAGTGATCAACCTTGGGCATGAGGAACGGAGAGCACTCCTTATAAATCTTTTTGGTAGGTATCCAAATGAGACAGTTCAGGTTATTGCAGAGAAGATTTGTCATACAACAAAAGAGCTCAGTGACTATTTTAATGAGCAGATAACCCAGGGTTTAGAAGGTCTAGTTGTAAAGCGGCCAGATGCTTCGTATCAGGCTGGTAAGCGTAACTTTAATTGGATTAAACTCAAACGACATCATGAAGGTCAATTAACAGATACCCTCGATGCAGTAATTCTTGGGTACTATACTGGTCGGGGAAAGCGCGGTGCCTTTGGGATAGGAGCGTTCTTGGTTGGGGTTTATAATGAGGATACCGATCGCTATGAAACGATAGCAAAGGTTGGAACGGGCCTTACTGATGCAGAATGGCTCGATCTTAAGAAAAAATGTGATGCCTATAGAGTCTCTGAAAAACCTTCGAATGTGAGCTGCGCTCAAGAGCTTACTCCAGATGTCTGGGTAGCTCCACAAATTGTAGCTGTGATCCTAGCAGATGAGATTACCCAATCTCCGATGCATCGGGCAGGATCTACAGAAACCATACCAGGATTAGCCTTACGGTTTCCTCGATTCATGGGTTTTGCTCTCGATAAGAAACCTGAGCAAGCGACAACAGTTAAGGAGTGTCGTCGGCTCTATGAGTTGCAATTCAAGGGGTGAGCAATTTGCTTCTTTAGTAACACGTAGGTTGTTTAGAATCGCGTATTATTTTTTCGGTTGGTAGTGAGAAAGGTGGAAGCAATAAGTGCTTCCACCAATCAAGTTTAAAAAATACAGTTCTCTTATTTTAAGAGTTACCTACCTGCATTTATCTTTACATTTGTCTTTGCATCGATCTTTTTCTGGGCATGGCTGTGTACTGCTTGGACATGTGCCTCCCACGCAGCAAGTGCTTAGACCGGTGTTTTTATCTACACAGCATGAGCATACTTTTGTGCTGATACAGCTTTCTGAAGATGCTAAGCAGTCCAGTTGTTTAATAAATTGGGCAACAACCGATGATGGCAGTGCTCCAGAACCAAGTGTAGCAGCATTATTTTGTGCATAAGTTATGTAGAAGTTAAGGAACTTCTTCAACTCAATTGCTTGGCAATCTGAAAATTGACAGGCGAGTGTCACCAGGTTAGTAGGACTGGCTATAGGATATGCACCGGTAACTTGGCTGTTAATAGTGCTATAGCGTAGTTGCGGGTCGCTCATTACATTTTGCATTGCAAGTGCAAAGGTTGTTGGATTTGGTTTTATAAAAGGCCCAGGTATTGCAGAACCAGAATGGGGATTTTCTACGTTTCCTACATTATTATTATTTGCAGGAAACAGGCCTTCGGCCACAATGTTATTGTAGCCTACATATCCGATGGCACCTGCTTTACCAGTGACGGCTGCAAGTACTCCATGGGTACCGGTAGGAGGTGGCGTAAAATAAAGCGCGCTAGAGCCATTAGGAAAACCATAGGCCTGTGTCCACTGATTTACCGGGAATGGGCCAAAACCCTGAAGGGTCCACATAGGAGTGGCTTTCCCAAGTACATCGCTCAGGTACTGAGTAAAGTCAAATGTTGAGCCGCTGGCATCACCGCGTACGACAATTGTGATAGGCGTTGACGTAACGGGATCGGTATCTTTCCCATTAAGATTGAAGGCATGATGTGCGGCTTGTACGTCTGACCAATGCTTGTGTTGCCCAGAGAAAATCTCCGCGAGTATTTCGGCAGTAAAATTTAATGGAGTCATTTGGTTGGGTAAATTATAGAATGGAACTATGCCAACAACTGCTACTGGCCAGTTGAGTAAAGGACCATTTGGACACAACTGATCTGACGCTGGTGGGACATCTGTTCCCCCAAAAAATTGGGCTCCTGGAAATTGAATCGTACCGCTGATTCCTTCGGGAGAATTATTACCTGCCTGCGTATTATAAGTGAAGGTAGGGCATTGATGGACTCCGTTGTAGAGCGCAGTAATAAAAACAGAGAGAGATTTATTTTTATTATCACCAGTAGTAGTATCCGCTTGCCCTTGGAGTGTAGAACCGGCACCAGCAAAGGTGGTTGGGAAGCAGCATGTGGTGGTCTCAGTTTGTGCAACCATTTGAGAAGCGAAGGCCACAGTTGAAAGTACTAGTAAACGTAAGAATTTCTTCATTTGATTTTCCTTTTTTAAAAAAATTGGTTGTATTTTTTACGATTTTGCAAGATCGGTTCTTGCTTTCTTTGGTCTGAAATGTGTTACTTACCTTTCATTTTAAGAGTTTGCAAATTAGTTCGCAGTTCAAGATGGAAGCGCCGAAGCGCTTCCACCAATCAAATTAGAAATACAGTTCTCTTACCTTAAGAGTTACCTGCATTTATCTCTGCATTTGTCTTTGCACTTACCTTTGCAATCGAATTTATCACAATCCCTGCATTGATCCCTGTCTGGGCATGGTTTTTCAATGCTTGGACATGATCCTCCCGTGCAGCAGGTGCTTAGACCAGTTTTTGGGTCTACACAGCATGCGCATACTTTTGTGCTGATACAGCTTTCTGAAGATGCTAAGCAGTCAAGTTGTTTGATGAATTGGGCAACAACTGATCCTGGCAATGCTCCAACACCAAAGTTGACTCCAAGTCTTTGCACGAGCGTTATATAGAAGTAAAGGAATTTCTTTAATTCAATTGCTTGGCAATCAGAAAATTGGCAGGCAAGAGTTACGAGGTTAGTAGGACTAGCTATTGGATATGCACCAGTAACAGGGCTATTGATCGTGTTATAGCGCAATTGCGGGTCACTTGGTACGTTCTGCATTGCAAGCGCGAAAGTTGCTGGCGATGGGGGTATAAAAGGTCCTGCTCCAGAACCAGAATGAGGATTTTCGACATTTCCTGCTGCTGTAGGACCGGCGGGGGACAAAAAGCCCTGCATCAATGCATTATTATAGCCTACATACCCTATTGCACCTACATGGGTTGTGACGGATGTAAGTACTTGTTCTGTACCAATAGGGCTTAAATACGTACCATCTATAGCTGGACCATAAGCGTTGGCCCATTGTGTAGCACTGAACGGGCCGAAACCAGTAACGGTAGGACTCCAAGCAGGAGTTGCGGGAGCTTTAAGATTATCAAAGAGATAAGCGGTAAAGTTAGCTGTCGAGCCGCTCTGGTCACCGCGTACGACGATAGTGATAGCTGTCGGTGTTGAGGGATTGCTGTCATGCGAATTAAGCCCTAAAAAAGGGTATTGTTTCTGTACCTGATCCCAAGTCTTGAAATGGCCAGCAAAAATATCTGCGAGTACTTCAGCGGTAAAATTTAATGGAGTTTTTTGGTTTGGGAGATTATAGAAGGGCACTATACCGATAACTGCTACTGGCCAGTTGAGTAAAGGACCAGTTGGACAGACTTGCGCTAACGTTGGTGGTACATCGGTTCCTCCAAATAATTGGGTTGCAGGGGCGATTATTGTTTGTTGTATTCCAGCAGGAGAATTTTGGAGCACTGCGCCGTCAGCGTTATAGGTGAACGTTGGGCACTGATTAACAGCTGCATACTGGGTTACAGCATAAACACTGAGAGATCTATTGTTAATATTAGCTGCATCCGATTGCCCTTGGACTGAAGAGCCATTCCCTTTAAAGGTGGTTGGGAAGCAACAGGTAGTAGAAGTTTGTGCTATCAAGTGTGAAGAGATAGCGAAGGTTGAAAGTATTAGTAAACGTAAGAATTTCTTCATTGAATTACCCTTTTTTTGAAAAAAGATTGTTTATTATGTGATGCATGATCTTCTAGCTTTTCGTTAGTCTGATATGTGTTAGGCGCCTTTCGCTTAATAAGAGTTCTACAAACTAATCTCAGTACATGGTAGCTGGTCATCTCAATTGGATTGAAAGATATACGCTAACACTATAGCTTATTCAGTTGAGCAAAAACAAGAATTTTGTACCTTATTTGTAAGCTTGCCCAATACAAGGTGATCTACTACCTATAGCTCTCATCTAAGAGAATCATACAGCATGCATACAGTGTGATTTCTATGATTTTTTAA
>JABDCP010000017.1 GCA_013288045.1 Candidatus Babelota bacterium
ACGAGCCCCCTTTTTTATAGAGTTGTAAGTGTTTCCTCGTTACTCCAACCCGCTCGAGCTTTGGAGCTTGATTTCTCTGGTCATCAAAACCGTATATGCGGCGAAATCATAACGATCTTATATTATTTTGCCTTGAATTAGAAATTCTTATTGAGTCTTTCTATGGTACCCGGTTAAGTATAGAGCCATCAGACAAGGCGTAACCACACAGTTGCGATACTTAGAAAAGATATAATTAGCTATGGCATTGCTATCTATCGTAGATGTGGTAGTACAATTTAATGGTGCTAATCCGGCAACAGGAGTAAACGAATTCAGATGGGGATTTAGATTGAGAGATATTCTTATCCCCTTATATTTTGAGCGTTCCGTTTATCCCGTTCAGCTTTTTTCTTTTCTTGAAAGAGAATCTCGTATTTTTCAATCTCGTCAAACACAGTTACAGCAGGCGACCTGATTATATCAGGTAAAGCAACTGCTTCATCAAAAAACTCTTCAAAACCTTTGCCTTCAAGAAATTCTTTGGTAAACGTAAAATTGAGAAGATATGGTTTTTCTTGACGCGACTTCTCTGCAAGTTCTGTAATCACTTCTCGAACATTTTTTTCAAGAAAAAGACGGGCTATTTTTTGTGCATCTTGAGTGAACGGAGTATCAAGAAGTATGCCCCGCCTTAGTTCATCAAAGTAAACGACAACGAGTGCATGCTTCCACACATCTAAAAAGCAAAGATACTGTACGTGACTTTTTGGGCCTACACCAAGACACCCATAGGAAATGGTGTCATTCAGGTAAGGTAATACCGTCATAACTCTCCCATAGGCCTCTTCTTTAGGCAGTTCATTAATTTTTGAGAGAGAACAATCAATGTACAAATCCAATACTGTTGCTCAAGACAATACATCAAAAAGCTCCCAACAAACTACACCAGCTATTGGTAAGCTCGTAATGCTCTCACTTTTATTAGGCGCTTCAGCCCTTCAAAATTCTCCGGTTCAAGAGGTAGAGCTTTGTAATTCCTATAAAGAATTTGCTAAGTCTATGGTAATAAATGGCGCATCTCCGAATATCTTTCGTTGGGCATGTGAAACAAATCGGCCAGCATTAGTAAGAGAACTTATTTCGTTCGGTGCACGTCCTGATGTATTTGATGTCAGAACTGCTAGTGAATCCGGCCGTGCTGACGTACTTAATGAACTCCTTAAATCCTTTGCGCAGGGTCATGATGAGTTACCTGAACTTATTGAAACTGATACCCATAGCTGCAGTACAGATGTCTGCAGACTTGATATGCGTGAGAAACAGAGAATAATTAATTTTTATACTTTTATGGATGGTGAATCCACACTGCTTGAAGCCGCAAAACGCGGGCACTTAGACGTAGTCAAAAACCTGATACATCATGGTGCCGATATTACTTTAACCGATTATAATGGCGCAAATCTTATGCACAAGGCTGCATATTCAGGTTCGGTGGATCTTTTGAAATTTTTAGTTGATAAAGGTTTTCCGATGGATAAACCTGATAACAATGGGGTGACCCCACTTATGATTGCAAGCCAACGGGGTCATCTGCCTTTTGTTCAAGAGATTCTAAGGCTCAATAATAACCCATTTTTTGCTAGGAAAAGATTAGATGAAGGCTGTGGGTGGGGAATCTCATCATGTGGTTCGGAGAAGGCAGATAACAGTGGGGTTACTGCTACTATGTATGCAATAGATAGTGGTAATATAAGATTGGTCCAAGAACTGTACAATTTTTTTCGCAAGGGTAGGCCCAGCTCAGAAATATTCGAATCAAAAGATATGCAAGGAAATAATCTTGCGCACCGTGCAAGCGAAAAGGGATACCTTGAAATACTTGGGTATCTCACACAGGAAGGGGGAAAGCAGCTTGCCATTGATACCAAAAATAGAAATGGGCAAGATCCTCTTTTGGTTGCAATAGAAAATGGGCATGAAGCGATTGCTATCGCTCTGCTTAATCTCGAGGTTGATATCAATGGCGGAAAATCGGAGCCGTGGAATCCCCGTCGTGTTGCCAGCGAACGAGGACTTACAAGTTTAATCTCTGAACTTTGTGCAAGCGCTTTACTTAGCCTCCGCGAGATCGGACAATCAGCACAGTTGACTCCTCTTCTTGCTGCAAGCAAGCGAGGGCTTACGGATGTGGTTTCTGAACTTATAAAAAGAGGAGCTAACGTTACTGTCTCGGATATGCTTAGAAGAGACCCGCTTTATCTTGCAAGCTCAAATGGGCATGCTGCAGTCGTGGAAAAGCTGTTAGCCTGTAAAGAGATTAACTTAAATAGTACTACCTATTTTGGCTTTAATGCCTATGATGCGGCATCACTATTTGGTCGCAAGGAGGTGCTTAAACTTCTCAAAGAGCATGGGGCTCAAAAGCAACTTCATATATTCACCTCACCGATTGGTCTCATAATTATTACTAATGCGGTAGCTCTGGGAGTTGTTGGGATTTGGTTTTGTGTAATTAAAAAGGGTACTGCTAAACCTGTTGTCAAGTAGATTCATTGACAGATGGTCTCTGTTGAAAAAAGGCAGTCCATACAACGGATGGTCCCATGACCAGAGCACTTGCCAAATCAACTGCATGACTTCGGGTGAGAAACAAAGAAAAAACATACATTCGCTTATTTCCCTTTCAAGCGATTAGAGATTCTTATTTTGCAATAGTGCCTTCACGCGTATTTATATTTCCTGTCACATTATTAGTTAAAATAGTTGATCTCAGGCAGGTAATACTATACGCTAAACATCAGAAAGGTATTTTTTGAAAAGGAAGCATCCAATTACTATCACCTAAAGGAGTTTTATGAAACGTATTTTAATGCTGAGCTTATTGCTCATAGGTTCTTTACAAGCCAATAATCAGCTTGATGCTGACAAAGAAGTAATTATAATTGAACATAAAGCCGTTTCTGGATTAAAGGCTATTGTCTCTGCTGTAGGAGCAGGTTCGGCGTTATATTTCGCAGCTAAGTTTATAAAAGATCTGCCCGATGACTATAGAAAGTTTGCTGATAAACCGAGCGAACAATATATCGGTGCTTTTGTGAGTACAGCATTGACCGGCCTCATGGCTTATTCTGCCTATAAATTAGGTTGGGAAGCATTGCCAGTCTATATAAGAAGAGTATTTTATAATTAAAATTGCAATGTCCTCACATATGATTTTCAAAGAAATGGACCTTTAGAAAGGTCCATTTCTTTGGCGTATTGCCTTAACAATTGATAAGATCTGAAAACTTGCAATGCTAATAAGTAAAGAGGAGATTGCGAGTTCATGAAAGCAACCCCAACCTCCTAAGGATTAATATGCCATAAATCTGCTGGCATAAGACCTCGTATTAGAGAAACGCTGTCATCATTCTATTGGTTGACACGCTCCCCATAAATGAATTTAGGGGATTCTTTACTTGCAAATCGGGTTTTTTAGACCTTAATGCAAGCTACAATTCATGTATGGAAAGTAAAATTTGATGCCTTCTGAATTCCTTGGTAGGGTAGCTTGGATAGATTACGCAAATACATCTTCACATAAGGGCGCATATATGAAACTTAAGAAGTATCTTTTTCTGTGTATTTTTTCTGGCGAAATGCTTGAAGGTGCGAGCGCGATAAAAAAATCTATAGCAATTATAGAGACTACTCTTTGCGCAAGGAGTGCTGAAGGAACAATGCTTCTGCTTGATCCTTCTTGGATTCAAGAATCGAATTATGTAGCAAACCTTGTTCGCGAGAATCCTGCGCTGGGGAGCGACAACATGCCCGTTATGATGCCCTTAGGTTTTGCACAGCTTGAAGAGCTTAATGGTTATTTGATAAGCATTAAAGATGGCACTACAAAACAATTCAAAAAAAATCTTATGCGTAATATCTCAGGTAGCGATCGCACCATGACCTTAATGCATTCAAAAGTTCGAGAATTGCATGAACTTTTCAAAGCAACAAAACAGATGGAACTTAAAAAGCTGCAACCACTAGTACTTGCAGCTTTTCTCTTTCTCTTAAAAACGGACGCCGTTTTAAACGCTTTTGCAGTGAATCCAATGCTTATGAAAGAGCTCGATCTACCATCTGAAGTAGGACAATCTTTAGTTAAACTAGTATCAGATGAAGATCAGGAACTTTTGCGAGCGCAGCTCTGCATTACTTATACGTGCCAAAAGCAACCAACCTACGCGTCTCTGAGTGAAGACGGCACGCTTGCAGGCGTAGCAGGGCTCTATAAAAATAATACGAGTTTTATCGAAGTTTTTAACACGATGGACGGTGAACCAGTAGGTAATAAGGTAGTTGATTACAAAATAAAAGGAATTGAGTTTTGCCATGGTAACCAACTTATTTCGTGGGGCAAAACAACGATCGATCTCTGGGACACCTTTACTCATACAAAAAATACCCCTCATGGCTGGGAAGAGCTTTTAAAAGAAACGAAAAAAATCTGGGGAATCGCATTAAGCAAGAATAAAAAGAACCTCGCGGTGGTACTTGATGATAGAGTCCTTGTACTCGCCATTCCACATGCTCATTCAGATGAATCCTCGGAAGAAAATTCTGATGACTCTTCTGAGGAAATCAAACCCAAAATACTTACTGCACCAGCGATGCATAAAAGAGAGAATAAAAAAAATAGTTATTCACGCATTATTTTTGGAAATAATGATCAAACGCTCATCGAAATTCGACCAGGTGGCGATCTTATTTTCTACCGATGGGAAAAGGAGAAAGTGATAGCATTTAAAAAAGGTTCTGGTAATGAGGTCGCTCGCTTTTATACCAATGGATCAAAAGTTATTATTATCACACAGGCACATGAAGTCCGCGTTTGGGACTGTCAACAAGATGCAGTTGAACCGCAAAATGAAGGTAAATTACCCAACACCGCACGTGAGCATATTTCAAATGACCAGTTTATAGAGTTTGAAAAGCATCACACAAAAGTTTTTTGTGACACAGGTAGTACTGAGTTTATGGATAAACTCGTTTTCCTTACAGGTTCATTAGTACCTGCTTCAATTACCGTGAGCGGTGGAGTACCAGGACTACAAAGAACTGGGGGAAGCAACGAAAAACTTCAGATGTTAGCACTACCGCCTCACCTGACCTTGCAAGGAGCATGCGCAAGCCCTCAAGGAAAAGTGTTTCTGGGAATAACCACTCAAGGATTCGTCAAAGTATGGCATGTTAATAATCCAGCCATAGCAGCCTTCCTTTCGTCGAGTATGCCTCTTGCGCAAGCACTTTTGATTCAACATCTCGCCAACGCATATAAAACTCCGTCGACTCATCTCAGCGATTTTTTAAAGGCGGAACATCTGAGAATAATTTTTGAGACATGCGAAACCACCTTTCAGAAACTTATATCAACTATGATTCAGAGACAACAGAGCGGGGTAGAAGATATCGTTCCCCCATCACCACGAGGCCAAAAACGTGACATACAAAACGCATCAAGTTCAAGTTCAGCAAGTACCAGCGATACTATCCCCAAAGCTTCATTACTTTCTCGCATAAAACTTGCAAGAAGTTCTTCATCACCCGCAGCAAATACTTCCCCTCAATCCTCCCCGCAACACTCCCCCCGTAGCGCAAAACAAGCCATCATTGCGGCCTTAAGACTTCCTCAAACATCCTTAGCACGTAACGAGGGAGACTCACCTAGAAGAAGATCATCACATGACGCAACATCAGCTCTCACACCTCGCGCAGCACAACTTCTAAAAAGAACCCAAAGTCAATTGCGAGGATCATTACGTCTTGAGATGAGGGAAAAAGAATCCTCAATCAAAACGCTCTCAGGATCACCTCGCGAGCCACTCTCAGAACGGGGTGCTCAATCATCACAAAGTTCTGAGATGAAAGCTTTTGACTCTGACCTCCCGGAATCACTCACTCCTCAGGAAGTAGCCGCAAGTACTATCGTACAAGCCGTCGCTCCTGAACCATCACTGCTGCCACGAGGATTTTCCCAGAGTTCTACCTTAAGAAGAGGAACTGTTCAGATCTCTGTGCAAAATTCTCCAGATGTAGCAACTCAAGTTGTCGACGTTAATCCTGAATCTGACGAATCAGAGAGTAGTCAATACCACAATGCCGAAGAAGTAAGCATAGGATCAACCACGCTTGATGCTTATTCTTCCGCACGAGAGCTCTTCAATGTTGGCTCCTATGAAAAGGCCTATACTTGTTTCTTAGATATCTATAAAAAATCTGGTAGCAAACTTTATAAGGCATTATCGGCTCATTTTCTGGGCGAGATGACTTTAAGAGGGCGTGGCGCTTTGATTAATCCTCCTTTAGCATTTACATACTTTGAAAAAGCGGTAAAACAGAATGTTGACAAAGCTCTTCAAGGAGAAAGCTTTGCACGCCTTGGCGAAATGTACTATTACGGGTATGGTGTTAAGCATTCATTAATGAATGCCTTGTATAACCTAGGTCAACTCGTTACCCAAAAGGCTGTTTCATTACCCGGTGCGGGTTCAGAAGACACCCAGATTGTAAATAGAAGTAATGAGGAAGCGCCGTTTAGAAGTAGAATT
This sequence comes from Candidatus Babelota bacterium, assembly GCA_013288045.1. GTDB lineage: Bacteria > Babelota > Babeliae > Babelales > Babelaceae > PRDV01. The sequence goes on from JABDCP010000017.1 coordinate 6,570, forward strand.
TCTGCACATTTTCATGTATACCGCGCAAAGTCTAGAGAGCTAAATATGCCTGTTAAGAGCCTCTGTGACGAAGCGCTCAGGCTCTGCGATGAAGCCATCGCCGCCAAAAGCTCAGACGCTTCATTCGCATGGCTCTATAAAGGGAGACTGCTCATTGCTCAAGCCAAAGTAAGTGAGTCCTATGAAAATTCTAATAAGGCATGGCGTTGCCTTTTGAAAGCAGCAGAATCTACAGATGAGTCGATTAAAACAGAAGCGCTCTATCGCCTTGGTAAATTATCGTTAGCACACTTTAAATCTTCAACACAGGCTAAAGAATATTTTGAAAAAGTCTTAAAATCAAATGAAACTACATGGATAAGAGCGGCAGCCGAGCTACAGCTAGGCAATCTCGGACATTTTGAAGCAGCACCCAATAAAACTACTTCTTATTCGGCAGCAATTGCTCACTACAAAGAAGCGATTGAGCAACCTTATAATTTATGGGCTCAAGCTGAAGCGGCTTACCAGATGGCTCGCATTTATGAGCGATTAGAAGATCAACCTAAGGCTTGGGAACAAGTATTTTTCTATGATAATATGGCAATAGCGGTGGGCGAAGTTCTGGGAATACACCATGTCGATGCTCATTTCTCGCTTGCTCGACAATATTTTCGCGGTACCCCGGATCTTCCAGTAGACCTTCATGAAGCGTATAAACATTTTATGACAGTGATACATGAAAGCCACAATCCATCTCAGCTTGAAGAGGCACACAATAGGGTAAAAGTGCTTATGAAGCAAGCTTCAACGAAATAAATGCTTAGGGAGGAACGGAAAACCAAAACTTACATGAACCTCTCTAACGCAAGGGAAACTACGAAGATGAAATACACAAGATTATCGGCTTGACTACGCCAGGAAATCGCAACGTTTACTTTTCTTAAGATGATAGTATAGTAAAAACGTAAAATTATTTTAACTTTGAATAAGACACGAGTAGCGTTATTATGAAGAAAACCAGCGTATACATGTTTAGTTTATTACTGAGCATCACCTCTGCCCAAACCTATTGCTCTTCATCTTCAATGGCTTCAAATGATGTTAAAGTCTCACAGGAGACATTACTTGAATATGCAAAGCGGGTTGAAACAGATTCACCAGAAAGGGTAGTCGAGTTACTTAAGAAAGGAGCTTCGATAAATGCTAAAGATCCGTTAGGAAAAACCGCACTCCATTATTTTGCCCAAAAAGGTTTTGATGGTTGCGTGCACGCACTTGTACGTGAAAAAAAGATTGATTTAGATGCGGTTGATAACCGTCTTTGGACTCCGCTTCATTATGCTGCGGTGGGCTCCCATCTTGCCATTGTTAGACAACTTGTAAACAAGCGTGCTCAATGCGATGCCGCAACTAATGACGGGAAAATTCCATTAGAGCTCGTTCCTGAATATGAAACTCTCCCTGATGAAATATTAGAGGCTACCGAAGATGCGATTCAGGAAATCGATCCTGACTTTTCTCAACCTGCACAATGCTTATTTCTTCTTTTTCGAGGCCTTGTTGATACAAGATCAAAAAATAGTAAAGTAGCGCGAGGAAGGGTTATGTTGCATTATGCTGTTGAACTTCTTAATCCTGAGTTTGTTAAGATCATTTTACAGCCAGACCCTCCCATGTCAGCATCTTTTTCAAATGCCCCAGAAAATAGAGACTTCATTCATAGGGCCGCAATGGCCTCTTCAACTAAGTTATATTATTCTTTAAAGGATGAAGATGAGATGACTCCATTACATCTCTTGGCTAAAAAGTTTCCCCAAGAAGTGGCGTTTGCTATATTAAACCGCAATCAGAATAACGTAAGATTTCCAAATCTCCGATCAAAGCTCGTATATCGCCGTTTTAAGATTTTATTAAACAAGTCAAGCTTAAGTGAAAACAAACTCATTGAAGACCTTAGGGAAAAGGTGCCCTCATTGCCTCTCTAGTAAAAGTACACGGTATGCTTGAATTTATTAGCTATATTTATTAGCTAACATGTTCTTCATCCTCTGAGTTGATTAAAACAGAAGCGCTCTATCGCCTTGGCAAATTATCATTAGCGCACTTTAGATCTACTACACAGTCTAAAGAATATTTTGAAAAGTCCGAAAATCAAATGGAGCTACGTTGGTAAGAGCGGCAACCGAGTAACAACTAAAGAATCTTGCATATTTTGAAGAAATCACCAATAAAACCACTTCTTAGAACCGATTATATTAGCAGTATTCCAGAATGCCTTTGAGGAATTAGTATCAATAAAACTAATCCCAAATAAGCCATCAGAGGTAAATGTTGTCAAATGGCTTTTTTCGACTATTAAAGACGATTCAAACGGCAACTTAATGCATATTTTCTATGAGAAGTTCATAGAATGTGCTCACTTAAGAGAAGTTTTTTTGCATACAGATTTATGTTCTACCCAATCATGCTTCTGACATGAAGGGGAACAATAGGTGTTTTGTTTACATTGAGAACATTGGTAGATGACAGCCTTCTTTTGACAGTATGCGCAGGTTCGTTCAAAAATTTCTAATACTCCTACATTGTGATAGATTTTTGCAAGGGTGTAGGGAGTAATGCCTGAGTTCTGAGGAGCTTGATAATCAGCTCCATGTGCCAATAGAATTTTAGTGATTTCTTTATTTGCTTCACTGCTGAAAGGTTTTTCGATAGGTATTAGAGGATGAAATGAATCTTCAGAATCATTAAAGTGCTTTTCACCACCAACAGCCGCAAAATGAAGAGCGGTTGCGTCGCTTTGCGTAACTGTCTTGACATTAGCTCCATACCGAGTAAGAGTTCTGACACTTTCAACTTCACCTCGCAATACAGCAATGTGAAGGGGAGTCATGTTATCCTGACCAAGTACATCAACCGCTGCACCAGCATCAAGAAGCATCCTGAGACTTTCTATATTGCCTACATACGCTGCTACATGGACTGGGGTTTTTCCGTGCTCATCTAACGCGTTTAAATCAACTTTTTTTGTTGCTAGAAGGAGCGCAAGGCAAGCGACGTGATTTCCTAGAGCTGCATGATGAAGGACCGTAGCTGAATTGTCATCCTTTGCATCCAGATCGGCCCCATTTTCAATGCATTCTTTCAGTGATTCGGGAGCTCCTTCAGCTACCGCATTAAATAATTTTTGTGTAAGAACTTCTTTGCTGCAAGCAAAACCTAGTGAATCAACGTTCAAGAGGAATATCATGCTAAGTACACTGACAGGTTTAATAACCATTGGATAACGCCTTTCTAAGAATTAAAATGTCGCTATTCATACTTTATACCACAATGATAGAATAGCAAAAAAAAGATAATACGCAGCTCTTGCGAAGCCAGTGAATACCGTAACTTGAGCAGGGTAGAAATGAAAAGCTCTAAGACAACTAATGATTCTTACGTTACTAAGGGTACTGCTTAAAACAAGCCTCCCACCATTATCTTGGTGGGAGGCTTGTTACATTTCTCCATCAGCGCTAAAACTTAGCTTTGCATAAACGAGGTCTTCAAAGCTGCCTTGAGCCCATTTACATAGACCTCTTTTGCCGCAATTTCAGCGGTATTTTTTGTTGCTTCTGTTAGCGTTGCAGTTTTAGAGCTTTCATCTCTGAGCTTTTTGAGCTCTTCATTTGCCGTTCTTATAGCAGAAAGTTGTTCTGAAAACTTCTCCCTATCACGCTCGTTACGTGGCAAAGAACGAAGAAATTCTAACACTTTATCATGATTATGCTTGCACTTCGTCGCAGTTACGTCTTTCATTTTATTTCGAGCATCGCGAGCGCTTGCAACTATTCCTTTCTTATGAGGGGTAGATATGTCCTTTTCGAGTTTGCAGATTTCCTTCTCTTCCTGCTGAATGTAGGCCTCCATCGATTTTATAGCGGCGTTTACATTAAGATTTTTACCTTTAGCATGCTGAGAAAGATCATCGATCCAATCAGCATACAGACAAGGTGACAAAAACAATGTCACCAAAAGTATACGGTTGATCATAGCAGATCTCCTTTAGGTTGGCTGCTTAAGCATCTGATAAATGCTTTGCAGAGTTTACCTGTTTTACACACAGCGGTAGCGTAGTATAATTTTGCTTGCATGTCTACTTTTTTTTTAAACTTGATCTTGCCTTACAAAATAGCCCACCTAATTTCGAATTTATAGGGTACCGCATCACGAAGAAAAACATTGAACCGCCAACCAATTCTTAGAGAATGAGTTGCTCCATCGCGTGCCTATCCAGTCTAACGGAGCGCGATACAATTGACCCTTTTTTATGAGAAGAGTATCCTAGTTCTTTTGGGAGAAGTATATGAACAAGAAAATGTTATTCTATGGAATGAGCTGGATCTACCTTCAAGGAGTAGTCTGTGTTGCTGGATCTGAACCACTGACCTTAAGTTTAGAGAATAAAGCTCTACTTAAAGTTTTTGGTGAGGAGCCGCAAGATGAAAAAAGGTGTAAACTCACTAATACGCCATATCTTGAAAACCTGTCCCTGTTAGAGAGACATTTACAAGAGGTGACCATCGACCTCTTAGCCCGTTTTGGTCAGGACTGGCCCGCGCAAAGAGCTAAAAAGGTAGCTTTTCTTAAGCATGCTTTTGATAACCGGCTCTCCCAACAAGACATCCGTAAACTGGTAGGGGAAATCACTCTTAGGGCATACCTGCAAAAAAGAGATCTCTGTATAAGAAGAAAATTACGAGAAGTTCACACTCTTCAATGCTTGAGGGCCGTTCCTACAGAGCCGATCGATCAGGTAGTAGAAACCCCCACAAGTCGAACATTGCTAGAAAGCGTATTTGGAAAAAAAGGGGATGAAAAACGCAACAAGATTAGGGGCACACTCTTTGAGAATCGACTAGGTCACCTCCAAACTGAACTTCAAGAAGTTACGGTGACTCCAAATGCGTCACAGGCCCTTGATTGGGAGAGAGAAAAGAGAAAAAAACAAAAATTTCTTGAAGATGCATTTGGAGAAAAGCTCGATAGCGTTGATAAACACATACTACTCACGATATCAGAGGAATCATACAAAGGGGCATGTGCATTCCAGGCAGCCCTTAGTAGGGTGGTACAGCTCCCTAATACATCGTGCTAACCCAAGTCAGTACCTTCAAGAAGAATTTTCCGAATCACTGCCTACAAATCCACGATCATCGATAGTGCCTAATAATGATGAGATTTTACAATAGACGCTCCTTATTGGGTATCAGATGAAAATGCTCAACTCAAGAGCAAAAGTAACTTTTAAGACACGGAGTTGATCTTAGCAAGGGAATTCTACATGCTGAGGGCAATACATAATCTTCACTAAGAAGGGTGAAGCAATTACTCACACATTAAAGGAGTGTATATGAAGCGTATTATCTTAGTAGGCTTACTGTCCTTAGTATGTGCTCTTCACGCCGAGAATAAGATTCAGGAAGAAGCAGACGCAATTATTCTAGAACATAAAGCAATTTCTGCTTTAAAAGCTAGTTTTGTTGCAGCGGAAGCAGGAACTGCTTTATATTTTGTTTATGCATGGTCAAAAGATGTGCCCGATGCGATCAAGAAATTTATCAATTTCTTGATTAGAACAAGAGTATTGCGTGCAAAATAATAATGAGGCAAGTCACTACATAATGCTAATTTGACGAAAATACATTAAATATTATAGACTCATTAGAGAGGTAGTTTGCTGAGAAAATAAGTATACCAAGCCTTAGTTAGGCAGCAATACAATCGCATATGATTTGTAGTGAAAGAGATCCATGAAAAAATACGTTTATCTTATGATTACTGCAAGCCTATTGAGTGGCATGAGTCCGCTCCTCTCATCTAAAGGACCTTTAAGAGCTCTTGAGACGGCAATAAAAGCGTGTGACCTCAATGCGGTAAAAGTCGAATTTAAAAACTTAAAAAGTCGTTCAGAACCGGATGTTTTGAGGGAGCAGCTTGAAGAGCTTCTCGAAACTGCCCATGATACTCTTGATAATCCCCCAGCACCAAAAGACACAGGCTCTCAAGGAAGCCTCTTGTTTAAAGGGATTTTTGGAACCATTTTAGTAATTAAAATTGCTCCGTTTGCACTCGTTGGTCCCTTAATAATGCTTTCTCCTGCTGCAAATTCTCGTGGTGGAAGCGCTCATGATGGAGCTTTTCAAATTGTTGTGGGAGCAGGCCTCACAGCTCTAGGGTTTTTTGCAGCTTGTTATGGAATTAAGTACATCAGTGAAGCACTGGGTCATGCAACGGTTAATTCAAATCTTAAAAATGCCCGTGCAGTCGTGGACTACCTTGAAAACAAATTATCTGATGAGCTAGCAAACATCGCTCCTTAGGACCTCTCATTATTTGTGGCTCATATAACTGCAGCGAAAATGCCTACTCGCGTAACTGGGAAAACATTATCCTTATTGACCAAAGTCCTGTCATTGAAGCATTTAAAAACGAGCTATTTACCTTAGGTAAAGTTTGTATACCTCGAGTAGGAAAACCTCAGCTAGCCGACGTCGACCACTCTTTCAATAGATAGCTTAGGCTTACAAAAGTCAATCCATCTTCTCGCTGGCGTATCACCAAGTTCAACGTTCACGGGTATACTTTCGCCCTATGAAACTTAAGGACAATCCTCTGTGAAGCAATTAACAACAATCATTAATCATTGTAAATAAATGAACAATTTTATCAAGCAGGAATGTATTAGGCATCGTCCTGCTGCTCTGCTCGGCGCTACAAAAAAATGGGTTGCCAAACGGCTGAAATGATTTATCATTATATAATGAATATATAATAAAATTATACGCACTATTTCCATAGGTCACTCGATGAAAAAAATTCTTTTTCTTTTAGCAATTTTCACTTCCTGCATGCTGCAAGGAATGCAGCTAGTGCAATCCGCCCAAGCAACGCAAAAAGAGAGTGAAGAAGATGCCATAGCATTAATAAAAGTTCTCAAAGCATCGCAAGACAAAGAGAACTTTGGAAAACTTAAAGCCTTGCTACAAGCAGAAGCTGACCCTAATAGTGCCACTGAAGAAGGTGAAACACCTCTTATGTGGGCGGCGTGTACCGGTAATATCATGGCACTCGAAAAATTAATTACCGCTAATGCACGTGTTGATGCAGTTAATGCACAAGGAGAGACCGCACTCCATATCGCCGCACGTTCAGATTTGGGCTATAAGACGATAAAATCACTTATTTTAAATGGTGCTAATCGAGAAAAAAAGGACAGGCATGGTTCAACGCCTCTTATGACAGCATGCGCTCACGGAAAAGCTGAGAGTGTGCGGATATTTCTTGAAACCTCAGATCAGCCATTCCAAGGAAGAGAGAGAGAAGAGCTTCTCAACATAGCTCGAAGGAATGGGCATAGTCATATTATAGCTGAAGTGCAATTTCATGAGTATTGTAAAACAAACGTTGACATAAGGAGATGTCCGACAGGAGGTTGCCCTTTCAGTTATTCAGTTAAGCGCCGTATCAGAACTGAAAATATTCAATGTCCTACGTGTCAAGCTCGCTATTGCACTCATTGCTGCAGTTCACATCCTGCTAATAAATCTTGTGTTGACGACGAGGAAGTAGCCAAAATTAACATATTGACTGAGCTCTCAATAAGGTCCTGCCCGAAATGTCATATTCAAGTGCTTAGAGATGACGGGTGTGATCATATGACATGTACCAAGTGCAGGCATGAATTTTGTTGGGTTGATCTAAAACCGTGGAGCCAATATCATCCAACGAGCGATGAGCATATAACTCAAAGTAGGAGCCTTGCATATAAATTGGCAAATTTGAGAGGGTACTACTATGCTCCACGAAGAAATGAAACAAAAGACGTTACCGCGCAAGACCTCACATGCATGTATGACGAGGTCAAATCGATTGAACAGGAACTTAAAGCGCTCAAAGACCGTGGCATGAGCCAACCATCTATTGATGATGATGGTGAAGAACAGGTAAGTGAGTCAGCTGGGTCTGTCAAAAGGGCATATCTAGAAAAAGAGCTCGCTGAAGCAAAAGGAAGACTCAAGCAATTAGAGCAAGCTGCGAAATTAATTCTGCTTGTCCAAGTCGGAACACTAAAAGGTTGCGAAAATAAGATTTGCTCAGTATCGGATGGTCAATACTCGATGATTAACAGTAAAGCATGTGTTGACCCCTCATTACCTCCTGAAACTCCCTTGATGGCGGCTGCCCGTTACGGCCGTGGAGATATCTGTAAACTCTTACTGAAATGTGGTGCGCGCCAGCACGAGAGAAATAGCCAAGACAAAACAGCGCGAGACCTTGCTCGGAGTGCTGGTTATCATGAAGTAGCAGATCTATTTACCGAAGTTGCATTAGTAGAAGCAATGAGGAATGGGCAGCTTTCAGAGGTACAAGAGCTGCTCAAAACCGACGTCAAGGTGAATGATCGAGAGCTATGCCTTCTTATTTTTGCAGTAAGATTACAAAATAAAGCCCTATGTAAATTGTTACTGAAGGCCCAAACATCGGATCGTAAACCAAGATTTGATATAAATTTAAAACAAGGATACTCAGAACCAACAGCACTATCCGTTGCTGCATCTGAAGGAAATACCGAAATGGTTGAGCTTCTCTTAAAATATAAGGCTGCGAGGTATGGAGAGCCAGATGGTCCACGTGATACTCTCATTACAGACTATTCTAAAATGAAGAATCCAAGGGCATTAGCATTAATGATACAATGCGGGGCAGATATTAATGCTCTTAATTCAGGAGTTTCTCTCCTTGATAAAGCAATAGATGATAACAATGTCACGTTGATTCGATTGCTACTTGAGGGCGGTGCTCATCTGCATCCTAACTCTCAAGAGAATTCCTTAGTGCGTGCAGTGAAAAAACGGGATCTCAGCGTCGAAGTCTGTAGAGCTCTCGTAGCAAGTAGGCATGCTACACAGGATGTTATCAAATTAGCTCTTGCAAGTGTGCCTGTAGGAAGTACCGATATTTGGAAGGTCCTACTAAATGCGCAGACATTTCGCATGAAATATGCTGATGAATTATGGGCAGCGGGATTCGCATTTGGGATCCCAGCAGTTATTGTTGCATCAATATGGGCCCTAATCCTGAAGCGTTAGTGAAGTTGACCAGCTCATGTTTATCTTATAAGAGGAATTTTCAATGAAAATGCTAATAAGTCTCGTAGTTCTTAGTATATCATTCTCGTTTTCAAGCACATACGCTTCTCAAAAAACTGTGGCCAGAACTTTAGAAGAGGTAGTAATAGAGGATACCGCCGGCCGCCCTGTTGAACGTATTAACATCGCTGCTCATGAACAGGCGAATGCGGAACCAGCAGAAAAGAGGTGGACCCTATTAAAAAAAAGGTTTTACGAGGCGGCAGAGCGGGGCAATATAGTATACGCAACACTCTTGCTTGAAGAGCTGTTGCTCGGTGAAAAAATATTATCATTGATAAATCATCAAGACAGTAACCCATTACTAAGGAGTCCTCTTATGGCAGCCGCGCTTGGCGGACATGTCGAGATGTGTCAATTTCTCATTGCAAGAGGGGCCCTTACTGGACTTCTAAATATTGGCAAAATGACTGCTTTTGAATTAGCGCGAATCCATGGACGAGAGGCCGTGTGCAATCTTTTTAAAACCTTAGAGGAATCTCAAGATACTACGCGATTTTCAAGATATGCCCGCACGTACTGGTGGGCTGGACTACCATTAGGCCTTGTCGTGCTCTTGTATTATTTGCGGCGTAAGTAATGGACTGTTTGAAAGTCTCACGTCCCAATGATCGAGGTAGAGGCACTAAGGGAGAATGTAAGGTTCTAAACTGGTTGAGTTAATCTTCCAATCCGCGAGCGATACTAGAACATTCTAAAAGTTCTTCAGAGAGACACCTTAGCGACCTGCGTAGATCATCATGCACCGAACCAGCCTCAACTGCTTCATACTCATCAGGAAGTCTATCGAGCTTTTCCTGTATTTGTCCAAGATTTTTTAGGCTGGCAGCTATTGATCATTTCAATTTTTGCATAGCCTGAATGCTTATGTGCGTACGGCCAGTAATTTTTTCTTTACTACAGGAATATTCGTCGGGGGTGATCGATGTAATATTGATCCCGCATATTATTCCTTCCAAATCGGACAATATTGGC
>JABDCP010000018.1 GCA_013288045.1 Candidatus Babelota bacterium
GTGCCTACCTGCGCAGAATGCAAAGTATCTCCTATCGGTTCTTTGGGCGCAACAGAAGTTCATGCAGCTTATATAGCGCCAAATTGCAGCATAGTCATTTTAGGAACGAATGAGGGAACGGTGAACATCTGGGACATCATAAATACCACAGCATGCAGAGTCTGCAGAGGCCATGAAGGTTGTATTAACTCTGTAAGCATGTCACCCGATATGAGGTCTATTATTTCAACTTCAGAAGATGGAACGGTACGTATTTGGAGCAAAGATGGTCAGTTGATGGCAATATGTGATCATGATGACGATCAAGAGGCCACCAAGGCAGTCCACGTAACAGGAAATGGTAAGATTGTTGCCAATTCTGATGACGGAAGTATATATACTTGGAATATACAAAAAAACATACAATGGAACTCAAATTTCGGTACTGTACGAAACTATATTGCACAAGCGAGCAGCAATCAAGTGAGAGAAATCTGGGCAGTGTTGCAGCGCCACTCTAAAGAATATGGCATCGCTCAGCAAGAAGAATGTTGGCAAGAAATACTAAAGCTTATAGCTAGAAGCGCATCTAGGAGAAGCTCAACAACGTAATCCGCAAGACAGGAGCTGCACTGAGTTTTCTGATGCACGTTCCGATCCACCTATTAAATTTTAGATAATTCCGCAATTTTTATTCGTCTTCACCATTCATTCTATCTTGGTCGCAAATTGTGCACCGCTCCATACATTTTCTTGTTTGTTCGCCTATTTGACATACTATTTTTTTTATGGTATATTTTTTCTGTTGAGGTATAACATCGTGTTATGCCATATGCCAAAAGAGTTAAAAAGATGAAAAGCACATACAACAGTTTTGCTTCAAATCAAGGTTCATGGGCCAGTCCCATGAGCAGCTCTTATAGCGCCCTTTTGGCATTCCCTCTCAATGCTCTCATTATTACGTCTATTCTGTCCTACGGGACTAAACATATACTATAAAAAACTTACCCCTCATTTTTGTTGTCTATTTTTAAATCACCTGAGCATGGTGTGAGAATCACCTCTCATAGTGTGAAAAATAGACATTGGATAGAATAATTACATCAATTACTTGATTGGAAATACTATGTTAAGACAGTATATAGTAAGCATGATCATGCTTACCGTTACGTGCACTGCATTCTGCATGGAGGATGATTCCTCTGTTCGTGTGCTTGCAAAAGAAGCTGCAATAGGTACAGTTGCTGGAGCTGCAGAGGTGACTGCCAACTCTCCACTTATCTATTTCAAGAACGCCATGCAGCAAGGCCATAAGATATCTATGGATCCTAAGGTATGGTACCGTGGATATGGAATGAATGTCGCCGCAATGGGACCGACAACTGCTGTCCAAATCTGCACAGATAGAGGACTTGAAACAGTTGTGCCGGGAACCGATTTGTATAGCAAAGTAGCACGTGCATTTACTGCCGGAGCTCTTTCTGCAGCGGTAAATGGACCCGTTGAATTGGTCATCAGAGATCAACAGGAACACAATGGAACTGCAGTAGCAACCTGCAAGAAAGTGCTTTCGGGTGGTGGCTTGCGGGCGTTTGGCCGCGGATGGGCTGCGACAGCGTTGCGTGAAGGCGGATTTGCCACGGGGTACTTGGTTGCTTTCCCTATGGTTGAAGCAGCAATCAAGAAATCACAAGATGCTGCTCTAAGCAACATAGACGATCCATGGGTAAAAGCGATAGTATCACATCCTGCCTGCGCCTATGTTGGTGCTGGAGCAGCAACTGGTATCGCTTTTGCAGTGGCAACACATCCATGTGATACCGTCAAGACAAAGCTCCAAGCTGATTACCAAGGTGCTTTATTCAAGAACACCCAAGATGTGGTTCGCACTGTGATTGCTAAGAAAGGTGTTGCCGGGCTTTTCGCAGGTGCATCACCACGCGCAGTCCGTGCCGGATTAGCAATTCCTTTGATAGGTACTATAAAAAAGTACTTTTCTGAGGAAAAAGCTGAATAGCATACGTAGGTAAGATGTCTGGTACCGGGTCGTGATACAACGGTCTGGTACCAGACGGTACCATTTTTTACAAGTTAAAAAGGAAAATTTATCCACAAGATATACTATATTAGCACTGTCGATCCGCTCATTAAAAGAATAAAGGTCTCATATGAGCATACCTTATCCGATTGAGCCTTCCATCTCCGCTTCTATGAGGCGATTCAATTCAACTGCATACTCAAGAGGAAGCGTTTTTACAAATGGTTCGATAAAGCCATTAACAATCATGGCACTTGCTGCCGCTTTAGAAATACCCCGTGAGGCCAGGTAAAAAAGCTGCTCATCTTGAATCATAGAAACAGATGCTTCATGACCTACATCCACCTGAGATTCATTAATAAGCATCGTAGGATAGGTATCTGTTTTAGAAAAGCTATCAACAAGAAGCGCATCACATTGCACCCGAGAGCGTACATTTTTTGCACCTTGTACCACTTTTAAGAGCCCCCTATAACTTGAACGTCCACCATCTTTACTAATCGATTTGGCTACAATCGTCGAATGAGTATTTGGAGCAAGATGAATAATCTTCCCCCCAGAATCTTGATGCTGCCCTTTGCCCGCTACGGCAATAGAAAGAACTTCACCCTGAGCACCCTCCTCTTTGAGAATAACTGAAGGATACTTCATCGTAACTTTACTCCCAAAGTTACCATCAATCCACGAAACCCGCGCATCCCTATAAGCAAGCGCGCGCTTCGTTACTAAATTATAGACATTCGAAGCCCAGTTCTGGATGGTAGTATACGTAACCTGCGCACCTCGATGTGCAATAATCTCAACAACGGCGCTATGCAAAGAGCTTGAGCTATACACAGGAGCACTGCATCCTTCAATATAGTGAACTGATGAGCCTTCATCAGCAATAATAAGCGTCCGTTCAAATTGACCCATCTGCGCCGCCTCTATCCTAAAGTAGGCCTGTAATGGCAAATCGATCTGTACTCCTTTGGGGACATAGATAAAACTTCCTCCGCTCCACACAGCCGAATTAAGCGCTGCAAAAGGATTATCGTTGGGGGGCACTAACGTAGCAAAGTACTTTTTAAAAAGCTCTGGATGCTGAGCAAGGCCGGTATTCATATCACAAAAGATAACACCTTTATCAACCCACTCTTTTTTTAAGCTTTTATAAATTACCTCTGATTCAAATTGAGCACCTACGCCGGCTAGCAGAGCCTGCTCGGCTTGAGGAATCCCAAGTTTTACAAACGTTTGCTTTATATTCTCAGGAACATCTTCCCAGTTGCGCTTCTGCTCCTCAAGAGGGCGTACATAGTAATAGATATCATCAAGCTTGAGCTCAGAAAGATCGGGGCCCCAATCAGGTAACGGCATCTCTTTGTAGAGATGTAGTGCTTGTACCCGAAAGTCGGTCATCCAAGCTGGCTCTGACTTCCTACTTGATATCTCGCGCACCACCCCTTCATCAAGTCCTAGTTTCGCTTTAAAGGCATAGTCCATCGTAGCCCTCCTGATCAATTTTCTGGGCTAAGGAATAGGAGCCGGTAGCTCTGATGGATCCTTGAGAAAGAACATGGACATACTCAGGCATAACATACTCAAGAAGTCTCCGATAATGAGTAATGATAAGCAGGGAGAACGATCTTTTCTGTTGCTCTAAAGTAAGCACCTTACTCACCTGTTTTAATGCATCAACGTCGAGTCCTGAATCAATCTCATCAAGAATCGCTAACTTCGGTTTAAAAAGAAGAATTTGCGCAACTTCAAAGCGCTTCTTCTCACCACCTGAAAACCCTTCATGCGCGTTGCGGTAGACAAAACTATGATCAAGCTGAACAGCATCAAAAGCTTCATAGACGCGCTCCTTGAAAGCAGTAACCGAAACCTCTTCTTGAGTAAGCATACGATGCGCTTCTTTTAAAAAGGTAAACACCTGTACGCCAGGAATTGCGGGTGGCTGCTGGGGCGCTAAGAAAAGACCGCTACGAGCACGATGTTCAATCGGCATCGTAAGCAACTCTTTGCCTTCAAAGCGGCATGACCCTGCCACGATATCATACTGAGGATACCCCATAAGAGCAGATGCCAAGGTGCTTTTTCCTGAGCCATTTGAACCCATCAAAGCATGCACTGTTCCAGGAGCAATCGTTAAGGAAAGATTTTTGATTATAGGACGATTCTGAAAACAGATCGTAAGATCAGCAATCTCGAGCATCAGCTACCTAGCGTTGGAGGACTAGAAAAGATTATGTACTAAGCTTATCAGAGAGCCCCCTAATACACAACATCGCATGCTCGTTCAACACAGGCCTATGGCCTTGCACGAAATAGTATGCAGCAATATTGAGCGAAATTGTCTGTCCCTATTGTAAGCCAAGCGCTTTCCGTACCTTTTGTCCGATACCCACCAGTCTTTCTTTTGGCTCATTTGAAAATACAAATCGTACATAGTGAGCAGCATTGGACCCCCAACCAACCATCGGAGTTACGGCGATTTTTGCATCCTTAAAAAGCTTCTCTACCATAACGGGTGCAGTCATACCAAGCTCGTGCGCATTGACTAGCAAAGACCATCCTCCGTGGGGCGGAATAACGGGAAGTCCTTCAAGCTCAGTAAGCAACACATCTCGCCTTTCTTGCCATACCGAAAGTGCTTCCTGCAAACCATCATCCTGTGCTGTAAGCCCGGCGGCAACTCCAGCCATACTAATGCCCGTTTGGCAGACAACGTTGGCTATGCTTACCAGTCCAATATCATTCATAATTTCTTCAGGACCGACAACCCAGCCTACACGCCAACCGATCATTCTTAATTCTTTCGAGGCTGCTCCTACCGTTATTGTTCGCTCCTTCATACCCTGATATGTAGCAGGATGGAGCACCTTACGCCCATCATAGAGAATGCGTTCCATGGCAGCATCATATAAGAGCCATGCGTCAACTTGTGTAACTACTCTAACGACAGCTTCCCATTCAGCATGAGTAAGCACATGCCCCGTTGGCATACCAGGACTGATTACTACCATGCGGGTACGAGATGATGCAGCCTGTTCTAAAGCAGCAATATCTAATCGCCAACCGGAGGCAGAGGGAACGAGCGGAACAAATACTACGTTCCCGCCAGCAATGCGAATACGATTGATAATTCCTGCATAGGTAGGATCGGTAACAATTACTTCATCTCCAGGCTCAAGCGTTGCGAGCAAGCAATTGAGAATACCGGACATTCCACCCGCAGTAATAATGCACTGACTACGCCAGTCGTAGTCCACACCGCTCACTGAAGATACTCTTCGAGCTGCTGCTTTCCTCAGCTCATCTTGGCCAAGAAAAGGGAGATAACTATTGTTTTCATCACGCCCTATCGCTTCCTTGGTAGCTTGTAGAGCAACCGCTGGAGGCATAATATCGGTATCAAGATTTTCAAGACGTAACATCTCTGGATCATGCGCTGCATCTGCTGCGCTACCCATCCTCTCAACACCAATGCCCGGAACATGAGCTAATCGTGATACTCTTTTTAGACGTGGCATACGAGCTCCTTTCTATAGTGTGGTTTACTGCCATGCACTTTCATACTAAGCGAGTCCCCAAACTTTGTCAATTGGTTTATTATTGACAAAATGTCTAAATATGATATACTCACTACTAACTTGTTTATGAGAACCTGTTTGAGCAGGTTTAAAAACCTTGAGGACTCCATGCAAAAGCAGTTTACGACCATCTGGAAAAACTACGAGCCTATGATGAAAGCCATTGTAGAACTCTTTCACCCTTTTGTTGAAGTGGCCGTGCATGATCTTGAGCAGGGCACACTTGTTGCTCTCTATAACAACATCTCACGCCGCAAAATCGGCCAACCCTCTCCTCTTAAAGAATTACACATCACAAGTGAAAAGTTCCCGCCCTATTTCGCACCATACTATAAGCAAAACTGGGATGGCCGCCCTTTAAAATGTACCTCCATAACCTTACGAAATAGCAAAGGAAAGGCAATTGGATTGATATGCATAAATGCAGACGTCAGCTTACTCCATGAAACGCAGCGCGTTATTGAAACCTTTCTTCGCATTAAAGATACTTCAGAGAATCCTGTGGAAATCTTTGGAGGACAAGCAAAATCACACATAGATGCCTTGATCGAGGAGTACATACATGAAAACAAGCTTTCACTTGCGCACCTTGACCGCGAGGGGAAGAAGCGCCTCGTACACCATCTGTACCAAAAAGGTAGCTTCAATTTCAAGAATGCAGCTCCTCTCATTGCTAAAAAACTTGGAAGTTCTCGAGCAAGCATCTATAACTATATCAAGCAGCTTGACTAGAAATAAGCATGCAAACAAACTCTCAAAAAAGCGCCCTTGTCGACATTCCACGCATGCCCACCAGACGCACTATAGCAGAGACACCATTCCGATAAGCGCCCATTAGTCATCCCATTGAAAAAAGATTGCTTTTTGTATAAAAGTTTAGTATACTTTTTAATATATACTTATCATAGTCAGATCAAATTCAACGAAAGGAATGTATCATGACTTTGCGCAGCACCTCAAGGTGTTTTTTTACTTTAAATAGCACACGCTCTTCTCAAGCTTTCTCTTCAATGGCAGTTCATGCCCATTCCGTTCATCATTGCCATCACGTGGCATAACACATTCCCCACTTTTATTTAATTAATTACGAATTTTTGACACGTACCTTAGGTACGTAGGTGCTTTTTTTGTATAGGCACCCAACCCCTAAAAGGATTTCTCATGTTTAAAAAACTTGCAATAGCCGCATTTTGTGTGGCTCTTATTAGCATTGCTGGACTACGTTATATGACCACCACCTCTCAAGATGGTCAAACCCTCACCTTAGGAACCATGAGTGGCTGGCCTCCTTTTGTACAACTAGCTACTGATGGCTCGTATGAAGGATTTGATATTGATATCGCAAATATTATTGCGCAACGGCTTGGTAAAAAGTTGGTCATTAAGGATATGGACACCGCAATGCTCATCAGTGCCCTCAATCAGGGGCAGGTAGATTTCTTGATGACAGGACTCGACATCACTCCAGAGCGGCTTCAGCAAATCACCATGATACCCTATCAAGGAGAGCCAATCACTTCATATCCTCTTATTTTCTTTAAAGAAATTCCTGAGGGGATTGAAACACTTGCTGATCTTAAAAAGCTTCCCAATGCTATCTTATGCGTTGAAGCAGGTTCAAGCCAAGAAGAGATACTTCGTGGCTACGAAGGATTTGAGATTAAGCAGGTAGATCCACTTGTCTCTCTTTTAGAGCTAAAAAATGGGCGTGCAACAGCAACCCTCCTTGATGAAAAGATGTTCAAATCTCTTCAACAAAAAGAGCCCAATCTCAAAGCTAAGATGGTACCGTTACGCCCTGAAGAGGTCATCCTTGGATGTGGCATCGGTATCAAAAAAGAGAATGCCGACCTCATAGCAAAGATTACGGCTATCATCGACGATCTCAAGAAAACAGGTCTTCTTAAGAAGTTAGAACAACGGTGGATTGCGAAGGAGCCATCATGACACAGTATACGACCCTCTTCCTCAAGGGCACGGGAATGACCCTTTTGCTCTGGGTATCATGCTCACTGCTCAGTCTCATGCTTGGCCTTTTTGCGGGAACTCTGCGTAGCACTCAGCTACGCATACCCCTTATTTCTCCCCTGCTTGACGGCATTACTCTCTTGTTGAGAGGAATACCCTTATACTCACAGCTTATGATCACTTATTTTGCGGTACCTCAGCTCATTGGATTTGCACCATCAGCACTTCTGACAGGCATCCTCACTCTAGGATTCTGTTCTGGTGCTTACGCAAGTGAACTGATACGTAATGGCTATAATACGATCGATAAGGGTCAATGGCTTGCTGCACAAGCACTTGGCTATGCTCGCTGGCAACAGGTGCGTTATATTATAGGGCCTCAAATGCTACAGAAAACATTTCCTGCTCTTGTAAATGAATATTTGATGGTACTGAAGAGTACTGCACTGTTGGGAGCGATAGGAATTATCGAAGTTACGAAGATAGGAACTAATGTGATGTATAAGACCTTTCAGCCGATCCCGGTCTGTCTTGCAGTTGCAGCTATCTATCTTATACTTGCTGCTCTATTGACACTTTTTGCTAACTGGATCGAAAGGAGCTACGCATGCTCTCAGTAACCAACCTTACATTCAAACGGGGCTCCCAAACGATTCTAGACCAGGTAACCTATACGTTTGCCCCAGGGACGATTACCTGTATTGTCGGCCCGAGTGGCTCTGGTAAGTCTACATTGCTTGCTTGCCTTACTCAGTTATATACTGCCTATGAAGGAACTATTAGGAGTAATGACCTGGTTTTGTCGAGCCTTACAGCCAAAGAGCGGGCCCAGACTATCGGCATCGTCTTTCAAACATGGCATCTTTTTCCTTTGCTCACTGCTCAAGAGAATGTAACTCAGCCACTCATGCTTATAGGTGACTTTAGTAAAGAACAGGCTCGCGAAAAAGCAGCGGAATTGCTTCGTACGTTTGATATGCAAGACTATGCGCATTCTTATAGTTCGCAGCTATCAGGCGGTCAACAACAGCGCATTGCTCTCGCTCGTGCTCTTGGGCTCAAGCCAAAGATTCTTTGTCTTGATGAGCCAACCTCAGCTTTAGATGCTGGCAATAGCCAGCTGCTTATTGAAGAGCTCAAGCAACTCAAACAGACGGGCATAACGGTCATAATCACGAGTCATGATAGAGAGTTTGTCGCCTCAGTGGCAGATACTGTGCTAGAGCTTGAGGAAGGCAAACTCAAATCGACATCTTTAAAAAACTAGTTTCAGACGGGCTTCTCGACAAAATGTGAAAAAACGCCTATTGCTTGACAATTTTTCAAGGAATTTTGAATAGGACTGTATGATTTTTTCAGGAAACTAGTGCTCTCTACATAACAAAGCAAGCTGATGGCACACCAAATATTGAGAAACATACAAGACTCTGACCAGAGCTCTTTTGTCCAGCAGATTATGAAGCAAGCTGTTTGAGAGCATCTTCGGTAACGCCCTGTTTACGGAGCCACGAAACTGCATCAATTGCAGCAGCAGCGCCCCGTCCAGCAGCAACAATAGCTTGGCGATAGAGGTCATCTTCTACGTCACCGGCAGCAAATACACCCGGAACTGAAGTCGCCTGGGTCCGACCCTCAACGAGAATATGGCCATTTTCAGAAAGGGCAAGCTGCCCTACAAAGAGATCGGTATTCGGATGATGTCCTATTGCTAAGAAGACGCCATCTGCGTCTAAAACCTCTGTTTTGTTCGTCTCAATGTTCAGAATTTCAATCCCCGTAACTCCTTCGTTGTTACCAAGAATACTCTTTACCTGGACCCCATACCGAGGAGGTTTGATCGTCGGATATCCTTGCAGTTTCTGTTGCATTGAATGAGCAGCGCGCATTTGTTGACTCCTCACCAAACAGGTAACGCTTTTAACGTGAGGAGCAAGCTGGAGAGCTTCTTCAACGGCTGAATCTCCACCACCTATAACAAATACATCTTTCCCCTTAAAAAATAGCCCGTCACAGAGTGCACATGATGATACCCCATTGCCATAGTGGGTTTCTTCTCCCGGGACATTAAGCATTTTGGGAGTGGCGCCCGTTGCAATAACCAAAGAGAGCACTCGGTACATGGTACCTTCTTCTGTTCCTATCATAAAAGGCCATTGACTAAGGTCTACTGACACAATGGTCTCATCAAGAATTTTTACACCCGCCTGACGAGTCTGTTCAATCATAGTATCCATGAATATATCACCTGCAACCTTCATAACGCCAGGATAATTGTCAATGAATGACGTTTTTGTAAGTAATCCACCAGACGTCTGCCCCATAAAGAGAGTTGTTGGCATTCCAAGACGGACACTATATTGCGCTGCAGCTAATCCAGCAGGCCCCGATCCGAGAATCACCATAGGAAGTAGGTCAGGCACTTTAGCTTTAGAAAGTTCCTCACCCATAAGGCTCGAAGAGCACAATCCCATCACTGATACAAAAAGAATAGATATATAATTTTTCATCATAATAACCTCACCATAGTTTTCTGATACCCTTTATACTGTATATAGCATACCGAAACTAGTCACTGTCCGTCAAAGGGTCATTCCCCTTGCATCAAAGATCACTTCAAAGAAAGTGCTGGACCAAACTTTATGATAGTTACTTACCGGTTAGCCATGGGTTTCTTCACTATTCATAACAAAATCATCAAAAAGACTCAAGGGATCTGCTTCATTTCTATATTTTTCCACGGCTTTACCAAGAAGCTCTTTCTGATGCTCATGTAAATGCACCGTAAAATGATCATGATCTATAAGTGCTGCAGGGTTTTCATGAGCTTTATCCATGAGCTCAAGGAGTGCCTTATCAGAAGAGATAATCTCTTTTTGTTGGCTGGTTAACGAACGTTTAAAACGTTCCATAATAGGTAAATTGAGAGCTGATTTGATAAGTAAGCCGAGTATACCAAGAGTTCCCAAGCCAAGAGCTATTCGTCCTTTATGATTCCAAAGCCATCCCGCATCCTGCGATAATGACTCGCGAGTAGAAGCAAGGTCTCCTCGCAAAGCCGTGCCAAGGTGATAACGATCGGCACTCTTCTTAGCCCCATATAGCACGAGTAAAGCCACTCCCATTGCCGCAAAGTCCTTCTTAGAGAGCCCTTCACGCTTAATGCGATCATAGGCTATATACATAGGAACCCCAACATTTTCAATAAGGTAATCTTTAAGATAGTGCCTCAAGGATTTCTGTTCACTTTTTTGGGCACTTTCTAAAGATTTGAGAGCAAGTAAGGTGAGTACCCAGACCCCGATAATTGGACTGGTAACGTAGGACACGTCAGCAGCACCGTTCATAAGAAGAATGGCTAGCTCTTCAGATGATTCTGCGATTTTATGTGAAGTGCTTTTATGCTCAATGAACATCTTTTGAGCATTAGGCTCTGGTGTTGGGTCCATACCATATAGAGGAGCCAGTGACGCACTCATTAGGATTCCCCAAAAAAACGTAGTCACTTTTTTCATAGTTATTCTCAAGAATACTGATTCTAATATATCCTTAGGGTGCCATAATACCCCTCATTGTCAACAGCCTACCAGATCTCAAGCTCAGATTTTGTAGCCTATTACAATAAGAAGTAGGAGGACCCTGAGAGCCCTCCTACCTGTAGCTTCATAGATTCATACATGTTACCTGCGAGCACGTGCCATCATTCGAGGCTGTTGCTTAGACTTTACCGGCATGGTAGTCCGATGTACATTACGTCGAGTTGGCTTAGCTTGAGCACTCGTTACATCAAGTTTGTAGATTTCGCGAAAGTTCTCTTGTTTCTCTTTACAATCTTTGATAATTTCAAGTTCACCTTCGATAAACTTCACTTGCTTACGAGAAATAGCCCTTTTACCGGTCATATTCTCAAGATCTCCTAAGATATCAGCTACCTTATCAGCATCTTCTGCTGCAAGGGCTTCAGTAAGCTCAGGGTGCCAAGTACCAAGAGAATCAGACAACAATTGTCCAGCTTGCATAACTCGATCGTTCGTATAGGCTACAAAGATTTGTAGCAGCATGAACTTTTGTTCAAGATCTAAGCGATCAATAAGCCTTGTATCACGCAAGAGTTGATGAGGATCTCTTGTAGCTACTTGAATATAGGGCTTAATCATTTTACGACGCTGTTCTGAATCCCTGATATTGCCAAATACTTCCCAAAACAAGGTACCAGCAGCCTGCAACCATCCTGGAAATTCAGCAGTTTCCGGGAGATTCCCTAGAGAATCTGGCTTTAATTTTGGATTTACTCTTCCAAGATTGTTCAAAAAATCTTCTGAATCTGGAGTTTCAACCGCAAGTTCATCTTGGCCTTGGAAGAAGAGCTTATAGGCTAGCCAACCCGCTGCAGCTGCTCCTAAGACACCGTATCCCAAGGTACGAGAGTCGGCATTTTTTACGTAGTCGCGAGCCTCACTCAATTTCTTCTTTGCATCTTCAAATTTCTGCTTTGCGTCTACTGGATCATACGCATAGTATGCCCCGGCACCCGCACCAGCTAATCCTAGAGCTGCAAGAACGTTACCCGCAGTAAAATATGATTCGGTTTTCTTTGGTTTTATTGCATCGAGACCCGAAACTACACATCCCATCACCGCAAGGAGAAGGATAGAAGTATAACGATTCATCATAATAACCTCATAATAGTTTTTTCTTATTATATTCAACTATTTATAGCGTACCGCGAATAGGCAACCCCGTCAAAAGGGTCCCCTTTTTTGCGCTGTAGACCTCAGGTTAAAGCATGCCTCACAACAAAAACAACGACTTAATAGACTAATTGGGCAAGGAAATATATGAATAAATCTATCTGGAGGGGCGACATAACTTGGCAGGCAATCAACAAGCATGCATTCTTTAAAAAAGCTCTCTTTTTGGGGGCTTTTGGGCACTTACGCTAGCCTAATTGCAAGACATTTTATTGCATTGCCTCTTGAATAGCCTCACCAGAGGATAACAGACTGTAATAGCCGACAATAGCCGCAGCAACAGTTGCTATACCGATTTGAGCATTACGACGAGCATTTCCATTGCCATCTTTTACATCATTTATGAAGTCGGATGCTGACTGAACAGAGCTATCAATGATACTCTTGAATGCGGGTATAGTTTTATATGCACTTCCAACCATTTTGCCTGCTAAACTAATCAACGCACCCAGTGCAATGGCTTGGGATGTTGGATTAGTTATATATGACGCGACGGCAATGCCCGTGAATCCCGGTATAGGGTTGTATGTAATTTCAACCATTTTGCCTGCTACACCAGCCAATGCACCCAGTGCAATGCCAATGCCCACTCTTGACTTCAAGCTAGCTCTTTCACCGAGCCAATCCCCGAAAATACCTTTTACGCGTGCAAATACGCCAGTTTCAAGGCAAATAGGTCTATTAGCTGCAGCCTCAAGACCTATCTCTTCAAGATTTCGAATGCGAGCCGCTTGAGCAGCAACGTCTTGAGCATGTTGAGCAGCAATATGAGGTACTTGGGGTAGAGGTAGAACTTCTTGAGGAGCACCCCTAAAGCTAACTATTGAGAGAGCAGAACCTACATTAAGAGAAGCCGATCCTAACACCCATAGTGCTATACTTACGTGCTTTACATAATTCATAGTTTTTCCCCACTAGTATTAGGCAATACATGCAACCTATTCATCATCAAATTATTCGTTACTGATAAAAAACGGTTGGACACACACCAATGGCAAAGACGTTCATAATGGAAAGAGCTCTCCTTTTGGGGGAGAGCTCTATGAATTCTTAAAACAATCTTAATTTTGCAACTAAGACTACTTGTTGAATGGCCATTTCTCGCAATAATAGAGAGCGCCAACAACACCAGTAGCAGCAACTGCACCGACGATAGCAGCGTTACGACGAGCGTTTCCGTTACCATCTTTTACATCATTAACGAAGTCAGCAGCTGACTGAGCAGCACTGTCAACACCGTCTTTGAATGTAGGTATAGTTTTGTATGCAATACCAGCAAGAACAGCAGCACCTACTGCAACGCCAGTTCTTTCTTTCCAGCTAGCTTTGTTACCTAGCCAGTTATCAAAAACATCTTTAGCTTTTGCAACTAAGCCTTTTGATTCATAAATAGGCTCAAGTTTAACGGTCTCTTTCTTTACAGTATCATAAAGAACTGGTGCGTCAAAGTTGCCCCTAATTTCGAATTTTTCCCTTTTACCGCCAGCTTTGACTTCAGTATGGGTCCATTTGTCTTTATCAGCCACAAAAGCTGTTCCACCTGGAGTTTTCCAACCTACAATCTTTGGAGCAGGTGTCGCAGCTGCTGCTGTACCTGTTCCTGTTGAAGCGTTAAGAGACGCTGATCCTAGCACCAATAGTGCTATACTTAAGTGTTTTACATAATTCATAGTTTTTCCTCCATAGTATTATGTAATAAATGTAACATATTCATCATCAAACAAATTCTTCGTTAAAGTTTACATCCTTAGCTTCAAATCTACAGAATGTTTTTCTGTTGTCAACAGCTAAGGTCATAAGGTTTTGCTTCATCTCACATTTTGTGAACTTTTTATGCAACCTTATTAACCCTAGTATATCATTCACATTCTCGTAAGCAAAACCCCCCCCTCATGTTTGATAGTTTTACTGATTTGATCAAACGATCTTTAAACGTTTGAACGATTCTTTTTTCCACTCTTTCTTTACCCTTGGTAAGGTATAAAGCCTTCTACTAAAACATTCTAATCTTATACCGCATTTCTTGAGGTATTACAAGTATTTTCTTATAAAAGCCATTCTAATAGTGCACATCCTACCATATAGAGAGCAAATATACAATCTATCAATACTGTCACAATAACCTAGGCCGCAATGCACTGTCAAGAGTTAGACGCCTTTCTTTTAACAACAGCTTTGGGAGAATGTTCACTTTTGCCTACATCTTCTTGCGTCAATCCACACTTCTCACCTCAACTACTTCAGGAATTTGTTCCTTTATGCGTTGCTCTATACCCAGTTTAAGAGTATACCTGGATAAGGGACAAGTAGCACAGGCGCCTATAAGACGTAATGAAACGATTCCCTCTATGTCACGGCCATCCATTTAAATAGCAGAGCGCATTTCATTAAGAAGCGCTTCAATGCTTATAAGCTTAGTATCAGTAATTTCTGTGTTCCATAGCACTAGAAAACGCAAATGAGCAGTCTAAACGAGATAAAGATTCTCTGGTAATGTCTCTCGCCCCATCAGATTTTGTTTTATCTTTGGGTGAGCTTGCTAAACGTAAATGAGATTGGTAATGCGAGCTCTGCTACTTGCGTACGATAAACATGCTCCATTCGTTTCCATCTTCTTTCAAGAGCTGGCACATAGATGTTGTTTACAGCCCTTTTAATATCGAATGCATGTATTTTTCCTTGCTCGAGTTGCTTAGCAAACAGCGCAGTAAGCTCCCTAACTTTGTTATCCTTCATCGAGTCCAATATATCGTACTTTCTAGATATTTGATCTTCAATTGAAGTAATGCTTTCGACTTCTTCAAAGATTTCTTGTGGGATTTCCACCGTTGAAAGATCTAATGTGAACTGTTGTGTGTTGAACTGAGCACCTAATGATTTAGTGATTTCT
The DNA here is from genome assembly GCA_013288045.1 of Candidatus Babelota bacterium. Taxonomy (GTDB): domain Bacteria; phylum Babelota; class Babeliae; order Babelales; family Babelaceae; genus PRDV01. The sequence goes on from JABDCP010000018.1 coordinate 15,202, forward strand.
CGGAATGTCACTCTTCCAGTTGGGGTGAGCGTAGAGGTACCACTTGTGACGTCTTCATCTGATCCTGAATCATCGCTATCATCTTTAATTTCAGGACGGGCCAATTTGTCTTTATCAGCCTCGAGAGCTGTTCCACCAGGAGTTGTCCGATCCCTAACCTTAACTGCATCAGAAGCGTATATACTGACCGATCCCAAGGCTAAAAGTGCTATGCTTAGGTGCCGTAGAAAATTCATAGATTTCCTTCATGGTATGTAATACATGCAACTGTTTATCATCAAATCTTCATTAATACTTCTTTTTTAATTCTATCGAATGTGTATCGATTGTCAAATGGATGCACTTACCCAATCAATATTTGCTCACTATCACACAACATCGCCGGAGTAATTAGCGGCTCAAGCTCTCAAAAGCAGATAGATCGCATTTCGATTGTGTGTGCTGATGTACTCACTTGTTATTTTCATACTATCCATTATACTTCTAATCAAATAGTAATTTAATTAGGGGGTTGTATGAATCGTGTAGTTATCTATTTTGCTTTGATTAGCAGCTTTTCAACCTCTATGCACCTTATGCAAGGCTCAAGCGTTGCCACTCTTCAACTGCATGAATTAGCAGAACAAGAAGCTCAACACGATATGTGCTCGGTCTGCCAAGAATCTCTTGGCCCTTCAGAAAATACACTCCTTGAGGAATATAAGCAGTATACGCGGATACCCAAAAAAGCCTTACAAGCTACCCCCGAAGACCGTAGAGCTAACTTAGCAAGACTCTCGCAAGATCCTGCAATCTCAGAGACGCAAAGAAATATCATTCATTCCGCAATCGTCCAAGAACAGGTCATCTTTGATAAAGTACGTACAAAACACAGAGCCGCT
>JABDCP010000019.1 GCA_013288045.1 Candidatus Babelota bacterium
CATATTTCACCACAGGTAACAATTGCACGATGAAGAGTTCTATTTCTAGATGCATTGTAGAGTTTATAAACGTATGTTATTCTCATTGGGCTTTTAAATCACTCAGTACCAAGGGAGAGGTTGCCCTGGCACTATTTTGATTATTAAAAACCACCACAATTCACATGTGATATTATCAGCAAATGAGATACATGCAAGATTTGTTAGAAGATATTATCTCGATGAGAACTAGATAAGATTTCATCCCCATAAATTAATTTAGGTGCCTTCCCAGCACAGAGGTAACTTCTTGGCCATTATGTTGCGTGTGCAATATGGTCTATGCTATTCTGATCCAGCACGGTATCCTTAGGTACCTCTTACAAGATCCTGTGGATCATTTACGAAGGAAAACAATGTCAGTAAAGAAACTGTTTGTCTTAGATAGCAACGTATTACTCTATGACCCCGATGCCCTGTTTGCGTATGCAGATGCGGAGGTAGGGATACCGATTATGGTTCTTGAAGAGCTTGATATCTTTAAAGGCGAGTCGACCGAGCGTGGCTATAATTGTCGAGAGGTTATAAGGCGTTTAGATGCCTTACGAGAGAGAGGCTCCTTAAAAGAAGGTGTCCAACTTGATAATGGTGGGATCCTAAGGATTCTCTTTTTCTCGCAATCGGGAGCCTGTGATCCTTCACCTTTACCTCTTGAGGTGATCGATAATCGGATACTCTATCTTGCCTATTGTGAGCAAACTCGTGGATACGAAGTACACTTTGTGACGAAAGACCTTAATGCACGAGTAAAAGCTGAGGTTATTGGCCTCACTGCTGAAAATTACACCACCGAAGTAGTATCTCAAGATGTGCTCTTTAAAGGATGGGTCAAAGTAACGGTTCCCTCAGTTCAGTTAAAGCAAGGAATTCCTGAAGGGCTTCTTGAGTTTGCAAAAGAGTATACCTTTTCTATGAATGAGTTTGCATTGGTTGAAAGCAGAAACAACCCCTTTAACTATGAGGTGTTTCGCTATGTGGGGCGCGACAAGTTCGTGCCTGTTGTGACACCAAAGATTAACTGGCCGGTAGAACCTCGTAATCCTCAGCAGCTTATGGCGCTTGATCTCTTATTTGATAACTCGATTCAGTTTGTATCACTCATCGGTCCTGCAGGGACCGGTAAGACCTTTCTTATCCTTTTAGCAGCGCTTCATAAGGCCCTTATTGAGCAAGAGTATGAAAAGATTCTTATTACTCGCCCGGTAGTTCCCTTGGGACCTGATATTGGGTACCTACCTGGCGATATCCAAGAAAAGCTTCATAGTTGGATGCAGCCTATTTATGATAATATGGACTTTATTTCCCATGCAGTAAATGCAGCAAGCCAGATGGCTTTATACAAAGAAGAGGGACTGCCTTCGCGCATGAAAAAGCAGCGTATTAAGCAACCCCGAACTGCCCAGATTCCTGGTATTCAGGAGCTTATTGACGAAGGGCGTATCAGTTTAGAGGCAATTACCTATATGCGTGGTCGTTCGATTCCCTATCAGTTTATTTTTATTGATGAGGTGCAGAACCTCACACCGCACGAGGTGAAAACTTTAATCAGTAGGGTGGGCGAAGGAAGTAAGATTATTCTCGCAGGGGATCCTTACCAGATCGACTCTCCATACCTTGATTTTACGAGCAATGGCCTTGTAGTTGCAAGCTCGAAGTTTAGGGGACAGCCGCTATTTGGATCAGTATTTCTAGAATCTAGTGAGCGAAGTGAACTTAGTAGGTTAGCAGGGCAACTCCTTTAAGGGATAACCCCTAATGAGCGTAAATCACTGCGCAGTTGCTGGTAATCTTTGTTATGTATGAGTACGGCTTGCATATTGCATTTGCGTGCTGCACGGACATTGACTGCTTGATCGTCGATCAGAACGCATTCTTGAGGATTCAGGTGAAAGGTCTCAATAAGATACTCAAAGGCATCTTGATTTGGCTTAATGCGCTTAATATGGCCTGAAATGACTATCTCTTCAAAGTACCTAAATATAGCCATATGCTGTCCTTTAAAGATATCAAAGGAGATCTGGTCCCAGTTTGAAAACACAAATTGACGATGAGTCTTCGTACCATCCTTATTTTTCATACGATAAGATTCCTGTAGGAGTTTGATTCCTTCTTCTGCCGGATAAATGTTGCGCGCAAGTACCACAGGATTAAACATGGCTTTGATGCATCGCCAAATAAGGTTCATCTGAGCTTTGCTGTCAAAGTAATCGCAGGCATAGAGCTTCTTGATCAATGGACGACTTTGTTGAACAATCTCTTCACCCGTAACGGTTCCCGCTTGCCATTTGCACATGATAGGGGGTAAGCACAAGCCGTGCGAAGATCCTGCAACGTCCTTTCTTTGCGTCTCATCTTGATCAAGATGATTAATTACATCAAAAAGTACCGGCTGGATGTTTGGAGACCGGAAGTCGAAGATGGCGTGACTTAAGAAGCTTTCAAGGCCAACCTCAAGAGCGACTCCAATTTTGTCAGGCTCAAAGAGCACACCACCTAAGTCCCAAAGGATGACCTTAGCAGGTAAACTAAAGAAGGTGCAGAGCATTATACAGAGAATTACTTTTCTGGGCATTCGACTCCTTTTTTTGCCATTAGCTCTAGTATACCCTTGCAATGGTATTTTTTGGAAGAGAATACCTGCTCAGTTGAGTGATTTTGTTAAGCCACAACAAAACCCCTGCAACCAGATAGCTGCAGGGGCTCATTTTCTTAGAGTTTATCTACTTATTCGTCGTCATCCTCATCTTCATCGTCGAAGTCATCATCATCATCGTCATCATCCTCGTCGTCATCATCATCATCTTCTTCATCTTCGTCATCGACTTTAGCTGAAAAAAATTGCTTACCAGGATGCTCTACTCGAGTATCTTTTCTGGTTTCCGCAATAAGCGGAGTCATCTGTTTGCTTACCGAAGCAAGTAACGTTATAGGTAGCGCCATAGACAATCCTTTTAGGTGAAAGTGGTGGTTTTTTTAGATATGAATATGAGCTAGTATATTATATTCTTTCAGCTCTTTCAAAAATTTCTCAGTTACCGTAATTCGTTCTTTTGCCAGGAGCGAGAATCGTCGCTCTTGCTCAGTAAACTGAAGCTCTAGAGGCACTATACCCGGTTGAGCAGTTCTTTTAAGAGTTGCAAGAATATCGGCTGTCACTGCTGCAGGAAGCTGCAGAACTACTTTGGTAGCGAGTTTAAGCTCAAACAATAGATCAAGAGGAATAATAGTTTGGGCTTTTATCTTGATGATGTCTGATGAGGCGTCGACCGCTCCCTTGACGATAAATACGCTATAGGATTTCAGGTGCTCTTCGCTTTGCGCAAATGTTTTTGGGAAGATCACGATTTCTGCTTTGCTCTGATAATCTTCAAAGAGGGCGAATGCCATTTTATCACCCTTTTTAGTGGTTATAACTTTATGACTTTTAAGGGTTCCACAGGTGATAACAAGTGTTTCAGCAGGTAGCTGAGCTGCTTGCTCAAAGCTCAGTGCATTAATCCATTGTATATGGTGCACATAACTATCAAGGGGCTGAGCACTGATATAGAGACCAAGGACCTCTTTTTCCTTCTCAAGCTTTTCACTGTCAGACCATTCTGCAAGAGGATGAAACGTGTACTCAATATGCTTTTCAATGTTTGTTTGAGGTAGATCAAAAAGACCCATCTGACCCGTTTGTTCTGACTTTTTCTTCTCAAGGGCTTTCTCAATAACCTTAGGAAGCTCTTCATGCTTTTGAGCACGATTACCAGGAAGTGAATCAAAAGCTCCCGCGCTAATAAGATTTTCGATGACTCGTTTATTGCAAGTTCGTAAATCGATGCGCTTACAAAAATCTAAGAGATCTTTAAAGGGACCACCTTCAGTACGATGAGCAAGCATAGAATCAAGAGCAGCCATGCCCACATTCTTAATACCTCTCAGTCCAAAACGAATGACTCCATTAACCACGGTAAAGTCTGTCTGCGATTCATTAATATCAGGTGGTAGTACCTTAAGTCCTCTATCTCGTGCTTCATACACATATTTCGCCATCGACTCTGCATTACCCATCTCAAGAGAGATTAAACAGGCGAGGAACTCTGCAGGATAGTTTGCCTTTAAGTAAGCAGTTTGATAGGCAATGAGCGCATATGCTGCTGAGTGTGACTTGTTAAATCCATATCCTGCAAAGTAGGCCATGAGATCAAAGAGCTCTTTTGCCTTCTCAGTATCAAAGTTACGAGCGGTTGCTTTCTCCATAAAGATCTTGCGCTGCTCATCCATAACCTCAACTTTCTTTTTTCCCATGGCGCGTCGAAGAATGTCAGCTTCCCCGAGGCTGTAGCCACCTATCGTAGAAGCGATTTTAATGACCTGCTCCTGATAGACAATAACTCCATAGGTTTCTGAAAGCAGGGGCTCAAGCTCAGGAAAGAGGTAAATAATTTCTTGACGACCGTGCTTTCGTTCAATAAAGTCGTCGACCATTCCAGATCCAAGTGGACCTGGTCGGTACAGTGCGTTCACGGCAATAATATCTTCAAAACAGGCAGGCTGGAGTTTGCGTAGAACTTCTTTAAGACCGCTCGACTCTAATTGGAATACTCCAGATGTCTCGCCTTTACCAAGTAGCACAAAGGTTTTGGGGTCATCAAGAGGGATACGGGTAATATCGATCACTGTACCATGCAGCTTCTTAATAAGGTCCGTAGTATGTTTGATCAGCGTGAGATTCTTAAGTCCCAAAAAGTCCATCTTCAAGAAACCCAGCGTTTCAAGTTCGGTCATCGCATATTGGGTTACCAAGTCAGATGTCTTTGGCGGCACAAATACGGGGAGCATATCACTAATCGGTTCAGGCGCGATAACAATACCCGCAGCATGCTTAGAGGCATGCCGAGTAACTCCTTCAAGCCGTTTTGCAAGATCAAAGAGCTTGGCAACTTGAGGGTTGGTATCGATCATCTCTTGGAGCTTCGGCTCTTGCTTAATGGCCTCATCAAGCGTTATTTTAAGCTGGTCGGGGATAAAGTTAGTAAGTGTATTTGAGTCTTCAAAAGGAAAGCCCAATGCTCGAGCAACATCTTTGATAACCCCTTTTGCAAGCATAGTACCAAATGTAATAATCTGACAGACCTTATCGTGTCCATACCGATCTTTTACGTAGTTAATAACCGCATCACGGCCATTAATACAAAAGTCGATATCGATATCTGGCATCGATACCCGCTCTGGATTTAAAAAGCGCTCAAAGAGGAGATTGTACTTTAAAGGATCAATATCGGTAATTTGTAAAGACCAGGCAACAAGACTTCCAGCTGCAGATCCTCGACCAGGGCCTACAGGAATATCATTGGCCCGAGCCCAGGCAATAAAGTCGCTTACGACAAGAAAGTATCCTACGAAGCCCATCTTGATAATAAGTTGCACTTCAAGCTCTAGTCGATCGCGATATTCTTGTTCTTTTACCCGTTCAATTCTTTCAGAATCGAGCAATTTATTGAGTCCTTCGAAACATATTTTATGAAAGTAGGTATCTTCCGTATAATTTGGGGGCAGCTCAAACTTTGGGAAAAAGAGTTTACCCGTCTCAAACTGGAAGTTGCAGCTATCTGCTATTTTACCACTATTCCATACGGCATCTTCGTGATCTTTAAAGCTGACAAGCATCTCATCGGGTGTGCGAATATAGGCTCTACAGTCGCCAAACGTAAACCGGTCAGTATCTGAGACTTTTGCATGAGTTTGGATGGCGAGCATCGTTTCATGAGCTTCATGATCATCTTGCGATACATAGTGACAGTCTCCTGCTGCAACCAGCTGGATACCACGGCGCTTACTCACTTCATACAAACGATTATTAAGTATGACCTGCTCCTGTTGGTCTGCTGGTTGCACCTCCAAATAGAAGCGCTCTTCACCAAATACCCTTAAAAACCAGTCAATTCGTTCATCAGCCTTGGTATACTGCTCCTGCATAAGTAGCGACGGTATGTGGCCTCCCAAGCAGGCAGTAGTGACAATGAGACCTTCATTATACTGTTCAAGGAGCTTGTAATCGATTCGAGGCTTAAAGTAAAACCCTTCTTGGTAGGCATAAGAAATAAGTTTACAGAGATTTTTGTAGCCGGTGGCATTTTGAACGAGAATAATGAGGTGATAGTACTTATTCTCACTGAGTTTAAGTCGTGCATCTTCAGTAAAGTATGCTTCCATGCCAAGAACAGGCTTTATACCAGCTTGATTTGCAGCTTCAAAGAACTTAACCGCCCCAAATATGTTCCCATGATCAGTAATAGCAAGCGCTTTAAGCTTGTGCTCTTTCCCAAACTTAATAAGCTTCTTGATGGTTATAGCACCATCGAGGAGTGAATAGTCAGAGTGAAGATGCAGATGCGTAAAGTGTTTTTCCATGGCCCACATAGTAGCAGGGATTTATCAGTAGTGCGTACTTTTAGTATACCACAGGGGGGATATTTGGGTAAGGGCAAAACGATAGGGAAATAGGGTAGTTATTGGGTAGAAAAACTACCCTATCGGTTTTCAAGAGGGTTCCCTTGAAATAGCTTAAAAAGCCTTATGGTAAGGTTGGGTAAAGAGTGCAGGGTGTCTACGAATCCAGGATAATGGCTAGTGCTGTCAAGGTAAGATTCCTTAGGAAAACGTGCTGACTTTCACGTTTTTCCAAGGAATAGCGTGTTAGGGACTACGTTTTTCTAAGGAATCTTATGAGTTTCGACACGTTTTCCTAATGGGAAAGTCAGTAGCCGGTGAAAGATTAAGATTACCTTTCGCTCGACTCCTCCTTTTCAAAGGGGCTATCACTAAATTTCTTCGACCTTTTCACCGGTGATGCGTATGCGGATACCGTCAAGTGTAGTTAACTCAAACCCTTTGAATGTTTGCTCGGTCAGACAGCAAGCATGGTCCTGTAGGTAGGATATAGCGATAGCTTCGCCAAGGCGCATACCTTGATCAGCATCTGCGCGATAGTGAATTCCTGCAAAGTTTCTTCCAAAAGCAATATTTGAGGCAAGTTTGTTAAGCTCTCCTCCGATAGTCATCTTATCTTCACCTTCGCCAGAAAGTGGAATGAGCTTTGAAGGATTTTTAGGATCCGGTTTTACTGGAGGAAGCACTGTGGAGAATAATGCAGTGTCGTCAAACATTGCTTTCAAAATAGTGATGTACGCACCAGCAAGTGTTGCATGTCCCGATGGATAGCTTGGGTGCAGCGGAGACCCTTCAGGATATGCTAAAGGCATCAGGCACGTGGCGGCACCCTGTTTCATGTTGGTGCGTTCTACCCATTTGAGCAGATCGATACCATCATGACAACGTAGAAGCTCTTTAGCTATGTGGTAGGTATTTTGGTCCTTTTTGCTGCGATGCACAAGATTCGCATATTCCTCAGGACGAAGTACCCGCTGAGCTCGCCATTTATGAGCCCATGCAGCTTTTCCGGCTTCTGCAGATACGGCGCCAACCATTGCGAACACGTCAATAAAGCCTAACGTAGCCTGCGAATCTTCATGGGGCATACTTCCATTTACATAGGGATTAGCTGGTGATCCGAGGAATCTATGCGCATACAATATACGAAGAGCGTTGTACCCCCATTCATAGGGATAATCATAATGAACCAAACAGGCAAGATCTCTTCCTGATACTATATAACGCTTTGAATGTTTCTTGTAATCATCTTTCTTATAAAGCTCTGGTATCTGGCCATTCTGAAGAGCGGCAAAGTTTTTTTCGGAGATACCAAAATTGCGATTACAAACTATCGGATAAAGCTGCTGGATTTCAAAGATGTCTTGAGGTAGGTTAGTAAATCCTATCGCTGGAGGAATGGTTGCTTTGGGAATGGACATAGGGTGGTATAGAAATTGTGAAACATACGGCCCTACGAGGGTTCCATTTTCGTTGCCTCTAAAAAGAGTAGATGCATCGACTTTTCCTTTACCATTAAGGGGTCCTTCAAAAGCGGCTCCATAGTCAGTTAAGATGCGCGCTGCCTTATGGGTAATAGAAGTGCCATCGGTATCTTTATCGGTTCTTTTACCTGTGCCATAGTCTTCAAATGCAACATCGCGAGCAAGAGCCTGTAGATAGACTTCCGTAAGCTGAGCTGCTCCCTCTATGCTTGAAATGCTTGGGAAAAGAGGCATTTTAGTAAGCGATGAATCGATTCCTACAAAGCTAAAAGCTGCAGAGGCTTGAGGATTTACAAGTTTCCTCAAACATCCGGGTGCAAGGGCAATCGCATTATAGTCCTTTTGGTCACCGGAGGTGATCGCTTTGAGAAGAAGTCTATAATTTTTTTGGCCATTTGTAGTAAGTAGGCCTGTCATAGGATCGTGTTCGAGTCCTTTTGAATACATAGCTTTGTAGCCAGGGATTTTTTTTTCATCGCAATTGTGTTCTTTGATAATATCATAGTCCTTTTCAAGCATGGTGCGCATGGAAGCGCCACTTTCTCTCCGAGCAAAAGCTGCTTTGCGTTCATCCGTGGCTTTAAAACGAGAGGCGAAAGCTCCCCGTCTGAACTTTCTATAATCATTCTTAGGTTGTGGGGCATCCAATGCTGTTATGCAAAGTAGTGCAATTATCAAGATACGCTTCATTTTTCCCTGACCATCTTTTAATGGTTGGTTAATATATATTGCAGCTGATACAAATATCTATTTTCCTAAGTTTACTCTAAGAAAAGACTCAACTGTCAATGGTTGATTGAAAAAGGCTTGTGGATATATGTTTCTAGGAAATAATCGCAGTGAAGTCAAAGCTCTTGGGAGAATGTGCTACGTATAGCCAGGTAAGGTTCTGAGCGACGATAACCAATTTGTTTTACTCAATGCCAAGAAAGTAATGGCTTTTAAGCCGTATGGATGCATCGACATAATTTACTTCCCTCGACTCCTCCTTTTTTCAAAGAGGTGCGATCTCTAAATTTTTTCGACCTTTTCACCGGTGATACGTATGCGAATACCGTCAAGTGTGGTTAACTCAAACCCTTTAAATGCTTGCTCGCAATAGCAACATGCATGGTCCTGTAGATAGGTAATAGCGATGTATTCACCAAGGCGAATACCATAATCAGCATCAGCGCGATAATGAATACCCGCAAAGTTTCTTCCAAAGCCAATATTTGAAGCAAGCTTGTTAAGTTCTCCACCGATGGTCATCTGATCCTCACCTTCGTTTGAGAGAGGAATGAGCTTTGAAGGATCTTTAGGATCAGGTTTTACCGGAGCAAGTACTGAGGAGAATAATGCCGTGTCGTCAAACATTGCTTTTAATATAGTGATATAAGCTCCCGCAAAGGTGGCATGACCCGATGGATAGCTTGGGTGTAGGGGAGAACCTTCAGGATATGCTAAGGGCATCAGGCAGGTTGCTGCACCCTGTTGTCTGTTGGCACGTTCTACCCATTTAAGAAGATCTATGCCACCATGGCACTTAAAAAGCTCCTTAGCGACATAGGTACATTCGGTGTCACCTTTCTTACCAAGATAGACAAGATTAGCATATTCTTCAGGACGAAGTACACGCTGAGCACGCCATTTGTGAGCCCATGCAGCTTTTCCTGCTTCTGAGCATACTGCTCCAACCATTGCTGAAACATCTATAAAGCCTAACGTTGCGAATGAATCTTCATGGGGCATACTGCCATTTAGGTAGGGGTTTGTTGGAGATCCTGGGAATCGGTGGGCATATAAGATACGGAGTGCATTGTACGCCCATTCATAAGGATAATCGTAATGCACAATGCTTGCGAGATCTCTCCCGGTTATTACATAGCGCTTAGAATGGCTCTTGTAATCATCCATTTCAAAAGGCTTAGGTATTTGGCCATTTTGAATGGCACTATAATCTGATTCAGAGATACCAAAATTTCGGTCGCTAGCTATTGGATAGAGCTGCTCGATTTTAAAGATGTCTTGAGGTAAGTTAGCAAACCCTACCGCAGGTGGAAAGGTTGCTTCAGGAATCGACATAGGCTGATACAGAAATTGTGAAACATACGGCCCTACGAGGGTTCCTGCTACGTTTCCTCTAAAAAGTGTAGATGCATCGACCTTGCATGTTGCATTCAAAGGCCCCTCAAATGCACAGTCGTAATCAGTTAAAATATGTGCTGCCATGGAGGTGATAGAATCTCCGCCATGGTCTTGATCGGTTCTTTTCCCTGTACCGTAGTCTTCAAATGCGACATCTCGTGCAAGAGCGAGCAAATAGATTTCTGTGAGCTGAGCGGCACCCTTTTTGCTTGAAATGCTTGGAAATAGAGGTAATTGAGTAAGTGATGAATCGATCCCTTCAAAGCTAAAAGCTCCAGATGCTTGGGGGTTGGTAAGCTTTCTTAAAGATCCTTGAGCAAGTGCTATGGCATTATAGTCATTCTGGTCTCCTGAAGCGATCGCTTTAAGGAGCAGTTCATAGTTTTTCTGGCCATTTTTGGTGAGGAGTCCTGTTTTAGGATCATGTTCGAGCCCTTTTGAGTACATAGCTTGATAGCAAGGGATTTTCTCTTCATCTCGATTGTGTTCTTTGGTAATGTCATAGTTCTTTTCAAGCATGGTGCGCATACAGGCGCCACCTTCTCGACGAGCAAAAGCTGGTTTGCGTTCATCTTCGGCGGTAAAACGGGAGGCAAGCACTCCACATTTACTTTTTTCACAAGATTCATTCGATTTTGCTTCGATCAGAGTGGTCACGCAGAGTACTGCTATCATTAACAAACGTTTCATTGATCATCCCTTTTAGCTGGCATAAAACATATCATGTCCTAGCTTACTCAAAGAGAGGCCCTAAATGTCAAGGGTTGAGCAAGGATTTCAAAATGGATTCTGTGTGTTAGGAAAGCGCTGTGGAGTCAGAGCCCAGAGGGGGATGTGCGAACAGCAGGTCGGTGAGGTTCTTGTGAATAGCATCGATGACTAATTTTTTATCTTTAGTGTTGAAAGACGTGCCCACAAGAGTGATAGGCTGAGCACTGTCGAGATATTTTTGCATATATTGGCGTTCTAGTATTTGTGCGAGTACTTTTCAATGAGCCCTTACTAAATAGAAACAATTTGCATAAAATTATGAATTATGTTGACAGTTGTTTGCTCGATAGTGTAGGTTGTAAGTAAGGAGAGAGCCTCTCAAGTGGTGGCCAACAGATAAGAAAGGATTGCTATGATATTAAAATACCTCTTAGGTCTCGCTGTAGCTGCAGTTTCTATTTCAGCATATGCGCTGCAGGAGCCATCTATGGCTTTAACTTATCAAAAAGATATTGAAGCGGGTACTCTGTCGCTATCGAATGCAACTTCCTTGTTTGACTATTATAAGGCACATCCCGATAAATTTCCTGAAATAGCTGAAAGTCTTATGAAAAATAGTAAAGTGATACTTCGTCGTGCAGAAGAAGCTAACAGTATGCCAAATCCTTCCGGCAACGCTGTAGGACAGGCTGTTGGAGGTCTATTGATCCTCACTATGTTCTACAATCATGGTCCTCAATTTGTAAAGCAATTTGAAGAGGCTCAGAATGGTGAATTGCTCGGTGGTTTTTGCAAAATGCTCAGCGCCTATTTTTATAGGGAGAAAGAACCACTTGCTCAAAAGTTTGGTTTTCCCGCTGCCAAAGCGCTTTTAGAAAAAAATTTCGCCGCTGCGGTTGCTTTACAAAAAGGGGACGTGCAGGCTCAGCCATTAGTAGCATTTCCCGTGCTCCAGGCTTATAAGCCAAGAGCTCATGCACCACAAATGCCGACTCAGCTTACCTATGATTTTCAGCCTTAGTACGTCTATGAGGTTTGGCGATCTCTTTATGCACTTGTTCTAAGAGAAGTGTATCAAACCGCTAGATAATATTTTGGGCCTGTTCACGAGCCTTTTCAAGCTCCACCTTTATTGAAATAGCGAGGCCGCTAATAATCGCATCAGAACATTTCGAGGCAATAGTATTAGTTTCTCTAAAGAGTTCTTGTAGCGTAAAATCAAGCTTTTTCCCGTGCGAGATTTCTTGTGAGGTAAGTATCTCATCGAGTGTCGCAAGATGTGTATTAAATCGGACGATTTCTTCATGGATGTCCATCCGTTCCATCTGATTATAAATGGCAGAGATTTGAGATTCTGCAGTAAGCTCAGATGAAACGTCACTGAGCAGTGCACGTAAATTATCAAGAAGTTGTTTTTTCTTGAGGGCCATAGCCTCGAGGGCACGTGGCTCAAGAATATTGATAAGATTTCTAATGTGCCGCACTCGCTCACTTAGATCGTGCTCAAGAGATTTTCCCTCGAGGTTTCGGGCTTCGTTACATTTTTTTGTCAGTGCTCGTATCTCTTTCCACAGCTGCTCAAGAGTTTCTTCAGAAAGAGGTGCTTCTTTCATTTCAAAGATATTGTTAAGAGAAATAAGATCTCGTAACGTTACCTCTCCCTGCACATGGCATTCTTTTTTTATTTTCTCAAGAGCTGTCAGATATCCTCTGACTGTTGAAATCGCGGGTTCAATGATTCCTGTTAAGGCTGAAGGTGAGCTCATGTAGATGGTAAATTGGATAGTGCCTCTATGAAATTCATTTTTGAAGTACCGAATAAGCTCGGTCTCTAAGAATGAAAGGCTCGTAGGGAGACGGCAGCTTGCCTCGAAGAAGCGCGAATTTAAGCTTTTAAGAGTTAAGGATACTTGCACATCGTGCGCACTACCGGTAGCTGCATCGGCAATGGGCAGGGTGATTATTGCCGAGCTGAACCCGGTCATGCTTATGATCATGCTTTATCCAATGTTAGTATAGACGTTTTGTACGTCATCAAGATCTTCAAGGGCCTGTAGGAATTCATACGCTCTTTCTTCTGTAGCACTATCAAGAGGGATTGTTGCTTTGGGTACATACTCAAGTTCAGCACTTTCAATTTTATAGGAAAGCTTCTCAAGTGCATGCTTTACTTGGTCAAGTTGCGTCATCTCGCAGGTTATGACAAACATGCTATCATCAAGATAGATGTCTTTGACATCATATTCAAGTAATTTCTCAATAAGATCCTCTTCAGTGGCTCCGTCCTTAGGAATCCTTATGACGCCGAGCTTATCAAACATCCAGCTTACTGCGCCACTTTCGGCAAGGATACCACCTTGCTTACCAAAGAAGTTTCGCACGGTTGAGATAGCACGATTTTTGTTGTCGGTAAGCATATCGATAATAACGGCACATTGGCCTGGGCCGTATCCTTCATAATGATATGACTCATAGGCTACTCCGGGCATTTCTCCGGTACCACGCTTAATTGCACGCATCATATTATCTTGCGGCATATTAATTTCTTTAGCTTTATCCATTAACAGTCGAAGCCGCGGATTTGCAGAGGGATCCCCTCCACCATCGCGCGCAGCAATAGTGATTTCTTTTATCAGCTTCGTAAATTTTTTGCCACGAGTAGCATCCTCTTTTGCTTTTTTATGCTTAATCGTGGACCACTTGGAGTGCCCTGACATGCTTTTTCTCCTTTAAATAGCGTGTTGACCAAGATACTTTGCTTGTAAAGAGACTATCTTTTTTGGCGAAATCTGTCGACCCCTGGGTGTTTTTTCAAGGAATCCTTTACGTAATAGAAAAGGTTCGTACACATCTTCCAATGTATCGACATCTTCTCCGATAATAGATGCAAGAGTTTCAATACCTGCAGGACCTCCGTCGAACCGTTCAAGAAGTACCTTCAGGAGCATATGATCAATATGGGTAAGCCCCTCTTCATCGATTTGTAATACCCTGAGCGATCCTTTTACCCTCATGGGAGCTACCACCAAAGCTGGCATGATTTCAGCCCCTTTGCGAAGCCGCTTTGGGATCACAGAACGCCTTAATTTTTATGATGATGAGGACCTTGC
>JABDCP010000020.1 GCA_013288045.1 Candidatus Babelota bacterium
GACGGAGGCTTGTGATGGACTTCTTGAGCTTTGCCCTGTCGAAATCGTTATGACTTTGAGCACTTAACTGGGGTGTATCTTTATGTAGCTGGAAATAATCTTCAAGTAGTTCAACAACATTCATTATTACGTCGCGAGGGGCATGAGGGACAGATAACTCTTCCTTAGGGTTAGTACGTACCATGCCCCAAAGAAAGGCACTATGATCTTGTATGTCTCTGAGAGCGCCTTTATTAAGAAGATCTCTCATAACGAGTGCATCACCAGTAATTGCAGCATCGACAAATAGACGATTCAAGTGATCTTGTTCTTCTTCGATACTTGTAGCTTTTTTTTGTACCGTCATAGCAGCACTAAGGCTCATTGATATAATGAGTAAACTACTCAGCCCAAATATACGAACTTTCATGAGATTTTTCCTATACAAAAATTATGTACACAGACTTTCAAGCTAGGTTCTATTCTTCATCAAAGCCACTCATCTGCAAGTACCTGTCTAAATGGTCGTAATAGAGCTTAAAGTTATCGACGAGAATTTGCTGTTTATTGTTCTTTGCATGGTTTGCCCCTGTAAGTATTATTCTTTTGCCTTCAGCAACTTTGTTCATAATATTTAGGCATACGAATCTCTTCGTGTCATTTGCGAGGAATGGCTCTAAATAGTTACCTAATTTTGATAGGAGCCTAGCCTGTTCTTGTGGATCTTTAGCAATACACCTCATGGTTTGTTCCCAGAGGGGAAAGAGCCTATTGCCATTACACTTGTAAAGATAGAGCACTTCAAGGTCTCTTTTTAATCTCTGAGTCCATTCTGGAGCTTGGGCATTTTTCATTTCTCCTGTCGCAAATAAGATGATCTCATGGATGACATAATACGGAAGATTAAGTTTAATGCTAAAGACATAGATCAGGAATGCAACATTTTGCATAGCAATTTTTGCCTGTATTTTCGTGGGCGCAAATCTTTTAACACCAGCCTCTAAAACAGTTTTAATAGCCGCTTGCGTTTCAGGACTTGCATTCATGTGCGTACAATTGTCTTCTAGGGTAGCTCCTGATTCAAGCAGGAGTTTTGCAACGCCAGGGCGAATTAATGAGCCATTGATGTAGAGAGGTGTTTGCCCATATACGCATTTAGCGTCGATAGGTGCTCCGGCGCGAAGTAATATGCGCGCCGCGCGAATATTTTCAGCATGGGCAGCGTGATGAAGCGCCGTGCATCCATGCCAATCGCATGTAGTAACATCTGCTCCTTCATCAATAAGGACCTTTACCAGCTCATCATCTTCTCGTGCTGCCAACAGCAAGAGTCTATCAAGATGTTCTTGCTTACTAATCCTATTAACAAGTAATGCATCAGGAGCATGAGTAAGCTGTTGAGCTCCGATAGCTTCAAGAGAGAGCCGGAGGGCATCATTATGTGATGAGAAAAAGGTAAAGATAATGTCACGTGAAAGGAACGCTTTTATGAGTTCTGTAATTCTTTCAATCACCTTATAAGCTTTTTCAGAAGAACAACTCTTACAATAGCGAACAATTCCCTCGATACATTGTATCTGCCCCTCTAAACTTCTGACATCTCTTTCAAAGAGAGGAACTATAAGCTGGCGGTACAAGCGTACTTCTCTTAGTTCTTCTTGCCGATTATACTCATACCCTCGTTTATCGCTAAGGGCATCAAGATTAATATTCATGATTTCAGTATGTCCCAGTATCGCTGCCCATTCAAATGAAACGGGCTGTGAAAATCGCAATTGAAAGGGTCTACGATTATCCCATTTAAAGCTAATAATTTGGGCACCCTTTTTTAGGAGCTCCCTTACGAGATGTGCGTTACCATCTTTTGTAGCTCTGATAAGTTGTTGGTCCAGTATTGCTTGTTCTAGAATGCTACGGAAGCTTGAGATGGTCTTCTTGAGCTCTGACCTATCGATATCGTTATTTGCTTGAGCAATTGCCTGATCGGTATTTTCCTCAAGCCGTTCAAAAACATTCATTACTACTTCGTAAGGGGCATGTACCTTGAAGGTCATAGTGCTAATATTGGCTTCAAGACCTTTGCTAAGTAATTCTCTCACAGCATTCATATCAACCGCATTTACAGCATCGACAAGTTGACGATTCAAATGTTTTTGTTCTTCTGTTGTAAGTGTAGCTTTTTTTTGTACCTTCATAGCAGCACTAAGTCTCATTGATATAATGAGTAAGCTGCTGAGCACCAGTAGACGAACTTTCATGAGATATTCCTTTCCTCAAAAATTATTAAATGGCTTGTCAGGCTGGTTCTATTCTTCATCGAAGCAACTCATCTGCAAATACCTATCTAAATGGTCGTAATAGAGCTTAAAGTTATCGACAAGGATTTCGTCTGTATTCTCTTTCGCTTTGTCCCCCACGATTTTTTTGCCCGCAGCAACTTCATGCATAATCCGCAAGCACACAAATCTCTTCACGTCATTTGCTCGGAATGGCTCTAAATATTTGCCTAGCCTTGAAGTGAGTTTAAGCTGTTCTTGCGGATCTTTAGTCAAACACCTCATGGTTTGTTCCCACAAAGGAAGAAGTCTATGGCCGTTATATTGGTAGAGATAGAGTACTTCGAGATGATTTTTCAATATGGCGGACCATAATCTACTGCCGATTCTGCCCAATTCATTAGTACATTGTCCCTGTGCATCTGGTTCAGAGGTTGCGAAACAAATAATCTCATGAATGACATAATAAGGAAGATTAAGCTTAATGCCCAAAACATAGATCAGGAATGCAACATTTTGAAGAGCAATTTTTGCCTGTGTTTGTGTGGGCCCAAATCTTCTTACACTTGCTTCTAAAACAGTTGTAATAATCTCCTGTGACAAAGTAGTATCGTTCATTTGCATAGTATTATCTTCTAGAGCGGCCCCCGATTCAAGAAGGAGTTTAGCAACCCCGCGGCGAATTATTCGACCATTGACATAGAGAGGTGTTGCTCCATATCTATCTGTAGCATCGATAGGTGCCCCTGCGCGAAGTAATATTCGTGCTGCCCGCATGTTCTCAAAATATGCTGCAACATGAAGTGGTGTGCGGTTCGGTTCAAATTCATTGACCGTAGCAATATCCGCGCCTTCATCTATAAGAGCCTTCACGAGCTCATCATCTACTTGAGCTGCAAACAGCAAGAGTCTATTAAGGTGTTCTTGCCTATCAGGAAGTAATGCATGGGGAGCATGAGTGAGCTCTTGTGCTCCAATAGCTTTAAGCGCGAGCCGTAGGGCAGAATTATGTGATGAGAAAAAGGTAAATATAATGTCACGCGAAAGGCATGTCTTTAAATGTGCTTCGATCACTTCAAGAAATGACGTAGCATTGGAAGAACTTTTACGGTAGAGACGAACCCTTTCAATGCATTTCATCTGCTCTTCTAGACTTGTGACATTCCTTTGAAAGAGAGGAACGAAGCGTTGACGATCTGCGCCTACTTCACTTAATCCTGAATATCCCTTGTGGCTGATGCATTGAAGATCATCAAGCAGAATATCCATGATTTCAGTATGTCCCTGTATTGCTGCCCATCCAAGTGACTCAGGCTCATCCCATCTAAAGGTAATTATTTCGGCACCCTTTTTTAGGAGCTCCTGTACCAGATGCGCTTTACCCTCTTTTGCTGCTTTGATTAATTGTTGGTTCAATCTTCTCTGTTCTAGAGTTTGACGGAGGGTTGCAATCGACTTCTTGAGCTTTCCCCTATCGATATCATTATGACTTTGAGCAATTACTTGATCTGTATCTTCCTCTGTTAGCTTGAAATACTTTTCAAGCAGCTCAAAAACATTCATCACTATTTCATAAGGGGCATATATTCCGCCTTCAGAAGTATAGATATTCCAAAGCAAGTCAGCATAATCTTGTGTGCCTCTGAGAGCGCCTTTGTCAAGGAGGTCTCTCATAACGAATGTATCGCCCGTGGTTGCAGCATCGATAAAAAGCTGATCTTCGTTGGTACGCTTTTTTTGTACCGGGTTAACCGAATTAAGACTCATAGATATAGTGAGTAGGCAAGTGAGCCCAAATATACGAACTTTCATGAGACTTTCCTTACCCTCAAAAATTATATATGGCCTTTTTCAGTTTTATTCTTCATCAAAATCACTCATCTGCAAATATTGATCTAAATGGTCATAATAGAGCTTACGGTTAGTGACAAGAATTTCCTTTTTATTATCTCTGTTTTCCAGGATTCTTTTGCCTCCAGCAACCTTGTTCATAATTCCGAGAATTACAAATCTCTTCGTGTCATTTGCTAAGAATGGTTCTATATAGCTACCTAACCTTGTCATCAGCCTATCCTGTTCCTGTGGATCTTTAGCGATACACCTTATGGTCTGTGCCCAGAGGGGAAAGAGCTTATTGCCATTACACTTGTAAAGGTAGAGCACTTCAAGATCTCTTTTTAATCTCTGAGTCCATTCTGGATTTTTATCATTCTTTTCACCTGCTGCAAAACAGATGATCTCATGGATGACGTAAAAGGGAAGATTAAGTTTAATGCCCAAGATATAGATGAGGTCTGCAACATTTTGCAGAGCAACTCTTGCTTCTCTTTGCGTGGGTACAAATCTTTTTATACTGGCCGCTAAAACAGTTTTAAAGGCCTCCTGTGATTTGGTTTCATCAGGGCCGTAGGGGGCATAATATTTTTCTTCAAGCAAAGCCCCCGATTCAAGAAGGAGTTTTGCAACTCCAGGGCGAATCAATGCGCCCTGAGTATAAAGAGGTGTTACACTATATTGATCTTGAGCATTGATAGATGCTCCTGCGCTAAGTAATAGGCGTGCTGCTCGCATATTGTCAAAAAATGCTGCAATATGAAGTGGTGTACGTTTCATTCCATCGACCGCAGTAACATCTGCTCCTTCATCTATAAGAGCTTTTACCAGCTCATCATCATTTTTAGCGGCAAAGAATAAGAGTCTATCAAGGTGTTCTTGCTTGCTAATACTATAAGAACATAATGCCTCAGGAGCGTGAGTAAGCGGTTGAGCTCCGATGGCTTTAAGTGCAAGTCGTAGGGAATCATTATGTGATGAGAAAAAAGTAAACATGACGTCGCGTGATAGGTTCAGTTCAAGAAATTTCTTTGTGTCTTCTAAGGAAGATTCTAAGGAAGAATGCCCCAACTGACAAAGACCAATAATTCCAATGCAACCCATCTGATCTTCTAAACTTCTTACGTTTCTTCGAAAAAGAAAAACAATACCCGCACGGTTTGCCTTCAATTCTCTAAACACTGCATAGTGAGGATTAATCAACCCGGGGTGTTTGTTTTTGTCGTCTGCGATACTGTTTTCAAGATGATCAAAAATAATGTTCATGATTTCAGTATGTCCCTCTATTGCTGCCCATTCAAATGGTCTAGCCCCATGCGGATTGCGAGCTTTTAGTGAAGCACCCTTCTCTAGGAGCTCTTTTGCGAGTTGAGCATTGCCCGTTTTTGCAGCTTTGATCAGTCCTTGGTCGAGTCTTTCTTGTTCTTGTATTTGACGAAATTTTGCAATAATCTCTTTGAGCCTCGATTGGTACATGCTATCGATAGTGTGACTACCTTGAGCAGTTAACGGGCTTGTATCTTCTTTTAGGTTGAAATAATCTTCAAGCAATTCAAGAACAGTCGAGGCTATTGCATGTGGCGGGCGAATCTTATCATCAGAATAGTCTTTATATAGGGTGAAATAACCTTCAAGCAGTTCAAAAACGCTTATGGCTACTTCGTGAGGTGCACGAATCTTACAGCTTTCATTAAGAAGCATTTTAATACGGTCAGCATCTCCAGCAAATGCAGCATCGACAAGCATCTGATCTTGTTCTTCTTTGGTATGGGTAGCTTTTTTTTGTACCGTCATAGCGGCACTAAGACTGTGCGAGCTAACGAGTAAGCCAATCAGCAGAAGTATCTGTTTTTTCATGAGACTTTCCTTTACCCTCAAAAATTATCTATGGCCTTTTTCAGTTCTATTCTTCATCAAAATCACTCATCTGCAAATACTTGTCTAAATGGTCGTAATAGAGCTTAAAGTTATCGCGAAGGATTTCGTCTGCATTGAATTTGTTCCCCAGGATTCTTTTACCTGCAGCAACATTATTCATCATACGTAGACATACAAATTTCTTAACGTCGTTTGCTAGAAATGGCTCTAAATAACCATCTAACCTTGAAATGAGTCTCAACTGTTCATCTGGATCTTTTGCTACACACCTAACGGTTTGTTCCCATAAGGAACGAAGCTTATTGCCATTGCATTTGTAAAGATAGAGATTTCCAAGTTGATTTCGTAATCTCTCAGACCATAAATTTTCGCGGATTCTAACCAAATTATTGAATTGTCCTGGGGTATCTTGTTCACCTATTGCGAAACAAATGATTTCATGGATGACATAAAAGGGAAGATTAAGTTTAATACCAAAGAAATAGATCAGGAATGCAAAATTTTGAAGAGCCCTTTTTGCCTCTGTTTGCGTGGGCCCGTATCTTCTTACGCTAGCCTCTAAATGAGTGGTAATTGCCTCCTGTGATCTAGCCTCATCGGGTGTGAAACTTCTATCATTGTCTTCTACCGTAGCCCCCGATTCAAGAAGGAGTTTTGCAACTCCAGGGCCAATTATTCGACCATTGACATACAGAGGTGTTACACCATGTTCATCTTTAGCATCGATAGGGGCCCCTGCACGAAGCAATATGCGTGCCGCGCGGATATTTTCATGATATGCAGCAATATGAAGAGGTGTGCGCCGTTCATTGTCGACGGTAGTAACATCAGCACCTTCATCTATAAGAGTCTTCACCAGCTCATCATCCGTTTTAGCTGCAAACAGCAATAGTCTGTCAAGGTGCCATTGCTTATCAAGACGTATTGCATGAGGAGCATGAGTAAGCTGTTGTGCTCCGATAACCTGCAGTGAAAGCCGGAGAGAGTTGTTATGTGCTGAGAATAAGGTAAAGATAATGTCTCGAGAGAGGCCCACTTCTAAGTTTTTGTGAATCTCTGCAAGCAATGACGTAGCACGTTCTAAAGAAGAACTCTTGCAATAGCGTCGAATCTTTTCAATACATCTGATCTGCTCATCTAGATCTCTGACATCTCTTTGAAAGAGGGGAACGATGAACTGACGAGCTTTATTCACTTCGCTTAGCCCTAGATAAGGGCCCCATTGTGGGTCATTATTGTCACGTAATTCGATAGTATTTTCAAATGCATCAAGAATAATATTCAAGATTTCAGTATGTCCCTGTATAGCTGCCCATTCAAATGGTGTAAGTCCAGATTGATCGCAAGCTATTACTGAAGCACCTTTTTTTATAAGCTCTCTTGCTAAACGTGCATTACCTTCTTTTGCTGCTCTAATAAGTTGTTTATCTGCTCTCTTCTGTTCTAGAAAATAACGAAAACCTGCTAGGGACTTCTTGAGCTTCGCTTGTCTTTCACTACTATAGGTATTATTACTTCCTTGCGCGGTTGCCTGTATATCTTCTTTTAAGCTGAAATAATCTTCAAAGAGTTCAAGAACACTCATGGCTATCTCATAAGGGGCTTGTATCGTGTAATAATGAAAGATTCCATGTTCTTGTGTATCTCTAAGAGCACCTTCTTTTAGGAGTGCTTTTATCCGGTCAGTATCACCCGCAGTTGCAGCTTCGACAAGTTGACGATTTATGAGATATTCTTCCTGTTGAGTACGCGGTTTTTGTGTCGTCATAGCCCACAAGCTGGGCGAACCAATGAGTAGGCCGCTTAGCAGAAGTAGCTGTTTTTTCATGAGATTGTTCCTATAACAAAAAAATTATTTCAATTTGGTTCAAAGTATATACGACTTAGTGTATACAATTTTAACAAACTGTCAATTATTTTGTGGAAAAATCAGATGAAAATCGCGTAGGCAGCGCTTTTTTGGCACGCTAAAGTAAGCTGTTTACGAGATCCATCTAGCTTTGAGCTTATTGAGAGAGATCGATCTCATGAATATCTTGAGCTTGGGCAAGCGCATCGTATAAGTACGAAATGACGGACTTTTCACCTAGGGTGAACTTCGAAGCTTCTTGCAGGAAGGGGTACTCTTTATGATTAAGGTTAAGGAGTATATGGGGGCAGTATCGGGCTAGTTGTGCAAAACCTGTATGCGGCAAGGCACGAAATACAGCGGGCTTGAGCAGATCAAAAAAGGTTTCAATTGCTTCGCTATGCTGCAATCGAGCGAATGGAACGACCCCTTCTAAGAGTGTGCAAATGATCTCAATACGTTCTTGAGCACCCTCTTGGGTACAGATGGTTGCAATAAACTCAGGGTGTTGGGTGACAAATGTACGTGGCTTTGCAAAGAGGTTGGTGATCTCAAGGGGCTTTGCAAGGGTCTGTAAGTGCTCTTCAGTGAGAAGCTCTATAAAGGCGATATAAAGAGGATTCTTCTGTGGATCGCTTGGAGCAAGTGCTAAGAGTTCCTCTTTTTCTCGAGATTTCTGGGGCAAGAGTTTTGCAAGTGCTCGATGTGCTTTTACCATACCTGTTTTTAAGACTAATACGCCCAGACGTTGTTCCCCTTCAAAGTGCACTGTTGCCTTATAGACGAGCATAAGAGCTCCTATGAGCAGAGGACCGGCTGTCCACCACTGCTGCGGCTCTAATGCTTCCATCAGGTTGTGACAGAACGTATGTCCAGCAAGCCAGAGAATAGGTAATGCAGAAGCGACAACAGAGAGATATTTGGGATTCTTGCAATGCTCGATAAGTTCAGACAATTTTTTGTGGTGTACCGACTCAGGTAGATCTGTATTAAATGCAGATCGTAGATCTATGCCAGCTATCTCCTCTAATAAAGGGAAATTAACTATATCCTTCAGCTCATGAGCTTGTTCCCCGTGACGTAAGGCATTAAGCCCATCTGCAAGCTTATCAAAATTAATAAGCAGCTCTAAGCGCTCTTGGGTAAGCACGAAGTTTCTCTTAAATATGGTTCGCAGGCCATCCGCAGTGACGGCGCCTTCTTGTAAAAGAGCAATCTGC
>JABDCP010000021.1 GCA_013288045.1 Candidatus Babelota bacterium
CTCAAGAGCTATCGCCTCAAGATTACGGCTATGAGCCGCCATAGCAAAGCTTTCCTGTATTCCATAATCTACCGCCTTGCCAAAAGCGTTCGTCGCAATTTTTTTAACATCATGGCTAATTTCATCGTTCCTTTGCATATTCGCTCTATGCCGTTCATCCTCATCCAATAATGCTCTTTGCGCAGCCTCTCTTTCCCATTTTTGCAGGGTATGATCATTCGCCTTTTTAGAAAGATTATTTCTAAGCTTTTCATGCGCCTCCTGGCGCTCTTTCTCCATAGCTGCAGCCCTGTCTTGAATGCTTTTCACTCCATCACCAACTTTATCAAATGCATCTTTGACAAGGCCGGTTATCTTTGGATTAGTAGCCAAGTCCTTAAGCCTTCCAATGAGTCCGCCAAGTCCGTCAGCAGCTAGAGCCATGTTGGGGGTAAGCATGCACAATGCAGCACCGATTATTAAAACTTTCAAACTTCTTTTCATAGTATGGTATCCTCCAATGTTCATTTTTCTCTAGTTATCTTATTGCGGCTTTGGCTCTGCAGTTAACCACCAGTGCCCAAACTTTAACGCTAAGAGCGTAGCAGCGCCATATCTCAACCATTTGTGAACATATCCCCGTCCTTCAGCTCGAACTTTCCACCAATCAAGTGATGCTCCAGGAATCAAGCCCGTAGATTCATGCCCTTGTTCCACAAAGTCGCGTATCCCTTGTTTAGCTTGAGCAATAGCATCCTCACCACTCGATGCATTATCTAACGCTCTTCGATACCCATAGAGAATACGCAATAATTCATCTCTATTTTGAAGGACATAGGTACCCCACTTGGAGGTATTAATCATATCATAATATTTTGCTGAAAATCCAATGCTAACCACCTCGAGACCGAATTTAGCCGCATCAGAAAATAAAAAGTCTGGAAGCCCAAAACCCGAAACTTTGTTAGCAAGCGAGAGCCCACCCAACCAAGTAGATGTAGTAGGATAGAGTAACTTTTGAAGAGCCTTTATCGGATTTACGATAAACATCAAAGTCTTGAGAGCGGTTGTGAAAGAAAAAGGTACACCAATTCCTAAGCCTTCAGTAACTTCTAACACATTAGTCTTCAAAGGAACTAGATGACCTGCCTGATTTGGTTGATAGGCGAATCTCCGCGCATCAAAATTTTCCTGGAACCGGGGATCTATTACCCGTTTACCTAGTCCACTAACGTTTAGTGACCAAATATCTTCCCAAACATCTGCCCACCTTGTGCGTACCAGTAATTTTTTCTCTAGCAAAACAAATAATTTTTCAAGACCCCATCGTGCCACTAATGGGACAATAGTTTCACTAGTAAAAGGCATATATCCCTTTACTAAGGTATGATTTTCAACAAGATACCTGCGAAGTGGATTTAATAAGATATCACGACCTCTGTCTCGATCGGTAAATACTTGCGCAAATGCTGACATGCTTGCCATACGCTCATCATAGCGTGCCTCAGATTCGTTCACACGCTTCAACAGAGCAATAAACATATCTATGTCTGAAAGCATTGCATCTATAATGTGTTCTTTTCGACGACGAGTAAGCTCGTTATAGAGCTTAACGTCAGCAACAATAGACGCTATAAGTAAGCCTGATTTAATAAAATCTGACTTATAGATTCCCACCAAACCCGAAGGATCAGAAACGAGAAGCGTATTCTGCCATTTAATATCATCAATCTCTTTTTGGGCAGCTTCCTCAATTTCTATTTTACGCTCATGCGCAATATCAGCAAGTATATGCTTTGGATTAGCTGTTGGATCATTCTTCATCTCATCAAGAATCCTCCTAAGCTCTTCCCTCTCTGCAGCGGCAGCCACAGGATCAATAGTACGCCTCTTGAAAAGGTTCGACCCTCTCAAGACGGGATCGCCTTCTTGAGCATACTGTCTAAACTTTCTCAGCGCTTCTTCTTCAGAGCTCGCCACAAGCAGAGCACTCGATCCAAGAAGCAAAACTAGAATGATTGAACTACGCTTATTCATAGTATACTGTACCTACGTGATTCTCACTGTTTATACCTAGTTTTAGAGTATACCTAAATCACCTAGGAAGCAAAAGCCCAAGCTTAAAGCGCAACTCTATTTCGCGGCAAGATCTCGCTTAAACAACTTTTTGATCTCGTGTGCACGTCCAATATCTGCACATTGCGAAGAACACGTAAATCCTTTATATGCATAGTATCCGCTGAGGAATGTTGCAACGATAGAAGCCCCTAGCCGTATATATTCTGCTGTATCCCTGCCTAATAATGTCCTATTTCGTTGGTAGTGCAGATACGTCTCATATCCGCTCCCAATGAACCAAGCTACACTCCACGACCCTACTAAAGAGCCGAGCAATGCTTGAGTAAAATCAGCAGAATCAGTAAGAATCGATTTTTCCGCCTTACGCTGTGAAAGAACATCAGCAGCCATAGGCGCTACAGTAGCAAGAATCTGTTGTGCATCTTTAGGACTCTCCTTACTAAGCTCTTCAATTAATCTCTCAACAAGGACGGTATCTGAATCTTCGATAGCTTTTTCTAAACGATGCTGTAATGGCGTTGCCAAGAGGGGCGCTGCGGAAACCACCAATAGTATTAAAGCGTAAGGTCTTGTTTTCACGATCATAGTCCTAGCTCAACTTTCTTATCTTCTAATGCTTGGCGAATAGCCTCAGACTGCATAATAGAGACCTTTTGAGCTGAACAAGTCAATCCGTTATAGGCGATGTAAGTACTAAGAAATGCATGGATTAAACTAATTCCACCGTGAGTAATAAAACCCTCGCGTTTATCCAACAAAAGTTTTTCCCAAGAATTAGAACGGTTACCCGAACGATCCCTCACCTGGTAATTCTTATAAAAGGCATAACAAGAGTGACCCAAATACAGAAGACTAAACACTCCTACTAGAGAACCGATTGTTCCCATAGCACAATCTTTTGCATTGCGAAATAATCCAATTCTTGATTTTTTGTTTTCAAAAACGCCTTCAGCTAACTCAGATAAGTCTGTAAGTAAACTCTTTTTTTGAGCAAGAGACATTGAATCTTGATCTAAGTCCCGCAAAAG
Source organism: Candidatus Babelota bacterium (assembly GCA_013288045.1). Taxonomy (GTDB): domain Bacteria; phylum Babelota; class Babeliae; order Babelales; family Babelaceae; genus PRDV01. The sequence goes on from JABDCP010000021.1 coordinate 3,087, forward strand.
CTGGCTTACAAGGATCGCATTCCCATTTGTTATGGCATCCTCAAAACGTTCTTCTAAGGGGCTATCTGCATATAAAATCATACAAACCATACTGATAACCAGTATCTGCTTTTTCATCAGCCAAGTTCCTCCCTATGAGCAATGAGATTATCGCGGATCTCACAAGCATCTGATACACGCTTAGTCTGTACTAGACCACACACCCCATCGTAGATCATACCAAGACCAATAGCTGACAAAGTACTCCCAAAAAGTGCATAGTAATAATCCTTCATCTCTTGAGGCCTTTTTCCCTTCCAATTATTATATATAGTGGGAAAGCCCATAACTCTCGGGGGTACGTGGCTGGTAGCTCCTGCATACATAGATTCACCATTATAGCCCATAAACCTGAGAGCTTCGAGCTCAGGTAGGTCTGGTGTGTCTTCTGTCAGCGTAGCTCCGACAAAATAACCCAGCAGAACACACAATGCACCGCCTATAATCTTACCTAACTCTCTATCTTTTGAACATATCGCAGCACGACTTTCCTCATCCTGTACAACTTTATCTGCAAAGGAAATAAAGTTATCGACCAATCCACTTTGTACAGCGGTAGTAAGTCCATCGCGCTCCAACCCATGCATAAGGTGCTTAACTAAGGGAACATTACCCTTGCGTACTGCCTCCACTAACCGTGTTTCACGCGCATTTGAAGCTGCCATGCACAATGTACTAGAAAGCGCTAAGATTGCTAAAAACTTCATATAGTCTTTCTTCCTTGCATCTAAAGTATCAACCTTCGTCATCTACTTTGTTGATGCCAGCACATTCTAAAAGCAATGATTCGATTTTCTCAGCAGCTTTAAGAGCATTTTCTTGCATGGTACATGCATACCCTCTATACGCAAGAAGGCCTCCAAAGATACCCCCAAGAGATGCAATTCCAACGTTAAATACAAGGTCTTTATAATAGATGCTTCGTGCGTCGTGATCACCCGGAGCACCATTCATATACTGAGTATATGCCGATTTTCCATACCAGCACCCGAGGGCAATAAGGGCTCCTCCAAGACCGATAAGACTTAGATCTTGGGCTTTTTCACGATCTGCATACGTAACAATATCTTTGATATTACCCTGCAACGAGATTCTTTCTTTATGATCAGTCACGACATCGCTTGCTATTCGAGCAAGATTCTCTAAGAAAGCTTGCCGTTCCTTTGCAGGAGGGTTTTTGCTTTCATAGTTCTTAAGTAATGAGCGCACCTTGTCGATTCTACCCGATACGATAGCTTTTTCAAACTTCTCTAATTCAGTTTTAGACGCACAAAAAGTTGTTGCACATAACGCAATACTGACCAAAGCAATGATAGAGATTTTGTTCATATGAGATCGCCTTTCTTTATTCACTGTCCGTGGTTTCTAGTAACAACAGCTCTGCATTATTAAGCACACTGTCAATATATTCTTCTACTTCAGTTGCTTGATCTATCATACTTTGTTGCGAACTGCAGGTTACACCCTTATAAAAAAGATAGGCACCTAAAGATGTAAGTAGACAGCTTCCAATTCTCCCATAATAGCTTGCATTTGCAATTCGTTGATCATTACTAGTGCTATATTGAATACCTACAGCAAGCCCTATAATACCACCACTAAAGCAAAGGGTTCCAAAAATAGTTTTAGCCATGTCGCGCCAACTACCGATCAGAGATTTACTATCGATGCGCTTATCAGTAAGCTCAGCAGCAGTATCATAGAGATTACCCAGCAATTTCGTCCGCGCTTGCTCAGACATCTGTTCTTTGCCTACCTTATGCAGCAAGCATTTGATTCGGCTCACTCGAGATTGGGTGATAGCTTCTTCTAGTTGCTCAATCGGCACCGCAGCCCAACTGTAACTTCCAAGGGAACAGACTGCCCACATAATACCATAGAGTTTCTTCATATCAATCTTCCTTACTTGAGAGCAGGCTCCACACCTGGTCCGTTAAGTTTCGCCTTAATAAGCTCTTCAATCGTTTTTGCTGAGGCTATTTCTGCCTTCTGAGTGCTGCAGGTAATGCCCTTATATAAGAGATAGAGAGCTGGAATCCCAAAGCAGCACGATAATACACGCGCCCAATCTCCGACTCTGAAGATGAACCCGGCCCTTAGAAAACCAGAGTATAACAGTCGGGTATTGCTATTACCAAAACTCTCGTAAAACTTCAACCCACCAAGAAGACCTAAGGCGATTCCCGAACCAGTCTTAAGCAGATCATACCGATTTCCCACCATTGAGAGATTTTGAGTACGATTCTCAGTAGTCTTTACCGCTAAGTCGTAAAAATTCGTATACATCTCTTTACGTACTTCAGGAGACATCGCTTCATGGTCAACTTCACTCAACAGCGCTTCAACCTGGGTACGTGAAGATTGCTCAATGGCTTCTTCTATTCTTTCGGTATCTACTGCTAAGCAACCTTGCGTAGCTAGAGCTAACGCAGCTACATGCATAAGTTTTTTCATATTTTTTTCCTTATTTCATTAGTGAGAGCAGGCTCCACACCAGGTTTATTGAGTTTCGCCTTAACAAACTCTTCAATCGTTTTTGCTGAGGCTATTTCTACCTTTTGAGTGCTACAGGTAATGCCCTTATATAAAAGATACAGAGCGGACATCTCAATGCAACACGATAGCGCACGTTGCCAATTGTCAACCCTGGGTACAACCATAAAATGACCCCACCTATCTAAAACTAAACCCCTATCATTATAAAGTACATCATAATCAATACTGTCAAGAAGCACCAATCCTCCAAGAAGACCTAAGGCTGCTCCCGATCCTATCTTAGCAATATCCCACCAATTTCCCGTGATTGAGAGATTTTGAGTACGGCTCTCGGTAGTTTTTACCGCTAAGTCATAAAGATTCTTATACATCTCTTTACGTACTTCAGGAGTCATCTCTTCACGATCAACTTCCGCAAACCGTGATTCAACCTGGGTAAGTGAAGATTGCTTAATAGCATCTTCAATTTTTTCGGTATCTACTGCTAAACAACTTTGCGTAGCTAGAGCCAAAGCACCTATAACTCTAAGCTTTTTCATACTTGTTCCTCTACTTTCCTTTCTTTGCTATCAAAGATCGGAAGCCACATCCAGATTAGTGAGTTTCTTTTTCATAAATTTTTCAATACTTTTTGCTACAGCTATAGAAGCCTTCTGAGAGCTACACTTGATGCCTTCATACAAAAGATACACGCCAAACCCCAAAGAACCGGCCGATCCTAGAAGAGAAGGCTTATTATAACTCACTCTATCGTGATCATCCCTTTGTCTACTCCTAAAGGCTAGAAGTCCACCAAGAAGAAGTGATGCTGCACCTAAGCCGACCTTAGTCATATCACGCCAATTTCCTGTTATTGAGAGATTTTGCGTAAGGTTCTCGGTAGTTTCAGCAGCCATATCGTAAAAATTCTTATACAGTTTTTTTCGTGCCTGGACAGTCATTTCGTTACCGTCTGCTTCGCGCATAAGAGATTTAACTCGGGGAAGTGAAGATTGCTCAATCGCTTCTTCTATCTTTTCCGTATTTGTTTCTGCATAACATTGTGTAGCTAGAGCTAATGCCGCTACGTACATAAGATTTTTCATAACTATTTTCCTTCTTCGTTATCATCAAACTCATCATTCGCATTGGAATTATTCAGCTTCGACTTAACATATTTTTCAATGCTTTTTGCCACCGCTACCTCAGCCTTCTGAGCACTACACGTGATACCTTTGTACAAAAGATATACGCTAGTTACACCAAGACCTAACGATCCGAATAGCCATCGCCTGTTAAAACCAGTAAATCTACCCTGACTGTCTGTATCAAGACTCGCTAAGCCTGCAAACCCACTTAGAACAAGAGCTGCTACCCCTGTGCCAGTCTTGAGCATGTCACGCCAGTTTCCCACTATTGAAACATTTTGCGTACGGTTCTCGGTAGTTTCAACAGCTAAATCATAAAAGTCCCTATACAATTTTTTACGTGCTTTGGCAGTCATTTCCTCAAGATCTGCTCTACCAAGAAGAGATTTAACTCGGGGAAGTGAAGATTGCTCAATGGCTTCTTCTATCTTTTCCGTATTTATCTCAGCATAACATTGGGTAGCTAGAGCTAACGCAGCTACATATATAAGTTTTTTCATAATTGTATTCCTTTCTAGTTGATTATCAGAGATCAGAACCCACATCAAGATTAGTGAGCTTCCCTTTAATATATTTTTCAACGCTTTTTGCTGAAGCTATTTCAGCCTTTTGAGTACTACATGTAATGCCTCTATATAAGAGATATGCCCCAAGGACACCAAAGCCTAACCCTCGTGGCAAATAATCATCTCGATCCGTTCCTATAGTCGCTGCGAGTGCGCTAAAAAGAAGACCTGTTATCCCTACTCCAGTCTTGAGCATGTCACGCCAGTTTCCCACTATTGAGAGATTTTGCGTACGGTTCTCGGTAGTTTCAACAGCTAAATCATAAAAATTCATATACAATTTTTTACGTGCTTTAGCAGTCATTTCTCCGCGTTCTACTTTACCAAGAAGAGATTTAACTCGGGGAAGTGAAGATTGCTCAATGGCTTCTTCTATCTTTTCCGTATTTATCTCAGCATAACATTGGCTAGCTAGAGCTAATGTAGCTACATACATGAGTTTTTTCATACCATCCTCTACTTTCGTAATGTAATGTTTTCATTCAATATATCATGCAGTTGATCTTCAAGATATGCCAAAATAGCTGAAGCCTTTGAATGGCCACGATTGGCTATCAGATCTTGGGCTGTATCCCATCCCATTCCATTTCTGGCAAGCCTACCTCCAGCGATTGAAATCGCGGCCAACCCCATGAAAATGGCCCATCCTTTAATCTGTTCATTTTGCGTCGTGCCATAAAACATCCTATGTAAAGGCATATAATAGGCAGCTGCGCCCGTGCCGCCAGCGATTGTAAGCATACCACCTACTATCTTCTTATAATCTTTTTCACCGACAACTGGTCTCATCTTTGATTCATCAGCCACTTGAGCTGCAGTATCTACAAGAACTCTTAGCATCGCCTTCTTATCTTCTGAAGATTCAATCGTGCTATCAATTCTTCTCCACTGTTTTTTTACACGAGCGAGGTCAGAATCTTTAATAGCTGCTGTTATCTGATCAAGCTTATACTCCTGATCTGCCTGCATGCTAATACTCATAGATATGAGACTCATTAAAACTATTCCATACGCTTTATTCATAATAATTACCCTTAATACATATCTGGTCAAGCGTACCTGCTCCAGCTTGTTACGAATAACTCTTTACTCGGTAGCTCAACCTCTTTAATGCAGCTTTCAAGGTACTCATCTATTTTGCAAGCAGTTTCATGCCACCGCTGCTGTGAAGCTTTTATTAAGCCTTGGATCAACCAATAACCACCCGATAGCACGGTTACACCCGATCCTATGGCTTTAGCAAATAACCATGATTGGTCGTTAGTTTTCGAAGGATCCTGCATCAATTCTCCATTAGAAATAAGATGTGACAGGCCCCAAACGCCCGCTACGCCTCCTACAAGTGACTTCATAAGATCATGCTTACTTGTTACAAGAGAAGAATCTTTAGTAGCTTGTACCACATCCATACAGGCAGCTCGGATCAGCTGTAATGATTTTACTCTATCTTCGTTGCTCAAAAGTTCTCGATCAAATCTTTTCATAAGCTTTCGCAGTAGAGGAAAATCGTTCTGAGCTATAGCATTAATCATGCGCTCTTCAAGAGTACTTTTTCCATACAATGGTACTAAAAAACTGATACTGATTGCAATCCATA
>JABDCP010000022.1:0-5013 GCA_013288045.1 Candidatus Babelota bacterium
TCGCGGCTCAAATACACACGACAATACCTTCTATATTATTTTCTTGATTCATGTTACACATTTTACGAGCAAGTTCAAAAAACTTTTGGGCTTCATCAAAGTTTCTTTCCTTTTCAAATATACCTGCTATATGGAACGAAGCTTTAACACTCCCTTTCTCAATAGCAAGTTTATAATATTTTTTTGCTTCATCGAAAAGACTCCTCTTTTCAAACACAAATCCTAAATTGAAAAGCGCATCTTGATTGCCCTTATCGATAGCCAATTTCAATAATCTTTCAGCTTCCTCATAGTCATTTTCGCTTATTGCTATGCATGCTAAATTATTTAGAGCACTAATGCTTCCATTATCAATTGCGCACCTATACCAGCGTTTTGCTTCTTCGAAATTGCCCTGTTTTCGAAATAAAAGCCCTAAATTATTCTGAGCAAAAGCATCTTCTTGAGCCGCAGCACGCCCATAATATTCCATTGCCTCAACAAGTTTTCCTTCCCTTTCAAGTAATAACCCCAGATTAAATTGAGCGACGGCAGCACCTTTATCGGCGGCCTGCTTTAAGAGCTTTTGTGCTTCTTCATCATTGCCTTCATTTTTAGCGATACATGCTAAATTATTAAGGGCACTAACATTTCCCTGATCGGCAGAAAGGTTTAATAATATTTTCGCTTTTTTTATATTACCCTGCCTTCGCAACTCCATTCCAACAATATTTTGAGCTAATGCATGCCCCTTTTTGGCTGCGCGTTGATAGTGCACCATTGCTTCCTTGACTTTGGCCTCGCGTTCCAATTTTACTCCCAAGGCAAAATCCGATTCCGCATCATCATTACCGACAGGCAGCGTAGCGAATTGTTCTTCCCTTTTACCTGCAATCTCTTCTTGAACATGAGCATCTCGCGGAGTGGTTGCATTGGCATCTTTATTGTCAGCACGCTTGAAGCTTCCCCCAGCCCTCGTACGATTCTCTTCTACTTGAATTCTACCAGCGCTGTCTATTTGATCATTAACTTTTTCTTGAGCATCATCTAAGAACCGTTCTGCTTCTTTCAACGTCTCTTCATGTTGAACTCTTTCAACTATGTTAGATTTGGGCTGAGCATTTCGCTTAGCGGCTGAATCAATACCTTTATTCGTAGCACGCATACGGAGCATACCAGCTTTTTTACCAGCATCTTCGTTTTGTGCATTACCAACTTGTGCAGAAGCGTTTTGCTTAAAGGCGGCATTATAGTCCAGTGCGGTTTTACCTTTTTTATCTTTGAATTCCAAGGACACTCCAAATTTGACCAATAACTCCTCTAAAAGAACTAGCTCTTCAAGCTTAGAAGCTCCTGGCAACTGACCGTGCGTTTTTTTCATTTTACAAGCCAATATGATGGGTGTTTCACCAAGTGAGTTTTGAATATTTGGATTTATACTTGCATTATTTCTTAATAATGCAGCTGCTGCACGTACGCGACAATCCCTTACTGCATTGTGTAGAGCAGTATCACCTGTATGTGAAACCTTATTTGGATCAGCACCACTCAAAAGTAATCTACATACAATAACACTATTTCCCTCACGCGCGGCTATATGAAGAGGCGTCTCTCCCCCACTTGTTACGCCATTAGGATTCGCTCCATGCTTAAGTAAGGCATCTATATGCTCAATGCGGTCTTTTAAAACAGCTAAATGCAAGAGACTATAACGTTGATGCAATGTTTGAAATTCTGAAAAATCAGAAAAACAATCGTATAAACCAGGTAAATTCTTATCCAGAACTACGAGCGCAATGTTTCTGCCAAAGATCGTTCTTAACGAAATTCTAGCGCCACACTCAAGAAGTAGATTAAGGCATTGGACGAGTGGGTGAGCATGTATGGTATCTTTATCGCGGGAACCGTCAAAGAGCGAAAAAAATTCTTGCCCATTCCTTCCTGAACATACATGTTCAAGAGGAGTTACTCCTTTATTATTTGGTAGTGCAGCGTGTACCCTGCTTTGTAGCATTAAGCGCACTACATTAATGTTGCGGCGGTCAATTGCACTGTGCAGAGGTGCCAGAAAATTTGTAGGACAGTCCGGGTTAGTTCCAGCGTCTATGAGAGCTTTGACACAATCGGTCTGTTCATGCATAAATGAATAAAAGAGCGCGCGTTCACATGCTAAGGCAGAAGGTCTATCTTCGGTTTTGTTTGCTAAGAGAAGGCTAACTAACTGAGGAATATTATAGCGAACTGCTCTGTCGAGTGGAGTATCTCCATCATTATTAGTTGTATTTATGCGTGATTTATATTTTAACAGCAGCTCAACTATGTTACATCGCGTATCACTATCTTCCATAAAGCCATTATCTTTTTTAGGTAGAGCGTTCGAATTTTTGAAGAGGTCTAATGCAACCATAAGAGGAGTATCACCCTTTTTATTACGCTTATCAATCTGACAAAGGGCGCTAGGTTGCAGAGACATTTTTTCCAGTAATAGTGCAACCATTTCTTCATCTGCTCTTGCCACCGCTAAATGGAGTGCCGTAGAGCCATCTGCAGTAGCTTTCGTGACGTCAATACCTGCTTCGAGTAAAGCCAAAACGCTCTCTAGGTAGCCATTGGAGACAGCTATATGGAGAGCATTTTGCAATGAATCTCCTTCAACAGCATGCAAATCACAGAGTTCCGGCTCACTTGCAAGAACAGCTATAAATCCTGACAAATTCTTTCGGGCCGCTATTATAAGGGGAAGCTCGCCCCGCGTTGCATAATTTGCCCTAGCCCTACCAAACTTGTAGAGAATAATAAATGCCTCACGGCATTCTTTCTCAATTGATAAAAGTAGTGGATTTGATGGGAAACTAAGTCCGTTTTGAAGAGCCTTAGGTATAACTCGGTTTACGTTAGCTCCATATGCTATGAGCATCGCCACAGATTGATCATAATTATTGCATGATGCAGTATGCAGTGGAGATACGTTGTCTCTATTTGCTGCATCGGGCGAAGAACCTGCATCAAGAAGTGCATCAACGCATAAAACATAGTTACCTTCAACTGCAGCATGTAAGGCAGTTCTTCTTTCAAGTAGATTTCGAGCATTAAGATCGGGCTTCATGCTCACCAATAAACGTACTGTGTTGATTTTACCTCTTGAGGCTGCTCGATGCAGCACAGTTTCTTGACCTACTGGCGTATCAAAAAGAAAATTTAGCCATCGTAAATCTTTAAATATACTTGCAAGTAATGCTGCATTATCAATCTCAATGGCCTGATCAAGTATTACTGCGTCGACATCGGCCCCTAATTCAATAAGAAGCTTTGACAAGGCAAGTTCTCTGGCTTGAAGAGCGTACCAGAGTGCTGTTCGGTTAGCATAATCTTTTTGATTAAGGAATGAGGCAAGTAGATTTTTACTAAAAAAGCTAAAAAAAAATGAAGGGCGAGGTGCTTGTCGTGCAGCTTCTAGCATAAGCCGCTGTGCACATTCAAAATGACCGTGTGAGGCGGCGCATAGAAGAGCTGTTGATCTCTGCTCATCTAAAGCAAATGGGCTTACATTTTGCTGTAACATAGTACCAAGATCAACTATATTACCCCGTTCTGCTGCATCAAAAAGCCTTCTATTCATTGATTCAGTAACGGCTAAAGCAGCACCGTGAGCTTCCATAATAGATGCTAGGCAATACATACTGTAGAAAAAATTTCGCGTTAAGAACTTTGGAGAAGAAAAGACCGGCATAGTACCTCGCACACATCAAGCCTTGGAATAAAGTCCTTCTGGGTATCTTATACATAAGAAAATAGAATATAGCAATACCCTATAGTATTAATGCTTTTAAAGAGTAATATGCACAAGCAAAGATTGCCGTAACCAGAACATCAGTACACCGAAGACATTTCCTTTTTTGCAAAAACATGTACTATTTAAACGCTTGTTATGAATGCCCTTACTATCTTACTAGGAGTACATATGATTACTGGTATAACTCACTTAACCCTATTTGTACGAGATCAAGATGAAGCTCTAAAATTCTATACAGAGAAACTTGGATTTACGGTGCATACCGATGCGGATATGAGTGGCATGCGTTGGCTTACCCTAAACCCTAAAGGCCAAAAAGATTTTGAATTGGTACTCTTTCACGCTGAAGGGACCGACACGTCACTTATCGGGAAGCAAGGGGGTACGGGCATATTAATGTGTCTCTCTTCTGATAATCTCGATAAAGATTATAAAGATCTGAAAGCCAAAGGGATCGAATTTATCGATGAACCAGAAGAACATCCTTGGGGAAAAAGCGTAACGATGAAAGATCTCTATGGAAACTTGTTATACCTTGTACAGCCAGCGCAATAAGCTCCATATCTTTACGATAATCCCTGCAGGCAAAAACGATAGTTTACAACCGTCGCCTAAATTAAAGAAGAGGTATGATAAAGTTTTTGAAATCTCAGATCTTAGTCCTGTGCTGCAGTTTCTTTCATTAAAAGAAGCCCAAGAAATTACTCTTGGGCTTCTTAACTGCGATAAATGTAATTGAGTTCTTTTACTAGTTTTTATGCTGAAGCTCTACTTCTTTCGCTTTTTTCTTTGTAGATTCGGCGGCGTCAGCAACCTTTTCAGCTGCCGTGGCAACAGTTTCATGATAGCGGTCTTTTACCTTCTCTTTAACCGTTTGCGCCGTGTCTCCTACTTTTTCCGCAGCTGACTTGGTCTTTTCTGATACGTTCTTATAAACTTGCTTAGCCATTTCCTTTGTAGTAACAGCTGCATCGGCAGCCTTATTGGCCGTTGCATCATAGGCTTGTTTTACCTTTTCAGACGCACTATTATACACCTCGTTGGCCTTTACTTTGCTTGCGGAAGCAGCGTTACTCACCGATTCAGCACCGGCGTTATAAGATTCTCGAGCTTTTTCGGAGGCTTTTGTAAAGAGTTCTTTTGAATCTTTGGAGTCGTTCATGGTACACCTTTTACGAGCAAGTTCAAAAAACTTTTGGGCTTCATCAAAGTTTCTTTCCTTTTCAAATATACCTGCTATA
>JABDCP010000022.1:5023-7821 GCA_013288045.1 Candidatus Babelota bacterium
GAAGATAGTGATACGCGATGTAACATAGTTGAGCTGCTGTTAAAATATAAATCACGCATAAATACAACTAATAATGATGGAGGCAAAACTAATAACGTGCAAAGAAGAGATTTAGTTACAGTTGTGCTTTTTAACATTTTATTCTCCTAACTAGGGTTAAAATATTAGACCTTGCAATAACTGGATCTTCCTTTCTGGTAAAAAGGTTGGACTTATACTAGATACTTGCAGTATACTCTTTTAAAAAAAATTGCAAACACCCAACCATAGGAGACCTACAACACAGCAGGATATTTATCTTCATTGTCACACAAAAAATAAATACTGAGGTGGATTGTGCGGATAGTGAATAAACTCTGTTAATGAATTCTCGTATTTAGCCTTGAGCTTTGATACGTCTCTTGCAACGGTACTTTCTGATCTTTTAGTCATCAAAAGTATCGGCGGTTTCATCGACCTAAGCAAGTTAACGAATTTTCTCATGAAGAGCTTTCATCATCAAGTCTCACCTTTTATAAAGTTCTTGATATTTAAAACTTTCAAAGAAGTTGATTCAGCTCAATTGTCATAATCACTAATGGTTGTGGCTAATGTGATATTTTATCACCCGCTTTACCAATGCTTTTTGAGTTTGCCATTACTTATGATCCATTTCTTTAGCGCTTCTGTTAGGTAGCCATGTCGGACACACCAATTAAGGCTACGATTACCCCCCCAATGCGTTAAATAATGGCGGATTGTGGAATGCACGGCATCATATTGAGCACGCATATCTTCATATGTGGGAGCTGCCTTCACTACTGCATGAACCATGCCTGTGACTGCTGCAGGAGGAACTGTCTTTGCCGCTTCTTGAATAACAGCTGTAACTGCTGCAGGAGAAGTTGTATTCACTACTGCTTCTTGAATAATGGGTGTTACTACGGCAGGAAAAGCTGCCTTTACGATTCCTTGAACAATAGACTCGCTCGGTATAGAGGAAGATGGCGATGAAGCACTTCCCTCACTAAGAGCACGTGTAGCAAATATTAGCAAACCAGCTGTTGTTACTCCAGCTGCTCCAATCCAAAATATTGATCTCCATGACCAGCCTAAATTTAATGCTCTGACCATCTCTTCTGCATTCTTTCTACGCACAAGATCAGTATCAGCGAGTAATTCATCAAGATATTGCCCTACCGTTAGGCCTGGCTTGAGAAGCATGTCAGCATCGTAAGTACTTCCTCCCTGTCTTTCAAACGTATCAGGATCTTCTAAACCCTCAATAAATTTTTGCTTCCAAGCAAGAGCTGCATCACGATAGCTTTTGATAGCATCTAACTCTAAAATACGCTCACCATGAAACCCCATACCTTCACATTTTTGTGCTAGAGGTGTTCCGGGCTTATATTGAATTCGATCGACGTTTAACATATGAGTGTTAATGAATGTATGAAGATCCGATAACCCAGAAACGAGGGGTATATTCAAAATCTCTCCCATTTGAAATGCTGGTGTGCAAGCGCTGACACCGTTAATAAGTTCTAGTAGCCTTCGCTTTTCAGACGGATTTGAGCGATATGGTTGAAGTTCTCGCTTTATTGCAGCAAATTTATTTTGTTGACTATCGATATACTCACCAATAGTTTGAGAGGGCAAAGATCCTTCTTGTGCAGTATATTCAATCGCGTCAATATCAAGTGAATAGCGTTTTACAAACTCCATGAAATCATCAACCCTTGTTTTTTTCGGATTAATAGCAACCCTTACAAAGAGACAAAAACAGGTTTCCTCTAAACTTTGGGGGGTGTATATGTTTTTTATTGCTTCTTCCATGCGCAGATTGTGACGAAGTTTCTCTAGAGACGCAGGAGAAAAAAGCTCAGCAATGAGCTTCCCCGCTTCACTAGTGTTACGAGCTATAATATTTCTTGAGTAATGAGCACCAAAATCTGGGTCAGCTGACGAGGTACTGAGTAAGAAAGCAACAATCTCGGTAGCAAGCCGATTAGTCGAGTCAGCAAATATACTTACTACGGTTCTATCGTTGACAGTAATAGTGCAAAATTCTTGTGGCGAGATGCATGAAGCTTTCCATCTACGTAATGTACGTAAAGTTTCTCTGAATCCCCTACCGTCAAGCATATTATTTGCAATGCCTTCGTTGAGAAACCTAACTAAATCATTATTGATTGTCATCTCCATTGAATGAGCTGAAGGCATAACTAGAAATATTAAAGGAAACAAGAATCTTTTCATAGTAGTATCCTTACATAGAGGTTTATATTTACCTAAGTTCTACAGTAGTAATGTACCGTGAATTTAAACAAGATACAATTCATTATAATACCTAAATTCAAGCATGAAGTGCATAATTATGGTTAGTTAAAAAACTTAAATGGGAAGGTTGTAGTGAAGAAACGTCTCGAGAAGCTATTAGAATATTCTATCCCTTGTTCTCGTTTATCAGGCTAGGTCTCAAACTGCATATACTAACTCTTCAATAGACAGTTCTCCTAAACTCAATTGCTTGCTGTCCAAGGAAGACCTTATCTTACTCTAGAAAATTACTCGACACAAATTTCCGTACATGAGAGAGCAGAACAAGCAGTTTCACGTTATTCCCGAATATGCGCTCTCTCGTGTTGATAGCGACCCTGAAGCATAACTATAGATCTTTCTTACTATCCCCCTATCCATATGACAAAAATCCACAGGGAAGCAAACTTTTGAGTTAGATTCTCTCTGGACAAAGCAAACTATTAAAAAAAGGTAGGACTTGCCTACCCTTTTTTACATGACTCATTCATTTTTATACT
>JABDCP010000023.1 GCA_013288045.1 Candidatus Babelota bacterium
AATTTTGGCCAAGCATCGAGTCGATCGTAAGGAGGGTGGCGACTTTTGCCTGAGGGAGCTGCTTGGAGATGATCTTGCGGATCTTCTCAAGCTCTTTCATAAGATTAGTTTTCGTTTGTAAGCGCCCGGCAGTATCGATAATGAGCGCTTGATAATCGCCTTGTTTAAAGGCCTCACATCCTGCAAACACGACGGAGGCTGGATCTTGTTCTGCTTTGCCGGTGATGAGGTCTATGCCTAATTGATTGCCCCAGGTTTGAAGTTGCTCAGTGGCCGCTGCGCGGAAGGTATCTGCGGCAACAAGAAGCACCTTTTTATCCCGGCTTTGAAGCTGGTTAGCAAGCTTAGAGGCGAATGTTGTTTTACCACTCCCATTAATGCCAACAAGGAGATAAATATCGGCCTGCTCGTCATAGGAACGCTGAGCAAGGATGCTTGTAAGGTTAACCTGGAGTGCTTTTTCAAGATCAGCACCATCTCGTAGGGTGCCCTGAGAGGCTTCCTTGCGCAGTTCATTGAGGATGGTTCGAGTCGTATGGATCCCTGTGTCAGCTTCAATTAAAATGCGCTCAAGCTCGGTAAGCGTTTGCTCATCGATGTGGGAACGATGAAAAAGAGTACGTAACTTGCCCGTTATCTGCTCATAGATCGTAGAAAATGCCTTTTTTATACGACTCAGCATGTATAGTTACTCCTGAGCTGCTAAAAGCGGTTGGGCCCTTTGTAAAAAGAGTTTAAGCCGTCGGTAATCATTGGCAGTTAAGAGAGAAAAGGTTTGCATAAACCTTCTCAAGCGTTCTTGCGTAAGAGTATTTGAGCGTGCAAGCTGTTCGATGAGTGCTAATATAAGGTCATCTAAGGCAAAGATCTGGTTTTCATGGGAAAAAAGGGTGTGTAAATAGTGATCTTGTGCAAAAAAGAGCTTAAGACTCTGTTGATCAGGGGCGCTGACAAATGCATGAATTTTAGGTGGCGTTGGAGCTAGTTGGTAGCGCATTGAAGTGCCTTCTAAATATCCAAGAGTAAGACATTCAAAGGTGGAGGTGAGAAACTCAAATATATGAGGATGGTCCTGCTTGAGCTGCGCTTCACTTTTTTTATAGGCGTAGACGGTTCTCTGTTGATCAAGTGAGCCTATACTGCTTGCATGTACGATACCAAAGATCGTTCGCGAGCCTGAGGTGGCCGTAAGAATAGATCCGTGAGCAGGGATTATTTCCCCGTCCCAGCATTGAGCTCGCCAGGTGTGTAGTGAGCTTTCGATAATTTCTGCAAAGGGGATTGAGGGACCAGTAGAATGGAGATCTTTTAATTGTGAGGCATTCACCAAAAATCCTTTCAATAAAGTATGCTATAAGACTACCAGTTTTTTAAGCATCGGCAAGGTGTTTGGTGCAAACAGCATTGCTTGTGCCATCCCTATAGGGGTGGCCTTTATCATTGAGAATGCGCCTATTTCAAGGTATTGAAGAGAGTTTCTGTAGAACTATCTTTTCTTATTGTCAAATGATTTTTTTACTGGTAGAATTGTTTATAAATGTCAAAGAACCCTTAATCTTTGTGATGAAATGATACATGGGTTACCTAGAATCGATAGACTCTAAGACCCTTTGATTCAGACAGGTGTTCTTGTAGATGCTGCTCATAGCAGAGTCCGCGTCATTATTATGATGGGAACCTTGAGGCAGTTTGTAGAAAGGGTAGTGTGGAATACAATTTTTGAAAAGAAGTTAGTTTCCATTTGACAGGTATAAATCGTAAGTTACACTGTTAAGTAAGCAGTGTTAACACCAAAACAACCATATTCCATGTAAGGGAAGGAGTTATTATGTCTTCAACAGCACTCCGTGTAAAAGAGTTGCTTCGCGAAAAGGGCTGGACAACCAAGGTTTTAGCAGAAAAAACCGGTATGTCTGAAAGCTATCTAACGCATATCAAGAATGGTACGCGTCGTTGGAACGAAGATTCGCTCAGAAAATTGGCTAACGCTTTTGAGATTAGCCCATTGGATCTTTTTGCACAGCGCCGAAAACGTACTGATGATATCGATAATAACGTCAGTATGCCTGAGAAATCAGATATACAATTGAAAGTACATATAGTGCCGGTTGTTGGAGATATTCCTTCAAACCCATCGCCCTATAATAATCAGCTTATGCAGCTTACAACCGGGTTTAAAGATGTCTTTGTACCTACTTTAAATTCAAGTGATGGATCTATGTTCGCTCTTTCATTAGGTAGTAACCAATTGGCTCCTACGTTTGAGAAGAGTGACTTGCTCATTATATCTCCCGATGTGTGGACTCGCTCAGGCGATATCGCAGCGGTAGAGTATGGTAATGAGACACCTATTAAGGCGATCATGCAAGTTACGTATACTGAAGATTTTGTGGTTCTCGAAGCAGTTAACCATAAAACTCGTCCGATTGCATTAGTCCGTGGTAAAGATCATTTCAGAATCATTGGACGCGTCGTTGGTCGTCACCAAAGACTTGATTAATCAGTAAGTATCTCTATACTTATTATACGAATACAACACTACTAAAGAGGGCAACGATGTACGTTGCCCTCTAGTGTGCCGCAAGGCAGAACTTCCAGTTAGTAGAAAGGGCTTAAATGCTTCGATATGAATCTCTCTTTATTACCGTCCCTGAGATTACCTCCGATGAGGCGGGTAGTCTAGAAAAGACACTGTCAAAGGCGGTAACCGAATCCAAAGGGTCAATTATCTCGTTTGAGCGGTGGGGTAAATACCAGCTCGCTTATCCAATTCGTCGCAATGACTATGGTGTCTACTATCTCATGCGTTTTGAGGTGGGTGATGATCGCAAAGATGAAGTATTGGCAGAGCTTAAAAAGCTATATGGCGTTAAATACGGCGAACTCATAATGAGAAGCGTGGTAAAAAGCCTACCAGCTAAGCATTCACTTGAATACAAGCGTCCTGAGTCTTTAGAGGAAGCTCCTTCTAAAGATATCGATACGATTATGAAAGAATCTAAAAATATTCTTCGACGTGATCGTGGTGGTGATATGTTTCAAGATGATAATTTAGATTAAGTGGGGTTCGTATGAAAATGAGAATTAGTAGCAAAACGCTACAGAAGAAAAAACGTCGTCGTAGTGGATTTCAAGGCAAAAAACACTGTCGTTTTTGCGCCAATGATGCCAATGCGTCATCACTCGATTACAAAAACTCCTACCTATTACGGAGCTTTATTACAGAACGTGGTAAGATACTCGCATCGCGCATTTCCGGAAATTGTGCTGGTCATCAGCGCCAGTTAGCTAGCGAGATAAAGAATTCTCGTATTATGGCACTTTTGCCTTATACGGCCCAGTAAGAGTTAACATACAGATGTATAAAGAAGCGAACTGAGATGATCGGTTCGCTTCTTTCATAGAGAGAAAGATATGATACATACTCGGATTAAGCATCTTTCTTCACAGGAGCGTGATGCGCTCTTTGAGTCGTTCTATGTCTTGACGATGGATCAATTGCGTACGTTATGTAAGCATTTTGAGCTCACCTATACAGGAAAAAAAGTTTTTCTTATCGAGTGCTTAAAGCAGTATCTCCTAACAGGCGCTCATGTAAAGCCCCAGGCTTATCCGGCTGCTTCATGTGCTCAGAAGGGTGAAAAGGCTGAACTGCTTCCTGATGCCTTTATTCTTTTTGGCAGTTATAAGAATGATCTTAAGACACGTCTTTTTATGAAGAAATTGGTTGGAGATAGGTTCCACTTTACGGCTGCAGGCATTGATTGGATGCATGAGCGATGGGCTCAGGGTAAACCTCCAACGTATGGTGAATTCGCGGTATGGTGGCAGACTGAAGGGCAATTGCAGCGTCCTTTGAAAAAAGAATGGGCTTTTTTGAACTTTGTAGGGCACCGCAGTGACTTGTCTCGTACTGAAGTCATGAAGCTTTGGAAGCAGCATCAGGCTCTAACGTACGCGCAGGTACAGAAAACTCTTTTGGCTCCCTAGCACGGCACCTTACTATCAAAATAGGAGAATCATACTCTTGGGTGAGGGTTTTCGGGAGCTAGGCGCACATTAAATGAAAGTTTCGCAGCTTTTCCTTCTGGAGTAGACTTTTCTCTAATATTTGGTTACAATGAGAATATTCTAAATACTGTTTTATAATCCTTTAAGATTCAATATGTGATATGAAAAATGAAAAACGCACGAATGTGCGAAACTTAGCTATTATTGCTCACGTTGACCATGGAAAAACAACCTTGGTCGATAAAATGTTACGCTTTGCGGGAACGTTGGACGTTGCCCAGGGTGCTCGTGTCATGGACAGTAATGCCCTTGAAAAAGAGCGTGGTATTACGATTCTTGCTAAAAATACCGGCGTAACGTACGGTGAGTATGATATTAATATCGTTGATACACCAGGTCACAGTGATTTTGGTGGAGAGGTCGAACGAACGCTTCAAATGGTTGAAGGGTTTCTTCTTCTTGTGGATGCAGCAGAAGGGGTTTTGCCTGGTACGCGTTTTGTGTTAATGAAAGCACTTGCTCTGAACTTGCGTCCTATAGTACTTATTAATAAAATTGATCGCCCCGATGCTGATATTGAACGTACTGAAGGCTTAATTAGTGATCTTTTTCTAGATCTTGCTCAGCATTCAGACCAGCTTGTATTTCCGATGCTCTATGGATCTGGTAAGCAAGGGTTTATAAGCACAAGTCCTACAGGTCCTCATGATATCACGATGAAGCCACTTTTCGATGCCATTATTAACTCAATTCCTGCACCTGTATCTAAGAGTGATCATCTGCAGTTTTTAACGACCAGTCTTGATCATTCTGATTTTCTTGGACCTATAGCTATTGGCAGGGTGTTCTCCGGAGAAATTAAGGTCGGGCAACAGGTAATTCCGTGTAAAGATGACGTGGTCAGTAAACCAACCAAGATAACAAAAATTTATATGTTTAGGGGTCTCGAGCGAATAGAAGCGAATGAGGCTAAGTTTGGTGATATTATTGCCCTGACGGGATTCACTGAACCGCTTACGATCGGAACGACTCTCTGTGAGCTCAATCATCCTGAGCCACTTCCCTATATAACGGTTGATGAACCTACTTTATCGATGTACATTTCGGTGAATGACTCGCCCTTTAATGGTCAGGATGGTAAGTTGCTTACTTCCCGACAAATAAAAGATCGTCTTGAAAAAGAATTAAAAACTAACGTAGCGCTTCGCGTTGAACCGACCGATTCAGCTGATGTATTTAAGGTCTCAGGAAGAGGACAGTTACATTTAGGAATTCTCCTTGAGACGATGCGCCGTGAAGGATTTGAGGTGCAAGTATCTGCTCCTGAGGTTATCTACAAGAAAATTGATGGTGCGAAGTATGAGCCGATTGAGTATTTGGTAGTTGATGTTCCTACCGATATGCAAGGTATCGTTATGGAGCATCTTGGTAAAAAGAAAGCTGAGATGAAGAATATGGTCCACTATGGTGAACGTGTGCGCATCGAGTTTGAAGTGCCTTCACGTGGACTCCTTGGATTTAGAAGCCAGTTTTTAACTGATACGCGTGGTATGGGAATTGCAACCTTTAGCTTCCATGGCTATCAGCCCTATAAAGGTGATATAATCACTCGCACGAAGGGTGCCTTGGTCTCGATGGAAACCGGTGCAACGACCGGGTATGCGCTTGATGCGTTACAACCACGTGGTATTCTATTTGTAGGTCCCGGTGAAAAGGTATACGAAGGCATGATAATTGGTGAGCACAGTCGATCAAACGATCTTGATGTGAATCCGACAAAAGGCAAGAAGCTAACCAATATGCGTGCATCAGGAAGTGACGATGCGATTCGTCTTGAGCCACCGCGTGCAATGGATCTAGAAACTTGCATGGAATGGATTCAACCTGATGAGCTTATTGAGATAACTCCTTCGCATATTCGTCTTCGGAAGAAAGTCCTACGGGCATCTATGCGCAAATAGGCTGAAAATAACCTCAACTATTATACTTTATGAAGACCTTTAAAGTAACGCTAGCCTACGATGGTACAGGCTATTATGGGTGGCAAGAGCAGCCTGGGTTACCAACCATTGAAGGTCTTTTAAAAAAACGTCTCATAAAACTCTTTAAGATGGACGTGCCTTTCACAGGGGCTTCTCGTACTGATGTGGGTGTTCATGCACTCGGACAAGTAGCACGTTGCCAGCTTGCTCTTGATATATCAGCAGAGCGTTTCAAGGTGATCGTCAATAGAATATTGCCTCCCGAGATTATGATCAGGTCGGTTGAGGAAGTTCAAGAAGAATTTCATCCACGGGTTGGCGTACAAGAGAAGACCTATTACTATCACTTTTTTGTTCAGCAGCCAGTGCCTTTCTTGAGCTCATATGGCTTAGTCGTAAAGCATCTTGACCTTACGCTCTTAGAAGAATGCTTACAAGTCTTTAAAGGGAAACATGACTTCCGTTCATTTTGTACTGGAGACCAGGGAAGAACGACTGAACGTACAATTAACTCTCTTGAGCTTCATTTCTACAAGCGTTATGGCGTTTACCAGATACGTATAAAAGGTCCTTCTTTTCTTCGCCATATGATTCGACGCATTGTAGGGGCATGCTTTGAAGTGTCATCTTCTCGTAAATCAAAGGAAGAAGCTTTAGCTTGTCTTTCTCAGACTCTTGAGGGTAAAGACCCTTGTCATACCCTTTTTGTTGCGCCAGCAAAAGGTCTTCTGCTTCATAGTATTAGGTACCATGAGAGAGGAATTTAGAACCGACATGCTGTCCCATTGGATTTTTTCATACGAGACTCAAAGCCTATAGAGCGTAATCATAAGTGCTCATGAGATCATTTGTTTGACGATTGGGTATTGTGGTTGTGTAATAGGAAGCTGCATTGTGACAAGTGAATGATAGGTCCTCTTTAAGATAAGTTCCACAGAAGCGGGGCGGTAGATTTTTGGTACCCATCTGCTACACTGAATCCTATAGTACCGAATATATAAGCTCCTTGCGGAGGATTTACCATGAAATTTGTGTATATACTGAATCTTGGAATAGTCATCCTGGCAATAGGATGTCCACTGTATGCTA
>JABDCP010000024.1:0-972 GCA_013288045.1 Candidatus Babelota bacterium
CTCTCAAATGAGAACTGCGTTTCCTGATAGTGAAAGACTCTTGAGGAAGGGACCATTTGAGGAGGACCATATTTGATGGTATTGTTGAGAGGAACATAACTGAATTAAAAAATAGTAGGTACAAAAGTATGATGAGCCAGATGCGGTATTGTATCGGTGCGTATAGGGTTGCAATTGCATTCATTCCACTTATACAGGTTTTTCCAGTACAGTCCGATATCGGACGAAAAACTATTACTGACAGAGGAGCACTTACGAGTGTACGTGTTTCAAACATTATTCAGCCTACCACGGTTGAACAGCTGCAAAAGCTGGTAAAGGACTCTCAAGGGCCGATATCGATTGCAGGAGCACGATATTCTCAAGGGGGTCATATTGCTTATGAAGGAGGCCTGGTAATCGATATGTCTCGATTATCAAAGGTGGTGAGCTTAGATATGGCATATAAGCTCATTACAGTAGAGGCTGGAGCCACGTGGCGCTCAGTTCTAGAGTATCTTGATCGGTATAATCTTTCAGTTACCGTGATGCAATCGTATGATGATTTTTCCGTGGGGGGAAGCTTAAGCGCCAATGTGCACGCACGAGACCTTAACTACGGGCCCGTGATAACGACTGTTGATTCGCTACGAATCCTTCTTGCAGATGGACAAATTATTCACGCAGATCGTTCCACAAATTCTGATCTGTTTTATGCAGCAATCGGTGGCTATGGGCTTTGTGGTATCATCGTGACTGCCACCCTTTCGCTTACGGATAATGTTTCTCTTGAAAGAGAGATTACCCTCATCGATTCACGTGACTATCCTGAGAAGTTTTCAAAGATTAAAGATGATCCCAATGTGGTATTTCAGAATGCTGAGCTTTATCCAAACGGTTTTCGCGCGGCATCGAGTATTACCTGGAGAAAAAGTGATAAGTCGTTAACGACGTCAAAACGTCTACAAGATGATACTATTAATGAAGCTCCTC
>JABDCP010000024.1:982-5225 GCA_013288045.1 Candidatus Babelota bacterium
GTCTTGAAGAGCTGGTGAGAAGGATACCCTTTCTGCATAAGTTCCGGCCGGTCTTAAGCAAGATCACGGGACTTTCAACTAAGGTTGTATTGCGCAACTATGAGATGAGTTACAGTGCCAAACAGTTAGCACTCAATTCTCACCATCATACGACCATGACGCTGCAGGAATATTTTGTCCCCGTTAATCGTTACCGTTATGCGTTAGAAGCCATCACAGAGATACTGAAAAAATACCGGGTAAATATCCTGAATCTTTCCGTAAGATATGTTCCTAAAGACTCTGAAACGATTATGTCTTACGCACATGAGGATTCTTTTGCCTTTGTTCTCTATCTCAGTGTGCCTAATAATCGCGCGGGAAAAAAAGAGCTAAAGAAATGGACACAGAAACTCACAGACAAAATCTTAGCTGTTAAAGGTAGTTACTATTTGCCGTACGTTTTGTGCGCAAGTCCTCGACAGTTTCATAGGGCCTATCCTCAAGCAGAGCATTTTAAAAAGATTAAGGATATCTATGATCCGCAGCATCGTTTTAAAAATATGTTGTGGAAAAGATATTTTGAGTGATCGCGGGCTATCCTGGTTTGCACCATTAACCTCCGACATCTTTTAACAATACTTTCCTATAAAAAATTAACAATTGACAAATTTTCAAGAGTTGGTATACTACGTATAACTAGGTAAAAGATGCTGAATGACGAATAGTTCAGCTATAACAAAAACCCCACATAACAGAAATTGCATCCATGAAAAAATTTATACTCCCTCTTATACTAAGCTTATCATCACTCAATGCGATGAATAAGGTGAAAGCCCTTCCTAAAGAGGCTCAGAATATAGAAGTTCAAGCTATTAGTAGAGAAACTGCATGGCTTGTGCATATTACTCGTCTATTCCCTAAAGATGGCACCCTTATACCGGGAACCGTTGGATTGCTCTCCTTTGACCATGCTGATAATCTGCAAGAATTTGAAGCGAATGATACATTAAGAAAACAGGCCCATGCACATATGGCATGCATCAGAAATACCGTCCACTGGTGTGTTAATTCGATGGTATATCCTCATGAAGGTACTGCGACTGATACTGCTGGACAGGAGCGGAGTGGGATATTGGATCGAGAAAATTGCAGATATGGCATTATAGAGCCGATGAAGGCTTTTAAAGACAAGCATCTCTCCGGTCTTTGGCTCGATGTGTTTCATCTAGGATCGCATACTTTGAGCAACCAATCAGTCATCTTTGTTCCGGTAGGCGACACCACGTTCGAATCCTATGTGGGAACGTATGCAGGTACCATTCGACGGTATGAAGGATCACTTCGTAGCGCAATCGAGGATTTTTTGAGAAGCAAAAATATTTCCATCATGTATCCAGTATACAAAGGGTTAAGAGCAAACTTTGTGTGGATTGCAGAATCTGAAACTCCATCAGCATTTATTGATGGAAAAGCTCTATCCTGTGAAACACTTTCTAAGGCTCTTATACTTGACAATGCAAAACACAAAGCAACTTCCATTTCACATGTTGAAGGCCATTTATCGCTATTGCTTGCTCCTATACGGGGTCTTATGGGTATGGATCATGTACAAAAATGCTTCGATCGCGTTGAAGTTGATGGTATTCCAGCCTGTGCTCGGTGCAAAAAAAGCGCTCAGCAGGCTAGTAAGGAAAAATTGCTGGCATGTGCCCGCTGTAAAACCGCTCACTACTGTTCTAAAGAATGCCAAACAGCGGAATGGAATGTTCATAAGCGGCGATGTTTGATGCTTTCTCAATTAAAGCCCAGCTTTTATCATGAGAAGTACCTTACATCCTATCATAATATTAACAATGTTACGGCGAGTTATGATGCATACATTATGCCTCAGATACGAAAATATTTTGAGGAGCTTCGTGCAATCTATACCCTTGCAGGAGATCGCCAGCAAATAGACTATTATGAAAAGCTCACGTATCTTTTATTGGATCATTTTTACTCGCAAGATGCAGAGTACGCTGCTAAACGAACCTCCTTTGCATGCGGAACCTTAGAGGGCTTTAAGAAGTACTGCCATTATGTGTATAATGAAGTCGAAAAGCTAAAAGCAGCTTCTTTTCCTTCATGAACTTTTTTCCCAGGTAAATTTTTTAAGATAAAAAATATCCTCGCTCGTAATATTGCGAGCGAGGATATTTTAACTTTACGATGATCTGTACGAAATTAATTGCGGGTCATCGTGATTGCTTGACCGGTTACTTCGTTACAGAATAGGCACGGTTTGAATGAATACTTACCATCTTTTTCTATGATAAGACGCCCTTCTGTTTCTAGAGCTTTAACCGTTAAGGAGTTACCAGTCCATCGTACCCCATTAATCGTCCATTCAAGATGCGTGATAGGGGAGAAACCTGTATTAAAGAATTCGCTTGCTCCTGGTTTGATCGTTTTTGGATACATAGCATTATCGCCGGCATAGACGTTGATCATGACATCTTGATCAGCCAACTTATTGTCGACGTGAATAGTTGCTGCAGATAGGTAACTTTGAACAAATAATGATGCAAGAATGGTCAGGCACATTTTTTTAGAAAAAAAGCTTTTGAGACTTAAACAATTGGTATTCATGGAGGCTCCTTTTTTATTATTTATTTGATGAAACAGTATAGCGGCCGTAGCTTCTACTACTATAAAAACTAGCATATACGGTCCACGAAAGTCAATAGTTTTCTGTTTTATATCAATAAATATTTCTATTTGTATAGTGCCAGGGATGGGCGATGAGTAGGCCCGATATGGGTAATATGTATTCTAGAGAGCCCTTTAGGAGCGTAAGAAAAGTACCAGCTTCTTGCGGAATCTTCCATACTACATAGTGGCAAACCATCGAGGAGTCTTATTGCTTTAATTCTTCTTGCCTTAAAGATGTGCTGGACTGGGCTGCCTGTGTTGAGGTTGATGCCACTGTACCGGTAGAGGCGTGCTTTTCTTGATACTCTTTTCTTTTATTAAAGAGAGCTACTGCGATGGCTGTGTTTGCTTCACTAAACCTGTTACGTTGCTCCTTTGAAACGGTACCTTTAAGTTCCCTATGAAAAACGATACCACTCGCTGATCTCTCTTGCGGTGTTCTGATCTCAG
Organism: Candidatus Babelota bacterium; assembly: GCA_013288045.1. Lineage (GTDB taxonomy): Bacteria > Babelota > Babeliae > Babelales > Babelaceae > PRDV01. The sequence continues at coordinate 4,106 of JABDCP010000024.1, forward strand.
GATCAGCTCCCAACTCGACTAAATGTAATGCAAGAAGGTCAAGCTCTTCTTGTACAGCAAGATGGACGGGAGTATACCCTTCTTTATTAAGAGCATCTTTCTGAGCTCCATGCTTGATGAGTAGATCGCATAAGTTTTGCGATCTTATACGTACTGCCACATGCAATGGATAGTCTCCATTTGGTAAAGGAAAATTTTTCTTGCATCCTTGTTCAAGAAGGGATGCAACCACGTAGTGTATGTCCTTATGAAGTGCGGTCAACTTCTTATCAATATCGGTTTTATCAGCTTCTTGCATAAGGCTAGTAACACGATTAAGACCTTCATGTAATGCGAGAGTTAAGGGAGTATACTTTTCTTTATTGAGAGCATCTTTTTGAGCTCCATACTTGATTAGGAGCGCAAATAGATCCGTTGCTTCATGGCGTGCTGCCATATGTACAAGAAAGTCTCCATTTGGTAGCTGAGCATTCGCATTGCATTTGCTTTCAAGAAGGAGTGCAACCACCTCTTTGTGCCCCTGCTGTATGCCTATATGGAGAGCTGTCAATCCATTGCTATCAACTGTTTCTTTATTAATACCATGTTCAATAAGAGCAGCAGCCGTTTTAGCATGCCCTCGAAAGGCGGCTTCATGTAAGGCAGTAAATCCACCGGCTGTTACCAACGTAAGGGAAGCTCCTCTTCCTATAAGATAGGTAACTAAGTGGGTATGTCCATAATATGCTGCTAGATGAAGAGGAGTGCGATTTGCACTTGTAAGTGCATTAACGCTACAGCCCAAGTCTAAGAGCACCTTACATGATTCAAGCTTGCCAGTTGCAGCGGCTGAATGAAGTGCGCTTTCGCCTTTGAGGTTCTTTGCCTGAAGGAGTTGATTCACGCTTTCTCTCGGGAGATCCCTTAGAAGAAGGGAAATTACGTCTCCATCACCTGCCATAGCTGCCCAATGGAGCGAAGTTCGACCTCCTCCATCGGTAAGCTGGGGGTTGCCGCCGCATGTAAGGAGGCGCTTAACAATGGTATAGTCACCATTCTCAGCGGCCAAATGCAGTGCACTTTTATGTGTGCTTGCGTCCAGATCATTGGCATCGGCACCAGCTTTTACTAAGCTTTCTAC
>JABDCP010000025.1 GCA_013288045.1 Candidatus Babelota bacterium
TAATGAAGCTTGCTATTTTAGTTCCCGCTAGTCGAGGATCCTCTCTTTACAATCAGATAAATTTGTAGTTAACACCGTCCACTGAGTTGTAGTGAGCGCTTTTTGAGCCTTTCAAAAGATTTTGTATAGGCTTCAAAAAGGGCTTCATTTTCGACAATCACCACATTTTCCTGATTCTTTTCATTAGCCCTCATCGTAAAATTATATGATCCCGTCCAGACAAGCGCTTTACCCTCTATGGTTTGAGTAAAAAGCATAAATTTATTATGCATTAGCCCTGCTTCAGATTCATTGGAAGAGGTTTGAAACACCCAGAGTGGAATCTGAGCATTAGCGAGCGTACATACCTTGCTATGGTAGCCCTGCCCATACGATCGGTCCACAACTCCTTCAACTAATACTCCTCTACGAGCCGCCCGTATAAGCGCTTGTGTTATAGCCTTATCAGTAAGGGTATATATGGCAAAGGAAATGCGTTTTTTTTCAGCATCGATAAGTCCGATAAGTATCGAGCGAAGATCGTCATCAGGAGAAAAAAATGATTGCACGACAAAGCCCTGATGAGTCGAGAGAGCACGTGAAAGTTTACGTTCATCACCTAGTGAAAGCCAGTAGGAAGCAATACCAAAGCAACCAAGCACTATAAGAAAGGCCAGGAGCGCGACAAGTTTGCGTACAAAGCTTTTCATTTCTATTCCTTCTTAGAATTTCCAGCGCATTTCTACTTCCCCACCCAAACTTCCCTCTTGGTCTCGCACCGCTTTTACCGTGACATCATCTGATACGGTATATTCAAGCTCAAGTTGCGTATCGCCCGATAACGTAAGATCATTCTGAGCTTTTGCACGTAAACGATCATTAATATCGACCTCAAGTACTGCCTGAAGATCATCTTGTGTCGCCCCCTTTTTAACAAGTCTCACATTTTTAAGCGGTGTTAAGAGATTCTTTAAGAACTGCTGCGCTGCGCTCAGCTTTTCTTCAGAGCCAAAGATCACATCTCCTATCTGCTGCATAAGCACCCGAGGCATTGCTGCCGATAATGAACCATGATCTGAACCTGCTAAGAGAAGCGTTATAATCCCCTCTTCAGAAAGCTGCGGTGATGCTTCAAAGCGCACCTGAGGTTGCTCGAGGGTACCCGTTACGCTCATCGTGACCGTATAGGCTCTTATTTTGTTTTTTGCCGTTAGATTAATGACCGGTCCTTCAGGCTGATGCGGAGCAAGGATAAGTTTTCCTTGGGTCACAAAAAGTGGCTTATAAGGGAAGTCAAAAGAGCCATGGGCAAGGTCAATAACACCCTCCATCACAGGGCTCGTTGCTTTTCCGGTAATCTTCATATCAATATGTGCGTCCGCTTTTAAAAATGAGGTCTGCACTTTTAGCGGGTTCCTACTTTGTACGCGCAGATCAATATCGATATCACGTCCTTCCTTCGAAAAGGCGGTCGCTTGCATCAAATCTTTTTGCACCTGAGAAGATAAAAGATTACTTCTTAAATGTGCATTCTCGATCATAAGTAATCCAGAGCAGCGCCACGCCCCTTGAGCAAAGATAGCCGTGATACCACCTGAGATAGTTCCAAAGAGCTCTTTTTGTTTACTAATAAGAAGATCTTTACACTGCAGAGGAACGTGTGCCGATGATAACTCACCTGCTTCATTCAAGTAAAAGGTTGCACAAGAGGACCAAGCGAACCCTTTATGCATCGCAATCATAAGATCATGAATCTTCACACAGCGCCGTGCCATATCGATCTCAAGAAGCCCTGATATCTCTTTAATAACTGTATAGGTTCCAGGTATCTTTAATGAGCCATCTTTCACCAAAAACTCAATGCGCTGAACCTCTTTTTCACGTGAAGATCGCACCTGCGCCTCAATAGAACCGCTCAATTGATGACCGGTAAGGGCCTGTATAAGTTTTTTAAGTACGAGGCCATCAATCATGCCCTTTAAAGCTTGTGCATCTGACTCATCCTGATGCAATGCTATGCGCTTCTGGTGAAGCGGATCACTCACGGTAAACTTCTTAACCGTAAATGGATTCAATTCAAACTCAAGATGTACCGGGTTACCCCCCGCAGTACCAACTACTTTGGTATGTTTAAAGTCAGTTATCACAGAGCCACGCAAGGGTAACTTTGAGGTATCAAAGAGCGTGCTATCCGCCTTAAATTCAGACTTAAGGATCCCATCCTTATAATAAATCGTTGACCGGCCTTTCTCAAAAGTACAGCGGGGAATCCCTTCATAAGGATGAGAAAAAGATAACGATCCAGATATTTCTTTCGATGCAAAGCGACCTATAAGAGATCCCTTAAGCCCTATTCCCGACGATTCTGCATCCGAAATAGTTGCTTTAACTTCACGTTCGTCACCCTCAAGCTTGACATGAGCAGATGACAAGGTCATCCCTCTATACTGAGCATCCGCAAGTTCAGCGTTACCAGAGTACGCATATCCTGTAGGTACAGCAGAGATAGTGCCGACAAAGCGCACAGTTCCCATGGCTTCATGCGCACGTGCATCATCCATGATACAGGATGCAATCTCACCAAGGCTACCTTGTAAGGTTATATCACCCGCCACTCCTTCATCGATAGCTTTTGTACGACCTTCAAAAGAAAGCGAGCCATCTTCAGAACGACAATGGCAGACCCCCACTCCTTGAGCATAGGTACCATAAAGATTATACCCCGTATCACCCATACTTGATGGCCTCATACCGGTACATTTTAATGTACATGAGTAAGGTGCTTCACTTGGAGCCTCAATAGTGAGTCGCCCCTGTAGATGTTCAGCAAGGAGCCTGCTTCCATGGCGCACAGAGCCATTATGTGCTAACAGATGAGTTACCACATTGCGTGGCTCAACCGATGTGATCGTCGCACCATGCACCATGAACTCACCTGACTCACTCGCTATCGTGCCCATTGAGCCCTGTGTACGATACTGGACAAAGTTTAGAGGAACGGTAATTGGCGCGTTCATCAAGGCAAAAAATGGCTTTGCTATAGCTAATGATCCTTGTGCATACTTAGTAAAGAGAACTGGATTCTCAAAGGAGACCGATGCATCAAAGGCATTGGCACCCTTGAACCAAGAAAGCCAAGAGACCTGTAACCGTACTACCGGGCAGGTAAAAGACCATGTTTTATCAGGGGAAGATGAGGAAAGATTATGCATGACAACCTCACCATGAATGAGATTGATCTCATCAACCGAAATATCGAATGATTCCCCGATAATTGTAGCCATGGATGAAACGATACGTCTTTCAAGCGCTCCCTTTAACCGAGGATCATTTTGCAGAATGCCAACTGCAACAGCGCAACCAAGGAGAAGTGCGACTGGAAGTTTGACGAAAAGAAAAGCAACATTCTTCAAGCTCATGTCTCACTGGTAGGGCTTACTTTATCTGAGCTTAGTGTACACCAATCCCCACAACCGGCCAAGTCCCTTAGCTTGTCAATGGTTTTGAGCTCAAACCCCTATCTCACAACCTATGAGGGCAAAGACAATACATGACGGACAAGAGTGGTTACCTTGAGAAGTCAAGAAAAGTTGCCAGCGCCTTCAAGCACGCCCTCTATTCGAGAGGTTTCCATACCTGAGATGAAAAGATATAGCGATAGCGACGCAATCCTGTAATTGCAGATGCATCAGTTGTGAGTGCATACAAGCATGATCGTGCTTCATCTGCAAGGTAGAGGGTCCCTGCACTAAGCGTGCCATCTTGATATGCCTCTAAGATACTATTTTTAAAGGTGATAGCGCGTGTAATCACCTTCGTTGGATTGCCAGGTGGTCCTTTTACTTTCTGTGGTACGACAAAGAGGACCTGTGGAGCAAGGTACTGTGTAGTATCAACTGTGAATGATCGTTCTCCTTCATAAAAGATAATGCGCTGGGTACGACCCTCAAGAAGAGCCTTTCTTCGTACATAGACAAATGCTGCATAGAGCCGGTTAAGTTCAGTACGTACAAGAAATGGATGATACACTCCATAGTTCACCACCGCCAAACAGGTGATAAGTCCTAGCAGCATAATGGCACAACAGATCTCTATAAGAGTAGTTCCGGGAGAGCTATGTAGTAATACCTTCTTGAGATGTCGCAACAGAGAGAACCTCTTCAATCGTGGTGAGGCCTTCTTTAATTTTGCGCACGCCATCATCAACGAGTAAGGTCATGCCATCTTTAACCGCCTGATCTTGGATAACTGCGGTGTCTGAGCGCTCAAGCGTTAACCGCGCTATAGGTTGGGTCATGACCATAATCTCAAAGAGGGCTATTCGTCCACGATACCCTGTTTGGAGGCATTCTTCACAACCAACCGGCTCATAAAAGATCACCTTCTCGAGCTCCTTCTTAGTCAAAGGAAGCCTTTTCAAAACTGACTCTAACGGGCGATAGGGACGCTTACATACTTCGCAGAGTTTTCTGACAAGACGTTGGGCGACAATGGCAACAATCGTAGACGCTATCAAGAATGGTTCGATACCCATATCAATAAGACGAGTTATCGATGCCGCGGCGCTATTGGTATGCAAGGTACTTAAAACTAAGTGACCAGTTAATGCTGCTTGAATCGCAATTTGCGAAGTCTCTTGGTCGCGCAACTCACCAATCATCACAATATCAGGATCTTGACGCAATATCGATCTTAAAGCTGCTGCAAACGTGAGACCTATCTTTTCTTTTACTTGTACTTGGCCGATCCCTGCAAGTTGGTAC
>JABDCP010000026.1 GCA_013288045.1 Candidatus Babelota bacterium
GTCTCTTGCGAAAGATGCACATCTCACAGTCAACGTCAGTTGCTTACTCACAAAAAAGTCTTAAGAAGCGTTTTGTTTCGGTCTAGTACTTTGGTTACGATGAATAATGACAGCGTAAATGGCTAAGCTGATTATTGCTGCGAAGAAGCACCAGATTGAGGTAAAATAATAGTACCACACAAGATATGATATAAGGCAGGAAACCCCTATAAGGCAGCCCGCAAGTCTCAAGACAAAATCGCTTGAAACAAGGAAAGGTGTAAGTACTATACAGCTATACAATATGAGCAATTGGAGTCCCGTAATACTTTCAAAGCCGGGCAACGTATAGGCGATATGGTGAGACTGAATCTGAACTGTGGCACCGACATGTATGAGATACCATAAGCTGGCCAATGACCAGGCACTTCCCATGATAAGACAAAATCCCATAATCGCACGTCTTAGTGGATGATGTTCTATAAGAATGAGCGCAAAGGGTATAAAAACAGGCCAAAATACCACGGCAAACCCAAGAAATCCGTACATACAAAGCGCTGTGAGTCCAGGATGTGTACCTTGGGCAAGTAGGAGCCAGAGAGCTCCTTCGAGAGCTTGCTGAATTGCAAAGGCAAGAGAAATCGAGGCGAAAGGAATCTCATTGAACTGCCGTATCTTGCGATAGGTAGCAATAGCAATGCTTACCAATAGTCCGGCAGCTAAAAAGCTCATGCGGGCAGAAAAACACATCTGATATTCCTTTCAATTACACGGTACCAAGGGAGGATTTTCCTGTCAAGAGTTCGTTCTTGCACAGAGGTTTGTGTTTACTCGGAGGTATGCAGAAAAATGTGCCTATGCAGCTGAAAGTACGCTTGAAACAACCGATACATAGTTTTAACGCAAGAATTTTTTAAAGAAGCTGGTAATACTTCCTTCTTCTTCCTGCGTACTCGTTCCGATAAGATCAGAATATTCTTTGAGGAGTTTCTCAGCTTCCTGCGAAAGATTTTTAGGGATATGGCATTTGGCGATAACAATAAGATCGCCACGTCCTGATCCCCGTACTTTATGAAATCCTTTATGGGCGATTATGATTCGCTCGCCAACAGCCGTACCCCGCTTTACCTTAATGGATTCTTTTGTACCATCAATATTTTCTACGTCCAATTGACATCCAAATACCAACTGTGGGTAGGTAAGGGTGATACTGCATTCAAGATCATCATCAACCCGCTTGAACTTTTTATCAGGTGCGACATGTACACGGATATAGAGATCGCCAGCAGATCCTCCAAATACACCAGCATCTCCTAGGCCTTGCATGCGAAGCTCAGCACCATCAAAGATTCCTTGGGGAATTGCAACATTGATCGTGTCATATTGTTGAACGCGACTTTGTCCTTTACATGTAGGGCAGGGATCACTTATGGTAAACCCTTCTCCATGGCATGCTTGGCAGGTTTGAGAATACATAAAAATGCCATGTCTGTATCCTACTTGCCCAGCACCATGACATTCTGAACATTCATGAGCCTTAGCTCCTTTTGGCATCCCTCGTCCGTCGCAGGTTGTGCAAGGTACAAAGTGATAGAGTTTGATATCTTTTTTTACGCCCGAAAATGCTTCCGGCAAAGTAAGGTTGATCTCTTTAACGAGGTCATGACCTCGCTTTGGAGAAGGTCCAGCTTTTTTTCCTTTGCGCCGTTGCTGCTGTCCCTGCTGCCCAAAAATGTCACCGAAGATATCTTCAAAATTCCTGAAGATATCATTCATATCCATCCCCTGTCCACCATATCCGCCCATGGCGCCCTGATGCCCAAATTGGTCGTACTGTTTACGTTTCTCGGGGTTTGAAAGAACTTCATACGCTTCTGCAGCTTCTTTGAATTTATCCTCAGCCTCCTTATTATCAGGATTGCGGTCAGGATGATATTTCATAGCAAGCTTGCGATAGGAAGCTTTTATTTCTTCTGCGGTGGCCGATTTTGAAAGGCCAAGCACTTCGTAGTAATCTCTTTTTTCCATAAGGCACCTGAATATGGGTAAGCTCAAGGTTGAGTCTATTTGTATCAGATTTTCTGAGTAGAGGATACCAAAAAAAACCTGTTTTGTCCCTTAAAAGATGTACCGTCCTATAGAGCCCGGCTTTTGATACTGTTTAGGAGGTGGGATACGTTATAGTTGTCCCTTTAATGACGGCCCATGGAGTCATATGGTGAGGCTTTATTGATGTGATACTGAAAATATCCTCTACCTGGATACCATGTACAAGGAGAGCATCTCCAATCAATGATCTATGGCATCTCCAGGGTACAGCCTCACTGCACATGATGGCGACTGTTTTTTCATGGCAGATCTGTATGAGTTCTGCTAAGCCTTCCTTGAACTCTTCTGTTTGCATATAATCTGCAAAGCCTCTAAAAGAGAGGTTATTCCAAGCAGTATTAATCGAATCGGATCGTGTATGGCGCAGGCCGCCTAATTTCTTGAGATGATGGTACCCAATATGGTGGTTGCGTAAAAAATGAGCGAGTTCTGGTCCATTAAATTGGGGATTATGGCGAGATTTTGGTATGGAGCGAATATCAACAAGCTCAGTGATCCCATAGTGCTTGAGAAGTTCTAGAAGCTCTTCAAGAGTTCTGGTTGAATGGCCGACGGTGAACATGATCTCTTTTTTCATAATGTACTTTGCTGTGTGAAAACTGAGTTAGGTTATACCATATTCCTATCATCTTGTTCAAGCATAGCTCGAGGTTATGAGGCAGTATTCAAGGTGTTGCTGGGAGTATAGGAGCATGATACACTTGGGTTAACAGGCTATTGCACAAAAGCTCACGTATCAATTGTTCCAGAGGCTACCCATGAATACTATTTTTCGGCTATCGATTATTTTTAGTCTGCTCCTTTTTCCACGTGCGCTTGCTGAAGAGCCCTGCCCTCGCACTCCTGGAGGCGCAACCGTTACCGCGGTTGCAGAGCATAATCTTGCATCGTTTAGCTGGGAGCAGGAAGAGCCAGCTAACTATTCCTCGAGTCGTGAATTTATAGACGGTGAATGGAAGCGTAAGTGTAGTCCGCTTAAGAAGTGGTATAGATCTGCTGCATTTGATCTCTTTAAAGGAGCAGAGGAACGGCTACAGCTTCAGAGCAACGTTTTATTAGATCCGGCTACTACGTGGACTGATCTAACTCTTTTTTCTGGGCAGTCCAATCCTGACGTGTACACGGCGCAAGCTCTGTGTCGCACTCAGACTGAGCTTGGGAAAGTATCTCTTTTTTTACATCTTGCTTCACCGATAACCGATGTTAGTCGATTGAAAAAGAGGCAAGATATCATACGGGGCTTTGTGGATGATGAAGAAAAAATGAAGCTTTTTAGTGATGCTCTGGGTGCCATGCGCACTGCTGAGCCTGTATTTCTTGCTTTTTACCAGACAGACTACATGAAAAGATACGTCGAGGATCTGCTTGAATTTTCGGAGGAACA
>JABDCP010000027.1 GCA_013288045.1 Candidatus Babelota bacterium
ACCGCACCTCCACGCTCTAGATTCTTGAAGGCTGGAAGTGCTGTGATAGTTTCAGAAAATGCTTTCTCAGCCAATTCACGCGTCCGTGAAAAGGTGATCGGTTTCCCTAGAGATACTTGGGCATTCACCGCAAACAAATTTGCAAGAGCCGAAAACCCACAGGTGTTTTCTACTTGATTAAAAGACACAAGGTACACGAAAGGATTCTTAAGAGAAAGTGTAGACAAAGGAGTAGCATCATCTAATGCAGCATATACAGGACCATGTACGCTACTAATGGCTAGCAAGTGATCAAAGTGTCGAACCGTCATATAACGCCACAATAGATCGCTCGTATAAAACCAGGGAGACTGTGAAGCTTTTCTCAGTCGTTCTATAAAGGGCGTTTCTATTCCTTCCTTTTCATGAGAAAGTCTTAGATAGAGGCTATCGTTTTGGGCAGCAACAGCTCGCTCTATTTTTTCATCGAGTACTCTAAGCTGTCCTTGGGCTTTTGCAAAGTCTGCCTGGAGAGGAGATCTTTTGTCGAAATAGTCTTGTATATTCAAGGGCTTGATAGCTGCTTGAGTGCCAGACTTAATTGCAGGTCTTGAAACTGATATAGATGAATTCGCGTTTCGCTGCGATTGGGATGTAGTAACATCTTCATCGTCGTCGTTTGAAAAAATGCGCATAGGTGGTGCACCTTGACTTGGTACTACAGCAGTTTTTGGTTCATTCGTTTGATCGATAATTTGTTGAGTTGCTGCCTCTTCAATAAGCTCGTATGCCTTTGAGCGTGGAATCGGAAGCTCTTCCTTAGCTGTATCGGCTATGGCAAGAAGTTTGTCTGTAAGCTGTATTCTATGATCTGCATCAATCCCCAGCTTTTGTGCTCTTGCCAGCGCATCTTCAAGGAAAATTATGTCCGATTGCATAGCTCTGCACGAGAAAACTGAGAAACTCATAAATAAGAATGCCCATATGGTAGGGCTTGTGAAGGTTACTTTCATAGCAGTGTGTCCCTTTTCCAATGTGTCAAAAGCTAAAACATTTAATACCAATTATAACACTTCCTGAAAATATTCGCAAGAACCTGCTGTTTTTCCAGCCTCTGTTGCAGTCCTGTTAAGCCACGAGCATACAGGCGCCCCTTCAATTGTATATTGTAGGACTCAACCATCCCAATAGCGCTCATGCAGCTTGTGCATGTTCTCTTTCATGTAGTTGACGCACTAAATGGGCAGCCTTATCAAGAATCACCCCAGGAAACCCCTGCTGCTTGAGTACCTCAAGCGCAATACACTGATGAGAAACACCTGCTTCAAGCTTAAATGGATACACATACTCACCCTGATCAGTAGCCTTCACCGACACTCTATAGTTCTTGAAGGTATCGGTAGCTTCTTCTAATTTGGTAAGCAAAGAGAAGTGGGTTGATATAATACAGATATTATTTTTAAAGGGGGCCAAATGATGTGCAAAACTATACGCTGCGGCAGAACCTTCTATCGGAGCAGTCCCATTAAATATTTCATCAAAACAGGCAAAACTAAACTCACCCGATCCTTGCTGTTCTACTCGCTCAATTAAGCGCTGCGCCTGGCATGCTTCTGCCATAAAGAGAGAGTTGCCTGCACTAATATCATCCACAACATGTAAGGAAGTTTTAATCGTATGGAATGGCGTAAAATGCATTGCGGAAGCGGGGACAATCCCAATGGTTTGCCCTAAAATGATACAAAGTGCTAGCGATCTTAGGATGGTCGACTTACCACCCGCATTGGGACCAGTGATAATCATGTTTTGTCGCTCAGTGCCTCCCAATAAGACATTATTTGAGATAGCCAGTTTTGAATCAATTAGTGGATGCCACATCTCATGTATATCTAAAAGAGGAGTCTGTTCCGCCGTATAGGTAGCAAAGCAAAACTTGACCGGCTGTGTCTCATGTTCTTTCATAAGTTTTGCCAAAGACACATACATATCGATTTTACCAATATCAGTTGCGAGTTCTTTGAGTTCATCTTTTACCTTGTGCACAAGCTTATGCACTCGCACCACATGTCCTCTGTTGCTATTCAATGAAAAAGGTTTTTTAAACGTATCTCGCCCCAGAAGGTCGACAAGCTCTTTTGCGGAAACTTTGACCTCAAAGAAATCGACTATTCCTTTACATTCCTCATAGAGCTCAGGACAGCTTTTCATCTCTTCATAAAGCTTCCGTGCATTCATCATAAATTGAGCATAATGCGAGGTCATTGCATGCAAATATTCTTCAAGATGATAGCAATCTGAAAGCCATTGAATGCTTTGCTTAGAATGATACCATGATAACAATCCAGTACCAAGGGCAATCCCAAAGGGGCAAATTACTTCGTTGCATATGATATTGACCAGCCATTTACTCGTCAATACAATGATCTAACGCTCACTTTCATACCCGCTAGAAGACTAAAGGAGTATCTTCCTTAGATGTGGTATCTAGAAAAGTGTCCATAGATATCTGCCTCTGAAAGCCCTTTTAAAGGCCGGTTTCAGTAAGATCTACCTCAGTGATGAAAGAAAGCGGTACCTCTAAAGCTTCTTTCTGTGAGGTAAAGCTCATACGATGAAAGAGCGTCAGCCCATCTTGATCGATACCTTGACGATGTGCCTTGGTACCATAGCCCTTATTATTGGCATAGGCATACCCCGGGGTAACAGCATCTAAGCGAGTCATAAGTGCATCTCGAGTTACCTTTGCAATAATAGAGGCTGCTGCAATAGATTTCGATTGGCGTTCTCCATAAATAAAATGGACCACAGGTATATCAAGATGATCAAGCTTAATAGGCATTGCATCGACAAGAATCACTGAAGGTTTGGCATCATGAGCTGAGAGTAACTGCATCAGGGCACGCTTCATTGCAACAAGCGTTGCTTGATAGATATTGCGCGAATCGATCATACGATGATGTACTATACCTATTCCGTAGGTAGAATTCTTCATAAGCCATTGAAAGGCTATTTCTCGCTCTTCTGGAGTCATCAGTTTAGAATCTTTTATAAGCTTATTGCGCGCTTTAGGTCGCAAAATGGCTGCAGCAGCGACCACAGGACCTGCAAAACAGCTTCGCCCCACCTCATCAATACCACACACAAGCTCTGATCGCTCCCATGCCTCATTCTCATAGAGGTTACGCTTAAAATCGGGCTTACGCTTCGTGGTGACCATGCAAGTTCTCGGCAAAGATTAAAGACTCCGTAATCCAAGAATAGCTCAGTATCATTAGGAGAGCAACCAGCTGAGCTAAAGGCATACTTAGACAAGGAGGCTTTTTGCAACCATTTTAAGTTGGGACCAACCACGAGAATGAAAGCGTCCCTTCAAACAAAAGATTGTAGCACAGGGCATCCCCACTAGCTTTTGAAGCAGGTTGTGCATGTTCATCTTTCAAGCAATTAACGAATTAGTA
>JABDCP010000028.1 GCA_013288045.1 Candidatus Babelota bacterium
GCCCATCTGAAAGCTTCTTCTGATTGGCCATTTTTATGCATAATTTTTGAAAGACCTAGAGCGCTTAATGCTCTGATAGCACTAGGGAAATCTTGCTCAGCCAGTGAAGTAAATATTTTTTGCGCAAAAGAAAGCGCCTCCTGATTGCCATAGAGTTGGCGGTATTCATCTGCAATGTCATACCAGGTTACAGAGTCTTTTGAGCATAAGCCAGATTTCAAAAGCAACCTATGCTCTTCCATGTTCCTATGAATTTCGTGCGGTACAAGCAGAGCATAATCACCCTTCTTAGGAGCGACAAGATCGGTCAAGCTCGATAATGAATCAGCCTTCTTATCCAAATCTTTTTGGAGGTTCATTGCAAGCATAGTATTCAATAGACTGAGGGCACATACACCGCTTATAAGTACTCTTTTCATGATCAGCCTCATAGAGAGTTATATTTTTCTTTCTTGGGACGTTGTAGCACATTTAAGGTAGTGCAAAACTCACCGAAAGTCAATTTCAATTTGAAAATTACCAAGGGGGAAAAGCTATAAACTCAGACGAATAATCAAACCCCGATGATCAAGATCAACTGCCTGCAAACTATTCAGAGCTGGACAATCGGAGATAATTTGACAGGTGACAAGTATGACCGATATACTCGATCTGATCTGCACAACCTTATACACCCAAGCTATGCAAAGGAAACTTATGAAAAGGAATACGGGTATTATAGCCGCGATGCTCCTTAACAGCTCAAGTATTTTCTCCCTTTATGCAGCAGCCTTATCTATTTCTGCGAGAGAATTAGAAGCTACAAGGAAAGTGATCATGTCTCTTGATCAACATATGATAGATAGTACGGGGAAAGTTATTGATTTAACACTAGCATTCGCTGTCCTAGATAATTGCACTCTCGATCCAGAGTGTAATGCTCAAAGTAAAGCAGAAATAGCTAGCCTGCGCAAGCTTGCTGAATTTATCGCAACTATAAGAGACTATTGGGCACTTCCTACGTTCATTTTGGAAGGGTCATATGCAGGAATGCTCGACAAGTTGCGCACCATCAGCCCAGACGCGTTAAAGGTCCTTGCACGACAACTCACGCTCCCCTTTCAAATACCAGAAAAACAACTTTATGAATATTCACCAATGATAGAACTAAATACTCAAAGTCCATTGGGGGGCATGTTAGGGAAGATTGTAAGGGACTTCACAGATCCTCAAAAGAAAGCTCTACTTTCTTCAAGCGAGTTCAATAGACGGTTAATTCTCCAGAAGCTCATATTTGTTAATTTTCTTGTTGAGCGGTATCCACAATTTTTCAGCCCAGTTGAGATGGTTAATCTTAACAATGTTACAGTGTTATGTTTTGAGACTTTGCCCGCTATCAAAAATGAAGCTCTCAAGAATGGTGTGAAATTCTGGACGGTCCCTCCAATGTCAAATGAGGAAGCTCTCCCTGGTGGTGCTAGATCCATGCATATGATAGCGCAGGAAAGTAAAGACTAGATCACTGAGAAAGCTCAACCTTGATTATTCCTTGCTCCTCTTTCAAAAAAATATGTACATCTTTGCCCTGCGTCAAATAGTGTGGTGGTGAGATCGTTGCAGGCAATGATAAAGACTTCTGATAATGTTGGTAGTAGGCAAGGCCATATGCCCTTAGGCCCTCGCGGAGATATTCATCCTCAGTAGTTTTCCGTAGGGCATAGGTTGTTAATCTATGATATTGCTGATGCTCCATTACAGAGGTCATCCAGGTAAGGCATATCATAAGAACAGTTACTAGTACGTAGCTATTCATGGTTCTTCTCCAGGGCAATAAGGAGGGATATTTCATGGTGTGGACTTATAAGAGTGCAGGTTACGCCAACTACCCGCCCATCGTGCACAGAATAGCTGCAGGAAAAAGAGCTCACCGGTGCAGCAATTAAACTATGCGAGTAGGGATAAAACATTTTTTTCTGCTGATCATACGTACCATAGGACCGTATGAGTCTTTTCTTTTTGACCCACCACAAACAATCTCTGCCCTTAAGAGTACCTATAAGTCGATGTGTTCGATACTCTTTCAAGGATGAAAACTCATGAATATCATGTTTTAGACAGGCAAGTCCACAGGCAAGCTGTATTAATTCGTCTTGGCGCCGCATATGCTCTGTTATAAAGCTATTCAGATGCATGACTATACTCATCGTACCTACCAACATCATGCTGCTGAGCATTAGGTACAGGAGCACTTCTATGAGAGTCACGCCACGGACATTTGTCATAGGCTATAAGCCGTCTTGAGGGTCACTAATGGCTTTTCGGGGGGCACCACTTCACGCCCCTTACAAGGTCTCTTGTCTTTCTTATGGGAGCATCTTTTACAAAGGGACACTGATAGATAGACCAAAGGAAGCAGCGGATCCTTCTGCTCCGAAATATGAGCCTGCCATGCAGCCTGGGGATATACAGGAATCTGCCTGAGCTTGCACTGTTCTAAAATACTGCATGCGATATACTGCGCCGGAATCTGTTCCCGTATAGTATGGTACTGCTGGACTGTGTATGACTGATAGGCAAAGAATAAAGAGCTTGCCAGCATAAGAAGAGCCAGTCCCACTAATGCTTCTAAGAGAAGAAAGCCACCGCCACTGGTCATACTCCTACTTTTGGTCATGGAGAAAATCCTTTATGGGGTGAGCCATACTCTAGTATACACTTGTTCGTTAAGCCCTCCAAGATAGCCATTGACTTTAATGCCCATATCTGATAGAATTTTAATAGAAATATAATTTTAAAAAATAATTCAATATGAAGCGGTATGCCACCTCAAGACAGAACTACGTTTGATAGTATATACTTGAAGATGAGGAGCATCTCAGTAATTACCTTGGAGTTAATGATGAAAAAGTTTATGTACTTTCTTAGTATATGTATCGGCCTTCTAGGATCAGGGAATCTCTGGTCTGGGCAAAAAGGACCACAACCTGAAGCACCTATGCAAAAAGGACAACTTGCAGAACCTATAAAAGCGCCAGATGCACCAAATTTCCAGATAAGTGATGAAGAACTGAAAGCGCTCAACCTCGATCCTAAAGAGGCTGAAGAGCTTCGTCAGTTCTTTGATGCTTTAAATAATCTTACTCCTGCGCAAAAACAGGAACTTGAAGAAATAGGAAAAGCTACTGAAGAGCGTATGCGTCAACAGAATCTCGATCCTAATAACCTCGATGATGTGATGAAGTTCATGGAAACTGAAGGCCTTATGGAGCAGCAACCTCCTAATGATCAAAAGCCATCTGAGAAAA
>JABDCP010000029.1:0-715 GCA_013288045.1 Candidatus Babelota bacterium
GGACATACAGCAGATGAGGATCACTTGGGTTTGCAGCAACTACCCACAGCGAGTCACTCCCTTCATCCCGATAATAGGGTATGAAAAGATGGCGCAACATTATGCCGCTTGGAATTAGTCGAAGGAATTGATGATCAAAAAAAGCACCGGTTACATCGAGCTGAGGCACTCCATAGTATTGTGAGAGGGCTTCAAGAAGATCCTCACGATCTATGATGCCTGTTTCAAGCAAGAAGTCTTCAAATGCCACATCACTTCGTGTATGGAACTCTCTTTCAAGATTGACCATATCGGCCGGAGTTATGAGCCTGCGGTTTGTAAGAATGGCACTGAGCCCTTCAACAAAATCTTTTTGATCCATGTACATCCTCTCATTCTTATATCTTTGTATAGTTTCAGCATACTTAAATTTGCGCAGAAAAATCAAGAGTTTGGCGGCATTATTTTTCAAGTTGAATATAATAGGCCTACAGCTGAGGAGTTTTCTCAATTTGCAAATTGGTGCTATACTTATCATCTAGATAAGTTGTTATAAGCTCTGTCTGAGCGTCATGAGTAGAGGTTTCTATGGAAGATACTGAAAATAAAGGTCCGCAGGAGAACGTTACTTCTCAAGATCAACAAAATGACGATACGGCTTTAGTAGCTTGTCGTGCAGAGCTTCTTGAGATGAAAAACAGGTACCTCTATCTTACTGCTGAGTTTGATAATTATA
>JABDCP010000029.1:725-1651 GCA_013288045.1 Candidatus Babelota bacterium
CATTAATAGAAATGGCACAGGATCGGGTAATCATTGATTTTCTATCAATAGTAGATGATCTTGGACGTGCTTTTGAAGAACTCAAGCTTCAGCAGCTTCCTCAAGATGTAGCCGCGCATTTTCAAGGGATTTCGATGATTGTTAAAAACCTTGATGCCCTCCTTAAAAAATATGAGATAGAGGAGATCTCTCACAAAGGGACTTTTGACCCTCAGTTCTTTGAGGCAGTTATGCAGCAAGAATCTCCCGATCATGCTTCAGGTGAGATACTTGCGATTCTTCAGAAGGGATACATGAGAAAAGGCCGTGTACTTCGACCAGCAAAAGTCGTGGTGGCTTTGTAGGTTACACCTATAAATTCCATAAGAAATAATATAAATTTTATTACTTATATTGATTTTCTACCTGAAAATATGATAAGGTAAAGGTAAGACTATACCTAACTTTATCAACAGGAGAAAAGACTATGAAACATCTCGTAACCGCACTTGTTGCATGCCTTGCTTTAGGGCTTGGATCATCTGCTTTTGGCGTAAAAACACATGCAGAACTCATCAAACATAGAGAAGAAGCAGTCCGTGATTGGAAAAGAACTCTAGAATACTTAAAAAAAGGTGGCATGAAAGAGGATGATCCAGCGTATAAACGGGTTCATAAGGCTTTTGCATGGAACGAGAGTAATCTTAAGACTCTTCGCTCTGGTAAAGGTAAAACAGGCAAAATAGCCGCTACAGCTGCAGGGGCAGGTGCCCTAAGTAAACTTGGTGGTCTATTCGGTGGTAGGACTCAAGAAACTGCCAAAGCAAAACCAACAACGGCCGCAGCTCCGAAAAGCCCTACCGTAGGTAAGAAGAGTCATCATGTAGCAGATAAAAGAAAGGCGAAGAAAGCTCTTCCTCGTCAGCAGGTAAAGAAAGCAAAAAGAT
>JABDCP010000029.1:1661-2943 GCA_013288045.1 Candidatus Babelota bacterium
AGGAGAACAGAACGTTGCTCAAAAGAAACCAGCTCAAGGATCATCGGTAGCAGGTAAAGAAAGCAAAAAGATAAGGTGAAGAACCTTTAGAAGCGTTTTTTTATACACCTAAAGACCCATGAGCATCATGTTCATGGGTCTTTCTATTGGTATGAACTTTTCTAGGTAGGTATTATACGTTGCTACCTGACGGTGTAACCTTTTACCTCTACGGCGTAGAGGCCCCTATCTAGTTGGTATGAAACCGAACGTATAGAAAATGGCACTTGAACAAAATCTCCTGCTAGGGGGGAGTCGTATGGCGACCTTTTTCCTTAAGAGCATAAACGGTCCTAGCTGGCTGATAGGTAACCCAAGATATAAGAGTATCACGTGGACGAAATCTTCTATTAGGCGAGCCGTATGGTAGTATTTTGGGTAGAGGTGAACGAGGGAGATACAGTAGGAATGCTGGGGCGCAAAAAAAGGCATGAAGAGAATTCTCTTCATGCCTACTTAGATTGAAATGGCTTATGCAGCCTCAGTCTCATCTGGGCGGTTTGCTTGGGCTACTTTTCTAAAAGCAGCGCTTTGTGCTAATGATGCTGCTACCGATGATCCTTGAGCTGGTTTCTTTTGAGCAACGTTCTGTTCTCCTACAGGACGCAAGGTTGTACCCGCTCGAATTGAAGCCAGTAGATCGGATCGACCTTCTTGAGGTGCTGGCGTCTCTTCTTCTACTGCGATCTTTGGAGCTGCAGGTTTTACAGCAGGTTGTTTTGAAGGCATCGGTGGGGGTACCGGTATAGATGTTTTTTGAGCAGTAGGTGCTGGAGGTACTGGCCTTGCAACGGGCGCTGTTGGTGCTGCCGGTGGTACAGGTCTTGCAACAGGTGCTGGGGGCACTGTGGATTTTTTAGCAGCTGGTTGTGTAGTTGATACAGGTCGTGCTGGAGGCGTTGGAGCTGCTTTTACAGCGCTAACAGCTAATGCAGTGACTGTTCTAGCATTTCTTAACGTACTTAAACCGGTATCAGTTTTATCCAATTTCCCTTGAGCAGGACCTGTTTGCGGTCTCAGTATGCCACCTGGGTCGGCAGTGAGGTATCCCGTTTCATCGGCGTTTAATTTGTAAAGCTTTGTGGGGGTAGTTTCCGTTGAAGCTGGTTCGCTTGTCCATACGAAGATTTCATAGGGCTTATCGATCGGTGCCTCAAATGGTTGAGTTTTTCCAGCTGCCACTTTGGTAATCTCTTTATTATCCTGTGTATAGAAAGAATCATCAGTTTTAATGGCTACCCAA
>JABDCP010000030.1 GCA_013288045.1 Candidatus Babelota bacterium
CATATTTCACCACAGGTATCAATTGCACGATGAAGAGTGTTATTTCTAGATGCATTGTAGAGTTTATAAACGTATGTTATTCTCATTGGGCTTTTAAATCACTCAGTACCAAGGGCGAGGTTGCCCTGGCACTATTTTGATTATTAAAAACCACCACAATTCACATGTGATATTATCAGCAAATGAGATAAATGCAAGATTTGTTAGAAGATATTACCTCGATGAGAACTAGATAAGATTTCATCCACATAAATTAATTTAGATGCTTTCCCAGCGCAGAGGGTAGAGTAATGATAGAGAAAGGATTCTATGTCATATTGTTCATACTATCAAGCACGAGTTGTTGAGAAGGACTGTTGGTTCTTAGTTGCTATTATGCACCACCTGAGACAAACCGTATACACCGACAAGAGCACCCGCTATACAGCGAGCAATATCACACTTGTCACCTAAAAATTCGCCTGTAGCCTTCTCTGATTCGAGAGTATCTTCACTCATCCCAAGCAGATCGGAAAAAATGCTCTTTTTTTCCTGGGGCGTCATTGGCTGTCTATCGAGCTTACGAAGATACGACTTTACTTCCAGAAGATTTCCTCCGCTGACTGCAGTTTCAAGCTGCTCAAGTATAGTCTTAGCAGCAGTCAAAGGGGATAGGCTTATCATACTTGCTAGAACCATCAGATTAAAAGAATGTTTCACGCATAATCCTTTCTTGTAAGGGATACTCTCTACAGTACTCAACTTACTATTGTTTAGCAGCACGCACTCATGATAGTGTACCTCCTTATATTCGTCAAATGGCAAACTTCGCCTCTGTTGATACCACATGCTGAGTATTCGACTCAAGACTTTTGAAAGAGTCTTTCAAAAGATAAACATTCAAAAAAGCTTATGGTATACTCATGAAAAGTCTCACCATCACATCGAGATATCAAGATTACGCCTATGAAGACCTCAAACATTCGTGTACGATTTGCCCCTTCGCCTACTGGCTTTATGCATTTAGGTAATGTTCGCTCTGCTCTGATAAATTACTTATTTGCACGCCAAAAAGATGGCATTTTTATTATTCGCATAGAAGATACTGACCCAGAACGAAATGTTGATCCACATGCAACTCGTATCCTGAGTGACCTTGCGTGGTTGAAGCTTTCCTTTGATGAAGGTCCGGAAAAAAGTGGTCCCTACGCTCCCTATTTCCAATCGAAGCGTACGGCACTCTATACTGAAGCGCTTAATACACTCAAAGAAAAAAATGTGATATATCCCTGCTTTTGTACTACCGAAGAGCTTGAGAAAAAGCGCCAACGGCAACTTGCCCTCAAGCAGCCGCCTCGGTATGACCGTGCATGCCTTACCCTACCAAAAGAAGAGGTCAAGGCTCGTTTTGAACGAGACATGCCTTTTATTTGGCGTTTCATCTTGGACCATACCAAAACAGCAACCTTCTATGATTTAGCACATAAGACAATGCATTTTGAACTGAAGCATTTTTCTGACGTTCCTCTTACTCGGCAAGATGGAAGCTTTACCTTCTTATTTGCAAACTTCGTTGATGATGTTGCTATGAAGATCACCCATGTATTTCGTGGTGAAGATCATTTAACAAACACAGCAGTTCAGGTTGCCTTATATGAGGTTTTTGAGGAAGAAGTTCCCGTATTTTGTCATCTACCTATCCTTGGTAATGTCGAGGGTAAGAAACTCTCAAAACGGGACTTTGGATTTTCGCTAACTGATCTTCAAGAGGCCGGCTTCTTACCGGAAGCTATCACTAATTACCTTGCTATCATAGGACATTCGGTCCCAAAAGAAATTATGAGCGCACAAGAGATGATCGATAGTTATAATTTTGATCATCTGTCTGCAACAGGTCAAATAAAATATGACGTTGAAAAACTTCGTTGGGTAAATCATCAGTGGATTAAGGGATACGACCTTGATAAGCTCGTTGAACTCTGTCGTCCCTTCATTAACAAAAAACTTCCTATGCTCAGCTCCTGGGACCATGAAAAAATCAAAGCTTTACTGTTACCGATAAAAGAAGAACTGGTAACACTCAAACAAAGTGCAGATCTTTTAACATTTATTGCAGAGCGACCTACATTAGATACAACTCTTCTTGAAACCTACAAGCTTTCCAATTCAAAGGAAGCATTGAAAAAGATAATTCCTCAAATTGCCTCCGGCAGCCCAGAAACCGGAGTCCTCGCTTTGAAAGCTCTCTGCAAAGAACATTCATTCGCGGTTAAAGACATCTATTCTCTGGTGCGTATTGCGCTCACAGGATCTGCACAGGGTCCTGCAATTCATGACCTGCTTGGCATGCTCGCACCCGAGGAAATAAAAATACGCTTAGAGAACCTTGTTAAATAACTGCCTGGGGATCGATTAATCTATTAGGGAGTGAGCATAACTCTTGTACTATTCCTTCTGCCTTAAAGAAATCCATGAGCTCCAAGAATGTTTGCTCAAGATCCTGCGGCACAAAGAATTCAAAGGTACTCGTTCCTTTGTCAAAGGTGCGATCGAAGGCAAGATGTTCAAAGCTGCGCATTATAGCAACTAAGAACCAACAGTCCTTCTCAACAACTCGTGCTTGATAGTATGAACAATATGACATAGAATCCTTTCTCTATCATTACTCTACCCTCTGCGCTGGGAAAGCATCTAAATTAATTTATGTGGATGAAATCTTATCTAGTTCTCATCGAGGTAATATCTTCTAACAAATCTTGCATTTATCTCATTTGCTGATAATATCACATGTGAATTGTGGTGGTTTTTAATAATCAAAATAGTGCCAGGGCAACCTCGCCCTTGGTACTGAGTGATTTAAAAGCCCAATGAGAATAACATACGTTTATAAACTCTACAATGCATCTAGAAATAACACTCTTCATCGTGCAATTGATACCTGTGGTGAAATATG
>JABDCP010000031.1 GCA_013288045.1 Candidatus Babelota bacterium
ATACTATAAGTTGCAAGGTACCCGCAGCAGTATGCTGTAAACAAAAAATACTCAATATGAATGTAATGAGCTTCATGAGATCCGATCTCCTTTACTAAGAATTAACAGTTCATTAAATCTATCTTGTTTATACGAGTGGCATCGCGCAGACAATCGAATGAACTCTTCACTAGAAGGTACTGCATTACTGACCATCTGTTCCAATCCTCGCAACCCAGCTTTTTCATAGAACTTGTTTGCTTCATCTATACATTCATTTCTCTTATAGAGTGCTGCAAGACGCATCAACCCGGCTTCATCGCCAGCTTTTGCCATAGTTTCATAGACCACCTTAGCTTTATCTATGCAATTTTGAGAAATCAGAACTGAAGCTTCTTCTTCAAAGTCGCTTAATAGATGATTTCTCGCAGCAAGTAGGAAATAGTTTCGAGCAGTCACTGCATCACCTTGCGCGCGGGCAAGAATCGCTGCTGAATGATATCCTTCGGCCATACCCTGTGTACCGGCCTTTACATAATGCGCCGTGCGTAAGCTAACATCACCTAGTACACGCGCTTGAAGTAATTCTTCTAAAGCTAATGCCTTGCGCTCTTGGATGTTTGGTTGTCGTGCCATCGCTTCCCGTTTTTTTTCGACATTACGCATCATAAGAATATAACGATATCTGCACCAAGGATCTCCCATCTCAAATCCTTTTTTAAAATGAGCAAGTGCTCCACTGAGCTTATTACGAGACATGCAATAAAGCCCACACAGATAAAAAGGCATTGAGCCTTCTGAAGGATTTTCAAGGCACAGTTGATGAGTACTCGCAGCTGTCTCTCCAAAATACCGTACCACCGCCTCTATAAAAGGGGGGGGATTTGCATCATATAAAGAGAGAATTTCAACACAATAGGATTGTGCAAGTATATGCCCATGGGATGCTGAGAGAGCAATTCTTAATTGCATTGGCTCACGTATTTGTAGTAAAGCTATTGGCTCAGCACCATACTCACATTGTACGGGAAAAAAGAAATGGCCCAACAGTGTCTGCAGCGGTGTTTGGCCGCGCCACGCAATCGTAGCAGAAGCTTCATACCGCGTATATACCCGCTCAAGTTGATCTTTTGATCTCAACAGATAACGTTCGATTTCTAAGAGCTGCTTTTTGTCAAACTGACCGTAGGAAATATACTCTCGCATATATCTGATAAGCTCGGCAATTTCTGAGCTATCTGCTGCTGTTATTAAACGACCAACACAATATTTTAGTACCTGCTTTGGATCACTAAAAAATGCTCTCAAGGAATCTGCGTTTATTACTTGTCCTTGCTGAGCCATAAGGTATGGCGCTTCTTGGTGATGCTGCTCAACAAGCTTCCATGTTTCACACATCTTTTTCATTTCAAAAACACTTCCTACATGCGCTTTAAACGCGTGATTGTATTGACTTGCATCATATCCTAATGCGGCAACTTGGTCATCTGGTATGAAACTTTGGCCCTTAAAAAGCTGAAACACATCCCACTCTAAGGCACCATGATTATGACGAACCATCTGCTGTGCAAAAAGAGTTTTGCCATAGATTGCTAACGCATACCCTTGCACATAGTAGAGAAGCTTCTGTAGTTTAACTG
The DNA here is from genome assembly GCA_013288045.1 of Candidatus Babelota bacterium. Classification (GTDB taxonomy): domain Bacteria; phylum Babelota; class Babeliae; order Babelales; family Babelaceae; genus PRDV01. The sequence goes on from JABDCP010000031.1 coordinate 1,620, forward strand.
GATCGAGAAGATAATGCTTACGATCCCCTGCACGATCAAGATACAATAAAAACTTTGCTACCAAACATGCATCATCATGTGCTACGGTAAGCTCGCCTTCTCCAAGTTTACTTACGAGTACAGGTTGCATAAGCGCATAGTTGGACTGAACAGCACTAGCTTCTAGCTCAGTAGTTACCGCAACATTCTCATTCTGAGGTGTCTGTCTATCGAGCACCATCGCAGAACCTGAAAGTGGTAAGCAGACAAGCAAGAATACACCTACAAGGGGGTATAGTTTGCTACAGACATAAGACTTCACACTAGGAGCTACAGAATACTCACCTGTAGATCGAGTTACAAGAAATTGCTTTATTTTATGTAAGAGAATAATGATACAAAAGATCAGGCCGCACATCCCAACCTCCTTTGATTTGTAAGAATATCGACTAAACTTCAAAGCTTAGGATACATACATAGGGCAAGTGTAGCGCTCGACCTTTGTAGCGTCAACTTTTTGTGCATATACAACACGTCTGCATCTTCTACACGTGAATCTAAATAGGTTTTTTTTGAACGTGCCGCACATGTTCCAGAATCGACGTTGGATTGCACAGTCTAAGTGAGAAAATAGTCTCTGCTTTCAAGTACTCCTAAACCCACACGTGCTGCTCAAGTCTTGACTCCTCATACTTGCCTTGTTGAAAAGCGACTATCTGGGGTTACAAACTCTAGATAGCAATTCGTTCCTTAATGGCCAATAACTACTCTTCTTAACAAAGCTTACTGATCCTATAACTGCTTACATGTTTTCTTATGATCTGGCCAATCTTTAGATTGACACTCAACTGAGCAATAGTGCGCTTTTTTACAAGCTCCACACCTTTGCTTCGCTTCTTTTTTTAAACATGCTCGGCAAAAATGTTCTTCTGCAAGTAAATCTTTAAGCGAACTTATAATGCACTGACTAACATCGGCACTCGAAACACTCTTCGATACATAATAAGTTCTCGACTCTCGCTCTTCAAGTCGTGTTATTTTCACAAGTTCCTGCATGTGCAATGTATTGCACAGCTTAAGGAGAGGTGCAAGATGGGCATGGCCAACGACGAAAATGACATATTTCATGCCACCTTGAGAAAGAATGAGAAACTGTTCTATATATGC